>JBKPFU010000099.1:0-5133 GCA_046728975.1 Actinomycetota bacterium | reverse complement strand
TTACGCCTCTGCAGCCTCGAGCTCTTCGAGCTTCTCCAGCAGGACGTTGACCGGAATCCGTCCGCTGGCGACGAGTTGCGCGCCGCTTCGCCTCAGAGCCGTGGCGAATGGCGCCGCCCACCTGTTCTCGTAGACGAGGATCGCTGCCGACGTGCCAGGCTCGAGCGCCTCGCCCGCCTCCTCGTAGTCGTCCTCGCCCAGCACGCCCGAGGACGCGCCCTCGAACTGGACGAGGTCAAGGCTGCCGTCATGGTCGAGGTCGGCGATCGCGACGCCCCTTACCGTTCCGTCCTCTTCCTTCCTCACGAACGCGAGGTCGATCACCCGGATCAGGCCGCGATCGGTCAGGTCGGCGAGCACGCCGAGGCCTTCGCCGGTCGGCTCCTTGCCGGGCGGCCATTCGACGACGAGGTAGTCGACCGGACCCAGCTCGATCTCGTTCCCGCTCATTACGTGCCCTCCCTTGGTCTGACGGTCCCTCGGTGCGGAGGCGTCAGCATAGACCTCGCCCGAGAAGAGCGCGGCTTTGGCCGCGCGGGTCTACGCGGTCTTGGTAGAGGAGGCGAGACCGGCCTTCGCGGCCGCCACGCGTTCGCGCCTTGCCTTCGTCAACTCCTGGACGAAGATCTGGATCGTCGCCGCGAGCGGAACGGCGGTGAGCGCGCCGAGAACTCCGAGCAGGGCGCCGAAGAGCGTCACCGCGACGATGATGAAGAAGGCGGAAAGGTCCACCGCCTTGCCCTGGATCTTCGGGGTCAGGATGTTGTTCTCCAGCTGCTGATAGGCGAGCACGACGACGAGCATGATCACCGCCGCCGTCAAGCCCTCCTCGGCCCAGAGCGCGGGCACGAGGATGAAGCCGGCAATGGTTGCGCCGATGTTCGGGATCATGTCGAGCAGCCCGGCGATCACTCCAAGTCCGACCGCGAAGCTCGAGCCGAGCAGCCATGCCGTCGTGCCCTGAATCGTGCCGGCGATCGTCGCGATCACGACGACGCCGATCGCCCAGCGCGAGACGGACGCCGTGACCCGCTCCCAAACGCCGAGCCACCGTTCCTCTTCGCCCGGCATCAACACGCTGCCGAGCGACTGCTTCAGCTTCGCGATGTCCGTGAGCAGGAACAAACAAATGAACAGGATCGTGAAAAGCGCCAGGAAGACGCCAAAGAAATCCCCGGCGATCCCGAGCACAGCGGAGATCGCGTCGGGAATGGATGCGGAAATCCGCTCAGCTCCTTCCTGCACGTTCTTCGCCGCTCCCGAGTCACCGAGCCACGAGAGCTGTCCCGAGTCGCGGAGATCCTGCACCGTGGAAGGAAGCTGCTTGAGAAAGTCGCGAACCCCGCCGACGAGCGGGACGAGCAGCACAAGGAAGAGAGCGGTAACGGCAAGAGCGCTGCCGATGACGGTCACCGTCGCTGCAAGCCCGCGCGACATGTGCGTCTTCGCCATGACGTAGCGCACCGGGTACTCGAACACGAGCGCCAGGAACACGCCGATAAAGACGATCAGGAACGTGTCGCCGATTGCGACAAAGGCCGCCATCACGGCGATTGCGGCAGCAAGAACCAGCAGCGTGCGGACCGGCACGAGGAGCTCGACCCGCCGCTTCGGAGCTTGATCCATTCGCCCGAGTGTAGGAAGGCAGCCGGTCGCCCAGTGTTCAGGCGATGGAGCTCGGGCTCGCGCGAAAGGGGACGCTCGTCACAGCGCCGCCCTGATCGTCATGTCGGCGTTCTTGGTGCTCCTTACAGCCCCGGCGAGTGGGCCTAGCGGCGCTGGCGCGTCATAAGTGTGAGGGGAGGGCCCGCCGCTGATGCGGCGAGCCTCCCGCTATCGACTTGCGGCTTCCAGCCTGTGAGGACGCTGCGCCGGCTCCTGCGCGGAAGCGCGCCGGACCGATACGCCGCGGTATGCCAGAGCCAGCCGCCCGAGCGCGAGTGCAGCGAGGAAGAGGCTGAAGTCGCGCAGTGCGATGTCGTAGTACTCCGGCGGATTGTTCGTCAGCAGGTTGACGATGATGCCGCCCAGCCACCCGGCGACCAGGAAGCCGCCAATCCACGGTGCGGCCAGCACGGTCAAGCCCGCGACGATCTCGACCACGCCGACGAAGTACATGAAGTCCTGCGCGCTCCCCGGCACGATGTAGTTGATCCACGGCGCCAGGTATTGCGGCCATTCGACCGTCCAGTTGAAGAACTTGTCGAGGCCGAACAGGATTGGTGCCACGGTAAACCCGGCTCGTAGAAGCAGATAGACCTGGAAACCCGGATCCCCACGGCGCAAATCAGCTACGGATGCCACTGAGCATCACCTCCATGCCAATTAGTGACTCGATGGGGCCGGCTCTTACCGTGTTCCGAGCGTAGGATCGCGGGCATGGATCGCCGGCCGTTCCTGGCGCGCAGGTGGCTGCGGCTCGACGCCGCCTACTGCGCAGGAGCAGGCGTGATCGTGCTTGCGCTCTCGGTTCCGCTCGGTCGTTTCTTCCACATCCCGTCTTTGCTCGTCGTCGTGATCGGCTGCGCCACCCTCGTCTGGGCATTCCTGCTCACGCGTATCGCCTCCCGCGGCGACTGGCGGCAGTCGATTCGCCTCGTCGCTCGCGCGAACGCGGCGGCATCGCTCGGGCTGCTCGCGCTTGGGGTCGCCGCGCCCTCCGCAGTGGCAAGCCTGCTGCTGGTCGCCGTCGCCATCGAAGTGGGGGCCTTCGCCGTTGTGCAGACACGCACGCTCAGCCGGTGACGCCGGCGAGGTCGCTAAGCGGGCTGATGCTCAGGTACTTGAAGGCAGTGTCGACGGCGAGTGTGACGATCACGGCGTCCGGCCCTAGTCGCTCCGCCAGGCGGTGTGCGCCGACGACGTTCGCTCCCGTGGAGATGCCGGCAAAGATCCCGTCCTCGCGGGAGAGGCGGAGCATCGTCTCGAGCGCTTCGTCGTCGCCGATCTCGTCGATGTAGTCGACTTTCGCGGCGTCCCACTGCGGAACGACGAAGCCCGCCCAGCCCTGCATCGCGAACGCTCCGCGCGCTCCGCCGCTGAGGGCTGGTGAACCGGCCGGCTCGAGCGCCTGGATTGTGACGCCGTGAGGCTTCAATGCAACGGAGACGCCGAGGAGCGAGCCGGCGGTGCCGATCCCTTGCGTGAACCCCGTGACACGCCCCTGGCTCTGCTCCCAGATCTCGCGGCCGAGCCCGTCCCGGTGGCCGGCAATGATGTACGGGTTGTTGAACTGATCTGTCGCGTAGTGACCTGGGTGTCGCGCGAGCTCCTGCGCGCGGGCCACCATGTTCTCGATGTCCTGCGGGGTGACGCGAGGCCGTCCCTCGACCGAGGGCACGACGTCAACTTCGGCACCGAGCGCCCGCAGCAGTTGGAAGCGCTCCTCGGTGAAGCAGTCGGCCATCACGATCAGCGCGTGGTAGCCCTTGGCCCGGCAAACGAGCGCGAGCGCTGGACCGGTGCTTCCGCCGGTGTATTCGACAACGGTGTCGCCGGGGGAGAGGAGGCCGTCGCGCTCGGCGCCTTCGATCATCGCGAGCGCCATCCGGTCCTTCATCGAGCCGGTCGGGTTGTAGTACTCGAGCTTGAGCCAGAGCTCGGCGCCGTTCGTAGGCGCGCAGTGCCGGAGCCGAACCAGCGGCGTGTTTCCGATTGCCTCGAGGATCGAGTTCACTGGTTAGCTTCTCCGAGAGGATGTTCTACTTCGCGACGAGATGACGGGCGCCGCAACCGCGTCGTCGATCGATGGACGCCGCTTCACGTTCCAGTGCTCCCTGGACGGACTCGAGCTGCAACCAGGGAGCTACGCCTCGATCGGCGACAGCTACCTCGGCCAGGTCCACAAGTTGGAGGAAGAATCAGGGGAGGCGCTCGTGCGAGGCCACGGCATCATCCTCGACGCCGGCGCGCGACCGTTCCACGACTTCGCGGCGGAGCGAGCGGGCGCGGCGTCGGTCGCGTCGTGGCTCGAGCGAGCTCGGCCCGCGCGTGCGTCGCTAGACGTAGGCCGGCTTCTGCTCGAGCCCGAGGTGCGGTTCTCGCTCGATGCCGGCGGCTTCGACCGCCACACGTTCCTGTGCGGTCAGTCCGGCTCGGGGAAGACGTATGCGCTCGGGACGATCCTCGAGCGGCTTCTGCTGGAGACGACGATCCGGATCGTCGTGCTCGACCCGAATTCCGACTTCGTCCGCCTCGCGACCGTGCGGCAGGGAATCGACGACGCGGTCGCCGACGCGTACCGGCGCGCAGCAGCCGGAATCGTCGTCCGCAGGGCGGGCCGAGATGGGTCCGACCGGCTCCACGTGCGCTTCACCGACTTCGACGCCGATGAGCGCGCCGCCGTCCTCCGGCTCGACCCGATCCGGGACCGCGACGAGTTCGGCGCGCTGCTCGACACGGTGGAAGCCGGGGCCGGCGAGGACGAGCGGACCGTGCACTCGCTCGTCGACCGGCTCCTCGCCGCGCCGAGCACGGACCTGCAAGCTCTCGGTGCGCGCATCCGCAACCTGGGCATCCCGCAGTGGTCGATCTGGTCGCTCGGCGACACCGGCTCCCTGCAGGACCTCGTCGCCCCCGGCGGCCCCAGGGCGCTCGTGGTCGACCTTGGCTCGCTCGACACGCCCGCCGAACTGGCGGTCGCCGCGGAGAGCGTGCTCGCTACGCTGTGGCGCAACCGTGGCGCACGCGAGCCGGTGCTGGTCGTGATCGACGAGGCGCACAACGTCTGCCCGAGCCGACCTACCGACGACGTGTCGGAGCTCGCGACAGACCGCGCGATCCGCGTCGCCGCCGAGGGGCGCAAGTTCGGGCTCTACCTGCTCGTGTCCACGCAGCGCCCCCAGCGGGTTCACGAGCTCATCGTCTCCCAGTGCGACAACCTCGTGCTGATGAGGATGAACTCGACCGCCGACCTCGCGTTCGTCGGCGAGATGCTCTCGTTCGCACCGGCGGGGCTCCTCGAAAGCTCGCGGTCGTTCGGGCTCGGCGAATCGCTCGTCAGCGGGAAGATCGCCTCGCACCCAGCGCTGGTCCACTTTGGCCCGCGGATCGCGGAGGAAGGCGGCAGCGACATTCCCCAAACCTGGGCACTGGATCCTCGGCAGTAAGCTGCGCTTCGAAGGCCACACAGCA
>JBKPFU010000098.1:0-8429 GCA_046728975.1 Actinomycetota bacterium | reverse complement strand
CGAGCTGCTGCACCTGCACGGGCTTGAGCGCGATCCCCTTGCGCTGCCGCACGGTCGGCCGCTCGGCGTCCTCCGTCGGGTATCGACTCTTCCCTCCTTCCGCGCGGTCTTGAAGACCATGTGCAGGATCGTCACGTCCCGGTCGCGGCCTTCGGGGAGGCGCGTCGAAGCTGTACGGGGCCGCGGCACTCTTCCGGTAGGTGCTGACTGCCGCATCGACCGCGACCATCGACCTCACCACCAGCATCAGATCGTCGTCAGTGAGGGAGTTAACCTCGCGCCTCCAGGCGCTCTGTCCGCCGAGACGACCGCTAGTGTCTGAAGCGGTGATGTTGCGTTTGGGGGGCCGCCTTGCAGGGCGGCTTCCCTCATTCATGGGGCCTCTCGCCCTGGATCAGCGCCTCGACGTCCTCGACGCGAAAGCGGAGATGACCCCTCGAACCGAGTTGGACGGGCTTCAGTACGCCCTTGTCGACAAGTGCATGGACACTCTTCTTCGAGTAACCGAGCATCAGGCCGACTTCTCGTACTGACAAAAGCCGTCGCTTAATTGTTGTAGCCATTCGAGCCTCCTATTCCGGATATGAGGCTATTCGGCTAGGTTTTGGCGTTTTTGCTCCTCCGAGGCTCCTCCGAATGTAAAAACTCAGCGCGGGATAGAAGCGGCGCCACGGGTTGTCGCGCGAACTAGCCGAACAACAAGACGTGCGCAATGCGAACGTCGCAAACGAGCCTCGAGTAACGATCGCCGCGCGGGTTCCGCCCGAACTCGCAGAGGCCGTCGCACGTCTCGCCGATGCCGGCAATCGTAGCGTCAGTCGCGAGGTATTCGGCGCGATCCGAGAGCACGTCGAAAGATCCGGGGGCATTGCTCCTGTCGTGTCCCCGGAAGCCCCTGCTGCGCCTGGTGGAGACCCGCAGGAGAGAGCGACGGGCAGTCGAGCTCCATCAGGGCGCGCGGGGCAGGAGGAGGCGCCATGCTAGTCGCGACGACCTCGTTCGTGGATCCAAGCGATGGCGGGGTAATCACGAGGGGGGTTACTCGCGTCGCAGAGAACGCGGCAATTGCGCGTCTTTTCCCCGATCGCTTCCGGGCAACTTCGGACGGTTCTCTCGGCCGGAACCGCGTCGCGATTTGCGCGCCCGCCGGCCGCAGTGCGTCGGTGGCTGAGGAGCCGCTGCCGATGCTCTGCAAGAGCCAGGCGAGAAGCTACTGCGCGACCATAACGCGGTCGGCGGAGCTCGCGATTCAAGCCGAGATCAAATCTGCGCGAGCCGATTTCGGGGAAGACTTAGAAGTCGGCGGATGGCTGCTCAGCGACGTGCGTTGGCCGGATCACATCGTTCTCGCAACGGATGCGGGCGCGAACAGTCGCCACGCGAAATCGAGCGTGGCCCTCGATTTCGGGAGGGCCCAGGAGTTCATGCGAGCCTTTCAGCACTTGAGCGTGCGCGGCTGCTGGCACTCGCACCCCTCCGGCGACGCGGCGCCGAGTCGAGCCGATCGCCGAGCCTGGCAGCGCGGCTGGGAGCTGACCCGTGACCGCTGGCTCGGCCTCATCGTGACACCGGGAGGCTGGCTCTCGCGGCCGCAGCTGTATTGCTGGCGCACGATCTCGGGCTTCTGCGAGCCGCTCGAGCTCGAGGTGCGCTGATGCCGAAGATAAGAACGCGCCGACCGCCCGAGCGGCAGCCGTACCAGTTCGAGCAAGCGGTGTGCGTGGAGGGCTTCAGTCTCGGATGGTCAGACCCGATTCCGCGAGGCCGCGTGTATCCGCGCACCCATCCGATGGTCGTGCAACACCCGCGGTATTGGAGGCTGCTCGGCCCCCACCCAGACGAGGAGGTGAACGCGAATGGCAAGCAAGAAAAGCAGTGACGTACACAGCGATCAGCGCCGACTACAGCACGGCCCGGTGACGACCAAGACGTGGCCGAATGCGGTGACCAAAGCGCCGCAGCCGCTGCCCGGTCAGTCGGGCAAGAAGTCACCGACGGACAAGAAGTGACGCGTCTCCGGCCTTGCTTGGACTGCGGGAAGCCGACGAGTGGCAGCCGGTGTCGCACGCATGAACGCGAGCATGAGCGCAAGCGTGGAACAGCAGCGCAGCGCGGCTATGGCCCAGCATGGCGCAGGCTCGCAGCGAAGGCGATCCGTCAGCAACCGTGGTGTTCGGTCTGTGGTCGACGTGACGATTTGACCGTCGACCATCGCGACCCGAGGACGAAAGGACGAAGCGATCTCACGCTTGCCGATGTCGATGTTCTCCGTCGATCACACAACTCGAGCAAGGGCAGCAAGCGTTCTCACGTTTTGTCGATCGAGAACGAGCCGTGGTCGATCGCATGACCCCTGGGGGGCGGCATCGCCTCGAAGGCGCGGGCGCCCAGGAACCCCTGCCCATCCGTTTCGCAAACTGTACGGCTCTGAACTTTCGTAGAAACTGATGCCCACCAAACTTCCACGGCCTAGCAAGCCCCCTGAGAGCCTCAGGCGCCGAAATGCGCCCGAGCAGTGGACTGTTCTGCCGCACGACGGTTGCAAGCTGCCGGCGCCCAAGTGGCCGGACGGGAGGCCGTCGAAGGCCGAGGCCGAGCTGTGGAGAAGGCTATGGAAGCTGCCGGTCGCGGCCTGGTGGCATGACCAGCGGATCGAGCCGGATGTAATCGCGCGCTACGTTCGACTTCGCTTCCAGAAGCCGGGGCTCGCGGTGGTGGCGCGGATGGAAGGCGAGCTCGGCTTGACGCCGGCATCCCTGTTGCGGATGCGCCTCGTCGTCGAGCACCCGGAGCCGGCGCCGGAGGCGCTTCCCGACCCGTATGCGCACCTGAAGCTGAAGCTGGCCAAATGAGAACGCGCGGGTTCGAGGTGCTCGCCTGGTCCCACAGGTATCTCCCCTCGCCGTCTGATCCGTCGCAGCCGCTCGTCCTCAGCGACGAGCAGGCGGCATTCGTCGTCGCCTTCTATGAGACGGACGCGAACGGCGTCTACGTCTACCGCAGAGCCGCGCTCGAGGCGAGTAAGGGCTGGGGCAAGAGTCCGTTGGGCGCGATCATCTGCCTCGCAGAGTTCTGCGGCCCCACGGCGCCGGCGGTTCCATACGTGCAGGTCGCCGCCTGCTCGGAAGATCAGGCCGTCTCGAACGTGTACTCGCTGATCTGGAGCCTGCTCTCAGAGAACGATGCGAAGGCCGCGCGCGAGCTGGACATCGACCTTGGCCGCGGACGTCTGTACTTGAAGGGCAACCCCGGCGCGAAGCTGGAGGCCGTTTCGTCCTCGTGGGGCGCGCGGGAGGGGCAGCGGCTGACATTCGGGCTGCTGGACGAGAGCCACAACTTCACCAAGTCGAACGGTGGCCACCGGCTCGCCCGCGTGCTGCGCCGAAACGCCGGCAAGATGGGCGGCAGGACCTTGGAGCTCGCGAACGCGCCGGAGCTCGGGGAGGACTCGATCGCCGAGGAAACCGAGCAGCACCACGCGGAGGGCAAGCCCGGAATCCTGTTCGTGGCGAAGCGGCCGTCCCTGGAGCCGAGTCCGGAGATGGACGACGAGACACTGCGCGGGCTGCTCGCCGAGGTCTACCAGGGCGCCGGCTGGGTCGACACCGAGCGGCTCCTGCACGAGGTGCGCGACCCCGGGGTGCTGTGTGGGAGGAGGCCGTGCGCTTCTTCTTCAACGTCCCCAGCTCGGGAACGCTCGCGGCCGTAAATCCGGCTCTGTGGGCCGCGCGGGAGGTGGAGCGGGAGCTGGAGGAAGGCGAGCGGATCGTGCTCGGGTTCGACGGCTCGCACTCGCGGGACGGGACCGCGCTGGTCGGCGCGACCCTGGACGGGTGGCTGTTCCCGGTCGAGATCATCGAGCGGCCCCCCGGGGTTGATAACTGGCGCGTCGACCGCTCCCGGATCGAGCGCGCGGTCGAGTTCATGTTCGAGCACTACGAGGTCGCCTTCCTGTACGCCGATCCCTGGAAGTGGCAGGACGAGCTCGAGCAGTGGGCGGGGCGCTGGCTGAACCGGGTCGTCGAGCTGCCGACGAACTCGGTCCAGCGAATGCCGCCCGCGGTCGACCGCTTCCGCACCGCGCTCGAGGAAGGGCGGGTGACGCACGACGGCGACCCCGACCTCACGCGCCACGTCCTCAACGGTCGCTTGCGCAAGGTCGGCCGCGACGAGGACGGCCGCGGCAGATACACGCTGGAGAAAGCGGGACCGGGGCGGCTGATCGACGCGCTCGTCGCCAGCGTGCTAGCGAACGAGGCGGCATCCCAGGTGCCGGAACCTGGAGGTCAATATGCCTTCATCTGAGAAGCGAAAGACGGTCGTGATCCCCGAGAAGCCGCGCAAGCGCCTGGCTCCCCTTGGCTCGGGGCTGTTTGCCTTCCTCGGCCTCGGCAGAAACGACGACCCGCCCGCGGGCGGCCCGCGCCGGCACAAGATCGAGGACGAGTACGGGCGCGAGGTCGAGGTCCACGCGCCGCCCGGATCCGTCACGCATGTCCGAGGCTTCGACGACTGGCTGGGACGGTGAAGCGCGAGCCGCGCCGCGTGACGATCGGCGTCGAGGCCGACAAACTCGAGCTCGAGCGGTGGGGCCGAGCAGCCGCGCTGCGCCGAAGCGAGATGGCGTTGTGGATCAAGCGCTCATTGACCGAGGCCGCCGAGCGGGACGAGCAGCGCTCGAGCCCGCTTCCACGCCGGGACGTCTAAATGAATGCGTAGCTCGCCTCGGGCTCGCGCCGCTCCTCCACGTAGAGCGCGGTCGACAGGTTGACCCAGATCGGCTCACCGTCCCTTGTGAGCTGCGCCAGCTCCCGTGCGTCTCGCACCATCTGTCCCACAGTTTTGGCGTCCTGATCGACCACGACCGCCAAGGGCTGATCCTTGCTGCTTCCAAGAAAGACGATCTGCGTTGCCATCTTCAACCTCCTGGCGCGGGTCGGGCGAGCATAGAGGCGCGGCAAAAGGCGGGCTCAATATCGTTCGTCCTCCCTCTCGGGTTGGTGGTGGGGGTTGCCGTACAGCCAGCGCAGGAACGGCTCGCGCTCGACCCGGTAGGGGCCGCTGCGCTCGCCGACCCTGACTGCGGGGATCTCGCCGCGACCGATCGCGCGGCGGATCGTCATCGGGCTGACGGTGGCGATTCGAGCAGCCTCGTTGACCGAGATCAGCACGGGCGTCTCAGATTTATCCATAAGCACATCTTATATAATTCATCGATCTGCATCATGGTTACTTTGGTAGAGAGACAGGCCACGTTGGACGGAGGAGACCAGCACGGCCCTGTCTCGAGGCGGGGCTGCGCTGCGGCTTAGAATCGCCGAAGGAGCCCCACCGGTACCCGTGGGGGGCTCCTTCGGTTAGGGAGAGAGGAGAACTCTCGCTAAAGCCTCACGGCGACCGTCAACACGAGCGCCAGGACGAGAATCAACCCGAGTTGGTAGGCGTCGAGCCAGCCGACCAAGGCTGTGATCAAGGCAAGCGCCATGACGATGCCGATAAACGTCAAGACGCCGCGTAGCACCACAGCTCACCTACGCTCACCATCGTAGCCGGGGGACGCTGGCTCCCGCGCCGCTGGCTGAGACGAAGATGCCGTCAAGCAGTAGAGTCGAATTGAGCCAGCCTCTCTGACGCTGGTCTCGGTCATTCGGGAGGGAGCCGCCCTCCGGCTCCCTCCCCCCTTTCAGGTCTTGCGGGGCGGTCGGCACCGCAGAGCCGACCACCCCAAGCGAAGCGTTGGGCGATAGGCCCTCGGTCCGCCCCCGCTAAGAGTGGGGGACCACGAGACGTAGGGGCGGGTTGCGGCTACTGGCTCATTCGGCCGCGTCCTCAACGACCAGTACCGGCGGTTGGTCGGCGTCGTCGTCGCGAACGTGAACGACGAGTAGCGTTCTGTCGCCCAGCGGAATCGTGTCGCCGGGATGCCAGTTAGGTACCGCAGCTCTGAAGATGCGCGGCTCGACGGGTCTTCCGTCCTCGAACTCAAGCCTGAAGGCGAAGGCCATTCGGTTTCCCCTTTCCGTTGATCGGCTGGGACCGAACGACCGCCATCAAGGGTATCGCGGATCCGGAGGGAAGGCGTAGCCGACAGCTGGGGCCGGGGTTCCCTTTGTAATGCGGGATCCGCTCCCGGTCCTGTAACGGCTGAGCGGTCCGTAGCGCCGTGGGGAGGAACCCCCTTAGCGCCAGCCACCGGGGTTCCTCCCGACAGGGAGAGGATTAACAACGTCAGGGTGTCCGCCACAGGTGTCTGACGGCGACGCTCGAGACGAGCGCCAAGGATGAGAACGGCACCCAGCTCGTAGGTCCGATCCACCCGAGCGAACGGGCGGCAAACATCAGTACGACGAACGCAACGACGAAGGTCAGGATGGCCCACACGCTTTTAGCGGTATACGCCCCTCTATGAGCGAAGGCCCCCGCAATCTCCTTGCGGGGGCCTTCCGGGGCGACGGGGAGAGGGTGGGTCCCGTCTTTCGGTCGAAGCGCGCCGTTAGAAGAGCCCCGCGCAGCCCCCCGCACGGAGCTCTTCCAACGGAAGGTCGTTAGTGGTGACAGCCGCCGCCCGGCGGGGGCGGTGGCTGGTGGCCGGCGCAGCCGGCGTTCCCGCCGGGGCCACCTCCGGCGTCACCGAGCGCGGCGGGCGCCACCGAAGCGGCGAACGCGCACACTGCGAACAGCAGCGCACCCAAACGCTTAATCCTCGTCATTCGAAAATCCTCCTTGGTCCCTTTGCTCACGCGAGGCGGGTGAGCTCTCAGCGAAACGGCTCGGCGCGTAGCGCGCCGCTAGACTCGGTCGCTAGGCACCACTCCCCTCTCTCGTTCTCTCTGGACGGGCGAACTCGGAGAGACGGCCCCGGACCGGAGGTCGGTGCTACCGCCCCGCCCCGCGCCTGAAACCGTGGGGTGGGGCTTCTTGCTGCTGAAGATGCTCGAGGCTGCCGCGAGTCTGATACGTCCGCCCTCCTCGGACGTCGTTTGTACTTGAGACAACATAGTCTCTCCGCTCGCGCCCGAGTTGCAAACAGATTGGGCGCAAGCAGCGGCTAAAAAGTCCGCAAAGAGCGTGTTTTTACACTCGCCAACAACGCAAGCTTGAGCCAAGCAACCGATCTATACGATCAGGAGCCGACGGGTCGCTCCGCCAGGCTGTCGGGCCGCCAAGCGCCCGCCCGGCTCTCCCTAGACGGCCGTTCGGCGTCGCGTCTTCCGGGCGCGCGAGCTTCGCGTTCCTGGGCCGCGCCGTCGCCAGCGCATCGCCAGGGTCATCGCGCACCCCGTAGGCGTGGCGCCGACGGCGCCAGTAGAAAGTTCCGGTAGAAAACCCCCGACGTGCGGGGGTTTCCTTAGAAGATCGGGTTCTCGGTCAGCACCGCGATCGTCATCCCGAGGGCGAAGCAGATAGTCGCGACCGCGAGGGCGAAGGCCGCCAACCGGGCGTTGCGTCCGCCGATCCCGACCGCGATCAGCGCGATTCCGATCGTGAACGGCGTGATTCGCGCCGGCCGGTACGCGAGCGCAACCAGGCTGGCGAAGATCGAGCAGGCCGCGAGGAGGCCTGCGACCGCGTCGGCCGGTCGATCGCGCGTGACCGGCGGAGCGTTCACACCCTGGTGCGCGCCGACGGCCGCGCCGGCGAGCGCTGCGGGCCGTTGCGCGGGCGCCTCGGGCGACGCGTGGGGCGCCAGGGCGAGCGGGGCTCGACGTCGGGCACCGCGGGAATCAGCGCGGCCTCCGCCGGCGGCCGCGGTTCCGACTTGACGGCCCACCAGACCACGAAACAGAGGTACACGATGGGGATCTTCAGGATCACCATCATGAACACGAACTCCCACAGCATCAGGGCGGTCAGTGTACGCCGAATCCGCCGCCGCCGGGGGTCTCGATTCTCAGCAAGTCGCCTGACGCGAGGTCCCGCGTCGCCTTCGCCGGCAGCTCGACGCCGTTCAGGAGATTTCGACCGCGCGCCCCATGATTACCGCCCCCAGCGCCGGCCGGGGCACGCCGCCGTCGCTCGCTGATCACCGACAAGCGGCAGGCTTCCAGGGCGCGGAGCTCGCGAATCACTCCGTCGCCGCCGGCGTGAAGGCCGTCGCCGCCGGAGCCGCGCCGCAGTTCGTGCCGCTCGACGCGCAGCGGGTAGGAGAGCTCGAGCGCCTCGGTCGGTGTCGAAAGCGTGTTCGACATCGCAACGTGGACCGCCGATGGACCGTCGGCGTCAGGGCAGGCGCCTTGGCCGCCGCCGATCGTCTCGTAGTACGTGAAGCGGTCGTTGCCGAGCGTGACGTTGTTCATCGTCCCTTGACCCTGGGCGGGGACGTCGAGCACTCGAGCGAGCGCGAGGAAGAGAACGTCGACGATCCGGCTCGACGTCTCCACGTTCCCCGCGGCGACGGCTGCGCCGGGGCGGGCGTTGACAAGGCATCC
>JBKPFU010000097.1:0-15897 GCA_046728975.1 Actinomycetota bacterium | reverse complement strand
CGCGTACCGGCCTCCGTCCTGCGGTTTGCCGGCTCCGCGAGGGCAACGTGTGCTTCGGTGCTCGTGGTCGGCCCCTTTGTCGGGGTCTGGGGGCGTTTCCACGTTAACGCGGCCCAGGACGAAGCGCCAAATGCAGGCGATACGTCAAATGACATACCCGCGGCCCCTACGTATGTCCCGCCTCCGGCTCGGCTTTTTGTCCGATCCGTCGACAGCCCACTGTCGGCATGCTTGGGAGGGCAAGAACTGCCCCTATCATTCATGCATAGGAGGGTTCGCGGTGCGGAGGGACACACGCGAAGAGCGGCGGCTCGCGCCGAGACGAGCGGCTGCCTCGTTCGTGACTGAGCTGTCCGAACCGGCGCGCCTGAACATCGGGCGCGACGGTCGAGCCGGTCGATAGGTGTCGGCCTATGCCGCCCCAGCCGCCGCGACCTCGGCCAGCAAGCACGTAAGCTTCTACGCCGCCGTCGGCTTGGCGGGAGCAGGGGCCGGCGCGACGGCTGCGACGATCTGGGCCGTCGGGCAGAGCCCGATTCTCGTCCGTCCTGAAGGCACCGCGATCATGCGCGGCCTCTTGATCGCCGCCTGGATAGCGGCCGGCGTGTATATGTGGTGGCGACGCCCGGACAACCGACTCGGCTTGCTCGTCGCCGGCGCCGGCTTTTTCTACGCGGGGACTTCGCTGAATGCCTCGGGCGACTCGGTCACGTACACGATCGGCCGCGTATGGCTGGCCGCGTTCCTCGTCTACCTCATCTATATCTTCCTCTGCTTCCCGCGCGACCGGCTCGACGCCGCGCGCGATCGCTGGTACATCGCAGGCTTCGCCGGCGTGAGCGCAGTCCTTTGGGCGTTCGTCGTCGCCTTCGCAGAGCGACTCCCGCCCGGTGGGCCTTTCGCCGAATGTGCGAGTAAGTGCCCCGACAACGGGTTTCGCCTCGTCAGCGTGTCGGACGGCTTCTCCGATGCGCTGATCGCTGCGGTCGGCGCCGCCACCGCTGCCGCCCTGATCGGGGTCTGCATCATGCTCGTCGCGAAGGCGCGCTCCCGTTACCGTCTCCGCCGTCGGGCAGTCGAGCCCTTGCTCTACGCCTCCGTCGTAATAATCGGGGCCTACATCACGAACACCTTCATCGACTCGACCGGCGCCACACTTCAAGCCCTCCGGATTGCCGAAACCGCCGGCGCAATCCTTATTCCAGTTGCGATGCTCGCGGGCCTGGCCCAGGCTCGGACGTACGCCGCAGTCACGATGGGGCGGCTCGTCGCCAGCGTTCGCGGCGAGCGGGTCACCCAGTCGCGGATGCAGGACTTATTGCGCGATGCGCTCGGCGACCCGAGCCTCACCCTCGCCCTCTGGGACCGGGACCGCTCGCGCTACCTCGACGTCGAGGGGGCGGTCGTGGGGATGCCGGCGACCGCTCCCGGTCGCGCACTCACAAGGGTGACGAACGACGGGCGTCCGGCGGCGGCGCTCGAGTACAACGCCTCGCTTGATGACGCGGGCGGCGTCCTCGAAGGGCTCGCCGAAACCTCGCTCGTGTTGCTCGAGAACACTCGGCTCGTCGACGAGCTGCGTGCCTCCCGGGCGAGAATCGTCGCCAGCGCCGATCGCGAGCGTCACCGTCTGGAACGTGACCTGCACGACGGGGCCCAGCAGCGCCTGATCCTGCTCCAGATGAAGATTGGGCGGGTCGAGCGCCGGATCGTCGACGCCACCCTCGCGGGCCAGCTGGAGGAGATCCGAGACGACGCCGCGGCTGCACTCGAGGAGCTGCGCGTGCTCGCGCACGGGATCTACCCGACGGTCTTGCGCGAACGAGGCCTTCCGGAGGCGCTGAGGGCCTTCGCCGTGGACGCTCCGATCGCCGTGCGCGTGCGCGATCGCGGAATCGGACGGTGCTCCCCGACGGTCGAAGCCGCGCTCTACTTCTGCGTCCTCGAAGCGATCCAGAACGCCGCGAAGCACGCCGGCGCCGGCGCAAGGCTGGCCGTCGAGCTCAGCCGCGAGGGCAATCAGATCGAATTCTCGGTCTCCGACGACGGCCGGGGATTCGGCGAGGGAGTGACCTCCGACGGCATGGGCTTCGCCACGATGCGCGACCGGATCGGCGCTGTTGGAGGAGATCTCGAGATCAGCTCGGTGCCCGGAGCGGGGGTCACAGTTCGCGCCAGCGTCACCGAGGCTTCCTCCGTGGCGACGAGTCGACTCCGATAGCCGACCGATGCCTATTCGAGTAGTCGTCGGCGAGGACAACTTCCTCGTCCGAGAGGGCATCGTCAGCATCCTTGACGACATCGACGACGTGGAGCTGCTGGAGGCGACCGAAGATCTCGACGCCCTCCGGGCCTCGGTGGAGCGCACGGCTCCAGACGTCGTCGTGACGGATATCCGGATGCCGCCAACGAATACCGACGAGGGGATTCAGCTCGCCACGGAGCTTCGCTCCTCCCATCCGCAGATCGGTGTTGTGATCCTGAGCCAGCACGCGGAGCCGCGGTACGCGTTGGCGCTGCTAAGCGCAGGCTCGGATCGCCGGGCCTACCTTCTCAAGGAGCGGCTCACGGACCCGGCGGAGCTGAGCCGCGCTGTGCGCGAGGTTGTAGCGGGTGGATCCGTGATCGATTCGCGCGTCGTGGAAAAGCTCATTGCGGCCCGGGAGCGCGGCGATTCCGAGCTCGCGGCGCTGACGCCGCGTGAGCTCGAGATTCTCGGCCTGATCGCACAGGGCCGCAGCAACAGCTCGATCGCGTCGTCCCTGACGATCACGAAACGGGCCGTCGAGCGGCACATCAACGCCATCTTCCTCAAGCTCGATTTGGGCGAGCCTGCGGACGTGAACAGGCGGGTGAAGGCTGCGCTGGTCTACCTGAGCGGGGACGCCACGTAGGTTTCCCCGCAGAGTGTACGAGCGGCAGAAGCTCACCGCGCCGTGACTGGCCTGCTTACCTGGCTGGGTCACAGCACGGTCTTGATCGAGCTCGACGGCGCCCGCGTCCTTACCGACCCGTTGCTGAGGGCGCGGGTGCTCCATCTCCGCCGCCGTTCGCCTGTCCCAGGCGATCTCGGTGACCTCGATGGCGTGCTCGTGTCGCACGTTCACTGGGATCACCTCGACCTCCGCTCGCTCTCGCTGCTCCGGCCGTCGACGGCGATCGTGGTGCCCCGTGGCGCCGGCCGAATCGTGCGCCGTTTCGAGCATGTTCTCGAGCTCGAGGCGGGTGACCGCGTCGAGATCGCCGGCCTCGAGGTGCGCGCAACGCCGGCCGTCCACCGTGTGGGGCGGTGGCGCGGACGCGGATCTTCCAGCTCGGCGATCGGTTTCGTTCTCGGCGGCTCGCGCCCGGTCTACTTCGCAGGTGACACGGATCTCTTCGACGGCATGAGCGACCTTGCGCCTGTGGCAGCGGCTCTGCTCCCCGTGGGGGGTTGGGGGCCCCGGGTCCCGGAGGGCCACCTCGACCCGCTTCGGGCGGCGAAGGCGCTGCAACTCGTCGGCCCGGAGATCGCGGTCCCGATCCATTGGGGGACGTACGCCCCGATGCTCGGACGGCTGACCGAGACGGCGGGCGAGGAGTTTCGGCGCCATGCCCGAGAGCTCGCGCCTGGGGTCGACGTCCGCGTGCTGCCAATCGGGGGCACCGCCGCCTTCTAGACGATCTGCGCCGGCTTCGGCCGATACCGCTTCCACGTCGCGCCGGCGAGCAACCCCAGGACGAGCGTCGGCACGATTGTCAAGAACCGGTAGGCGAGCACCGCCGCGACGACCTCCGCGTTGTCGCCGCCGAAGCCCACCAGCGACCCGGTGAGTCCGACCTCGACCACGCCGATCCCGCCGGGCGTGATCGGGAGCGACCCGAGCAGCCGAACGATCGACCAGGCAGCGAAGGCCTCGATCGCCGACACCTCGTCGGCGGACACGCCGAAAGCGCGCAGGCAGGCAAGAAGCAGGAGAAACACGGTGAGATGGCCGGCCAGGGTCGCCAGCGTGATCACGTGCCAGCGACGTCTCAGAAGCTCGAGCGCGTCATCGCGAAACTGAACGAGCGACTCGCCAGACCAGGCCACCGGCCCGCGCCGGGCGACGCGCAGCACGCGGTTCACCACCCGCGCGGCGAGGTTCCCCACCCAGCGTGCGAAACGCGGCGTGGCGAGGCCGGCGGCAAAAGCTCCCGCGGCCACCACCAGCACGGCGAGCCCGATTGCCGCGACCGTCTCGAGCAGCGGGTGCCGCTCGTGCACGAACGTCAGAAGCGCAAGCGCGGCGATCGGGAAGGCCAACATCACGAACTGGTTCCAGGCGCCGGTCACGGCCACGGCAAGCGCGACCTGCGCGTTACGGAAGCCCCAGCCCCGGAGCATCGCGTACGACAGCGCCATGCCCACGGCCGCGCCACCCGGCGCGATGTAGGTGGACGCGGTGGAAGCCTGCGTCACCACGAACGCCTGCGTGAACCGAAGCCCCGGGAGGGCCGCTTGCCACGGCGGCGCGTACGTGGCGAGATTGAGGGCCGTCGCGCCGAGCAGGATCCCGAGCTTCGGCCACGAGAGCTCCGTGACCGCGTCCCACACGTCCCCGTAGTCGGCGATCCGCGGAAGGACGAACGCGAACGTGGCAACGGCCGCGGCCAGGCCGATGCCGATGCTGAGGAGTCGTCGCGAGGCGAAGCGCCGGCGCCGCTTGGGGCGCTCAGCCGGATGCGCCGCCATGCGCCGTCATGGCCGCGAGCGCGAGCTGACGGCTCAGCCGTCCACCCCGCCGGTGGGCGGTGAACGCGCCGAGTGCCGGCACGAGCGAGAGGCCGCCGGACGCGCTCAAGTGTCGGCCGATCTTCGCTCCGCCTTTCGCTCGGCCCTCTTCCGCTTTCGAGCCTCCTTCATGTCGGCGGTCCGTTCCTTCGCATCGACGTACGCGTCGCCAACCAGCAGCTTGCCGCCGGTCCACCCGAAGACGATCACGACCAGCGCTGTCGCAAAAAGGACGTTCCACGCGCTCGTGATCAGCTGCTGCGCAGTCGAGTAGTCGATGGCGGTGTCCCGGGGAACGTTGCAACAAGTGTCTAGGGCGAGCGCATTCGTGGCTTGGGTAACGCCGACGGCCCCGGGCGTGAAGGAGGCAACGTTGGCCAGGGAGCCGGAGCCGACGACCCACATGATCGACTCGAATGTGACGGGGATTGCGAAGGCGGCGAGGAAGATCCCGATCACCGCCAGCTTGCACAGCCAGGAGCAAAGCGACGGCAGGAATGCCCACTTCAGGTACTGCGTCGGCCGTGCCAGAATCACGCCGCCCTGCTTGGCCTGGTTCCAGAGCTTCTTGACCTGCCGCCAGAAGATACGCCCGAGCAGGAAGAGGAGGAACAGGCCGCCTGCCACGATCGTGATCGTCGCTACGGGGTGGTCGGAGATGTGGCCGAAGCTGAGGTTGACCGAGCCGCCCACCGACAGGAAGAGGTACAGGTAAACGAATGTGCCGATGAGCGTGAAGAAGATCTTCTGGACGAGATAGGCGGCGAGCGACCCCGCGAATGTCGCCGACGGGATGATCGCGACGAACATGATCAGCGTCACGAACGTGCCGATGTTCGCCGGGAGGAAGCTGTTGCCGGCCACGCCGACGGCGTACGCGGTGACGATTGGCCACAGCCTGACCTCGCCGGGGTACGCCGCGCGCAGGATCCCGTAGTACGAAACGCCGGCGAGCACGGTCTGCCCGGTCTGGGCAATCAATGCGCCGACGATGTAGCCGGCCGGAACCTCCTTGATCTGGTGCCACAGGTCCGAGAGCCAGCCGGTGACGTCGACGCCGAACAGCTGCAGGACCGCCACCACTGCCGCAATCGCGATCAGCCAGAGGGCGATCTTCCCCAGACGCCGCAGGCGCGGCCGCAGGCCGTCCCCGGCCACCGCCGTCGTGCCACTCGCGCCCTCGAGCTGGCTCATGAGGCGCCTACTCGCACCGCTGCGTAGATTCGCACGTTTCCCGGGTTTCGCCGTCACCCCCGCGGCATGAGGTTCACTCATCCCGGAGCCTCGAAAAATTCGACCGCATGATCGAGGCGTTCTTTTGGGGAGCGCTGGGCGCGTCGGCACTCCTCGTCGGTGCGCTCGTCTCCTATCTGTTCGCTCCGGGGCGGCAGGTAATCGCGATCGTGATGGCGCTCGGCACGGGCCTGCTGTTCGGTTCGATCTCGTTCGAGCTGGTCGACGAGGCGCTCGAGACGAGTACCGTCGGCTGGGTCTCGCTACTGGTCCTGGTCGGGGCGATGGTCTTCGCGCTAGGGGACTGGCAGCTCGATCGCCGCGGGGCATCCGAGCGGAAGGACCCGACGGGAAAGCAGGCGGAGGGCTCGCCGCTTGCCATCGTGCTCGGGTCGGTACTCGACGGCATCCCTGAGTCGTTCGTGCTCGGTTTCACCGTGCTCCAAGGCGGCGTGAGCGTCGCGCTGTTCGCAGGCGTGGTGCTGTCGAACTTTCCGGAAGGCATGGCGTCTTCGAGCGGATTGAAGGCGGCCGGCTGGCCGAGACGCCGAGTGATGCTGATGTGGCTTGCAGTCGCGGCCGCGTCGGCGATCGCGGCGGCGCTTGGGTACGTCGCCCTCGACCCCGCGAGCGGCCACACGGGTGCGCTGGTGCAGAGCTTCGCGGCCGGAGCCCTGCTCGCGATGCTCGCGGACACTCTTCTCCCCGAGGCCTACAAGGTCGAAGGCGTGTGGACCGGCCCGCTCGTCGTCGTGGGCTTCGCGGCTTCGCTCGCGCTCAGCGCGATCTAACGCCTAGGCTGTCGGTCTCAGAATCGATGGCCGCGTACCTGCACACGATGTACCGGATCACGGATCCGGAGAGGAGCCGGGCGTTCTACGAGGCGCTCGGTTTCGAGTTTCGCCGCGAGCTGCCGATCGTCCGCAACGGCGAGCTGGAAGCCACGAATTACTTCTTCGGCGTTCCCGGTCAGGAGGAGGAGCTCGAGCTCACGTTCAACCACGACGGGCGCACGTACGAGCTCGGCACCGGGTACGGGCACATCGCGCTGAGCGTGGACGACCTCGACCGGACGCTGGAACAGTTGGCGGCGCAGGGCATCGAGCCCGAGCGTCCGCCGTACAGCGTGCGGGAGGGCGGCTCACGTCTCTGCTTCGTGCAGGACCCGGACGGCTATCGCGTTGAGCTGATCGAACGCTGACCGCACCCGAGCCGTGCGCCTGTATCTGTCGTCGTTCCGCATGGGCGATCACCCCGAGTACCTGGTTTCGCTCGTCGAGCCCGGCCGACCGGCCGCCGTCATCGCGAACGGGATCGACTATGGGTCCCCCGAGGAGCGCGACGAGGGCGTGCGGCGAGAGATAGACGCATTGGCGGAGCTCGGAATCGACGCCGAGGAGCTCGACCTTCGCACGTACTTCGACCGGCCGGAGCGGCTCGCGCGCGACCTTCGGCGGTACGGGCTGGTGTGGTTGCGTGGCGGCAATGTATTCCTGCTCCGACACGCGCTCGCCGCGAGTGGAGGGGACGGCGTCCTAAGTGCCTTACTGAAAGAGGACGCGTTGGTCTACGGGGGCTACAGCGCCGGGCCGTGCGTGCTCGGACCGACGCTCCGCGGCTTCGAGATCGTCGATGATCCCGGCGAAGTGCCGTCCATCTACGGCGTGCTACCGGTCTGGGAGGGATTGGACGTTCTGGACTACGTGATCGTGCCGCACGTCCACTCGCCCGAGCATCCGGAGACCGAGCGCTGCGCTGCAGTCGCCGATCGACTACGGGCCGGAGGCGTGCCCCATCGGACGCTTCGCGACGGCCAAGCTATTGTCGTCGACGGTTCCGATGTGTCGATCCATTAGGCGTCGATGAGCGGCCGCAAGCCGTCTGCCCCGACCGCGCCCGGCTACGTCGTGCTGCGACAGGTCGGTGATGGCCGGTGGGAAATGGTGGGCGAAGCGCGCCGTAAGCCGGGCCTTACCGCTCGTGCCGCCCGCGCGCAGGCGATCCGCGACGCGGTCGGCGGCGACATCAACGACGACGAGGTCTACGTGGCGGTGCTGCGCAGCGAGTGGCGCATCGGCCTCGACTACTGACGATCGTTCGCTAGCGCGTCCGCACCAGGTACGCCACGCGGCCTTGCTCGCCCGAGGCCCAGCAGGCGTTCGGGTGCGCGCAGTCGACCGTGTCGAAGCTGCCGCTGTCGAAACGCTGCCATGTGTGGCCGCCGTCGCGGCTGACGTCGCTGCCCGACGGACCGACCGCGATCGCGGTGTGGCCGTTGACCCAGGTGGCGCCCGAACGATATTCCGGCGGGGCGCCGGGAACGAGCTGCCAGCTCGCGCCGCCGTTCCTCGTCAGCGCGAAGTTGTTCGGCGAGGCGGTCGGCGCCAGGAAATCGCCGCCGACGGCGAGCCCGTGCCGCTGACCGCGGAAGGCGAGGGCGAAGATGCCCGCCGTGGGGCCGCTGCGAATCGGCGTCGGGCTCACCTGCCACGTCTCGCCGCGATCGTCCGAGCGGAAGACCCGCGCCTGCGCCCCTCCGCCTGTGCCGAACCACGCGCGATGGCCGTGGTCGGACGTGATGCACTGGCCGCTCGCAGCGAAGGCAAACTCGCCAGGGAGTGCGTTCGGCATGCCGGCCAGGTCGACGACGCGCCAGTGGTAACCGCCGTCGTTCGTGGCGATGATCCGGAACTTCTGTCCATCCGGAGGATCGGAGAGCGCCAGACCGCGCTTGCGGTCGAAGAAGGTCATGCAGTCGTAGAACGCGGTCGGCTCGGTGTTCACGAACGTCAGGGCCCAGTGCTGCCCACCGTCGGCCGTGACGTAGATGCGAAACGAATCGGGCGTGTCGCCGATCGAGAGGATCACGGCGTGATCGGCGTCGAACGCTTCGTTGTCCCGGAACTGGAGCGCCGCTGTTCCCGGCGGGGAAACGTTCTGCCAGGTCGCACCGCCGTTGACGGTTCTCAGAACCGTGCCCTGGCTTCCGCTCACCCACGCCACGCGTTCGCTGACGGCGGTGAGGCCGCGAAAACGCGCGGTCGAGCCGGTCGGCGTGAGCTGCCACGCGTAGCTCTTCGGCGCCGCGGAGGCGAGCCCGAGCGTGCTCGCCGCGACTGCCAAGACGGCGAGTAGGAGCGAGATGCGCCGGATCACGGCGCGGGAGCTTACTGGATCGCGGAACGGCTTGTTGCTAGCGAACCGAGCGGAGCGGGACGACGCCCTGCTCCGTCTGAAGCTCGACGACCTCGCCGCTCGTGAGCCGGCTGCGGATCAGCTTCTGCGCGTAGAGGCGCTCGTCGGCGGCGCGAAAGAGTGTCAGAGGATCCGATCCGTCGCGGGGGCGCACCGCCCAGCCGAAGCTCATGCCGATCCCCTCTGAGGCGAGGGCGGCCGTGAGCCGGCCCGCCAGCGCACGGACGCCGTCGGTGCTGGAGGTCGAGGTGAGGACGGCGAACTCGTCGCCGCCGACACGCGCGAGCTGGTCGTCCGTTCGCAGCACACTCGTGATCACCTCGGCCGCGCGGCGCAGGACGTCGTTGCCGACGGCGTGGCCCTCGGAGTCGTTGACCTCTTTGAGCCCGTCCATGTCGCCCATGACGATCCCGAAGGGACGGTCCTCCTCGAGGCGACGCACGAGTGCTTCGTCGAAGGCACGCGCGTTGAGGACGCCGGTGAGGAAATCCCGGTCGGCGGCGGTGCGCAGGTGGTCGATGAGCCTTGCGTTGTTGCGCGCGAAGTAGCCGACCAGCGCGCCCATGCCCGTGTAGGTGATGAGCCGAATCCCGGTGCTCGCGGACAGGATGTCGGCCGAGGGGATGTGTGGATTCAGGAAGATGCCGAGCGCGTAGAGGCCGTCGGCGAGTATCCCCGCGAGCACCCCGCCGAGCGGCCCGGTGACGAGCGCGATCATGACGAGCGTGACGTAGTAGAAGTGGCCGAGCCCGAGCCCGGGAACCTCGAGGAGCAGAAACGAGCAGAACACGATCCCGTACCCGAGCAGCGAGATCGCGATCAGCACCTCTCTATGAGCCCTGGCCGCAGGCATGCGTCCCTCAGCGTTACCGGATGTCGACGCGTCCGCCTCCCTCGTTTGCGGGATCTTCGGCGTCGTCACGCTGTTGGCTCGAACGGGTGACACACACGTCACTTCGACCTCGCTAGCGTCGACGGCGTGAGCGCGAAGGCAGCAACGCCGTGGGGATCGGCGCAGATCGTCGACGAGGTCGTCCTACCGCAACGAGCGGGGGAGAAGCGGTTCTCGTCGATCGTTCAGCTGCTCGAGGACGGTAAGGGCGAACGGCTCGTGCGGTTCGCGTACGCAACGAACGGCACCGCCCGCCGCGGGCCGGTCACCCTGCGGCTACGCGATCTGGAGCGGCTGCGGGTCGGGCTGTCGGAGCATCCTGAGCTCGCCCATGCGCTCGCGACCTCCGCTCCGCAGCCGCGTCGACCAGGGAGCCCAGGATCAGCGCGCCGTCGGTCGAGCCGACGAGCGGGTCGACCGCGTGCTCGGGGTGGGGCATCAACCCCATGACGTTGCGGTCGGCGCTGACGACGCCGGCGATGTCGTCCACGGAGCCGTTCGGGTTTTCCTCGTAGCGAAGGACGACTTGCGCCGGATCGAGCTCGGGCGGCGGCACGTAGCACCCTTCACCGTGCTTGACCGGGATGGTGATCGTCGCGCCTGCGTCGCAGCGCGACGTGAACGGCGTGTCGGTGCTTTCGACTCGGAGCAGTGTGTCGCGGCAGACGAACGAGAGCAACGCGTTCGGCCGGAGCGCGCCCGGGAGAAGCCCCGCCTCGCACAGGACCTGGAAGCCGTTGCAAATTCCGAGGACGAGGCCGCCGTCGGCGGCAAACCTCTGCACGCCCGCCATCACCGGGGCGAAACGCGCGATCGCCCCGCAGCGTAGATAGTCGCCGTAGGAGAAGCCGCCGGGCAAGACGACCGCGTCGGCGTCGGGCAGATCCTCCGCGTGCCAGGCGAGCAGCGGCTCGGCGCCGAGCGCCTCGAGCGCCAGCGCCGCGTCGCGGTCGTCGTTCGACCCCGGGAAGGTGATGACCGCGATCCGAGGCTTCACTGCTCCTCGATCCTGATTTCGTATGACTCGATCAGCGGGTTGGCGAGCAGCTGTTCACACATCCGCTCGAGCTCGGCTCGCGCGCGTTCGCGGTCGCCGTTCTCGAGCTCGACGTCGATCACCCTCCCGACCCGGGCTTCCTCGACCGCGAACCCCAGCTGCCGCAGCGAGGCCTGCACCGCCTCGCCCTGCGGATCGAGGATCCCCGGCTTCGGCCTGACAAGCACCGTCGCTCTCACCGCAACACCGTCTCCGGGTCCGCCGCGTAGGCGTGGAAGGGGACGCCGGTCAGCAGCTCGAATGCCTCGACGTACCGGGCTCGCGTGCCCTCGACGACCCCGTCCGGCAGCTCGGGCCCCGGATCGGTCTTGTCCCAGCCGAGGCTCTCGCAGTAGTCGCGGACGAACTGCTTGTCGAAGGACGGCTGCGGACCGCCCGGTGCATACGATTCGGCCGGCCAGAAGCGGGACGAGTCGGGCGTGAATGCCTCGTCGGCGAGCACGATCCGGCCGTCGCCGTCGGTCCCGAGCTCGAACTTCGTGTCGGCGATGATGATCCTGCGCTCCCGCGCGTACCCGGCCGCGAAGCGGTAGAGCTCGATCGAGACGCGCTCGACCTCGGCCAGCCGCTCGGCGCCGATCAGCTCGGCCGCCTGCTCGCGGGTCAGCGCCTCGTCGTGGCCCGTCAACGCCTTCGTCGTCGGGGTGAAGATCGGCTCGTTCAGCTCCTGCGACTCGCCGAGCCCCGGAGGCAGCCGGACGCCGCAGACCTCGCCCGTCTCGCCATAGCTCTTCCAGCCGGAGCCGGAGAGATAGCCGCGGACGACGCACTCGATGGGCAGCATCTCCAGCCGCCGGCACTCAATCGAGCGGCCGTCCTCGCGCAGCCCCAGCAGATGGTTCGGCACGACGTCGCGCGTGCGCGCGAACCAGAACGCGGAGAGGCCGGTGAGCACGCGGCCCTTGTCGGGGATCTCGGTCGGAAGGACGACGTCGAAGGTCGAGATCCGGTCACTCGCGACGAGCAGCAGGCGGTCGTCGTCGAGCGCGTAGATCTCCCGGACTTTCCCACTCGCGACATGGGTCCCAGCCTCAGGCATGAACTGCCTCCTCCTTTCGCGCGAGCCCACGGAGTCGCTCGAAGACGGTGTCGACGTGACGGGTGTAGGCGCCGAGGTCGAAGACGGAGTCGAGGTGGACGCGGCCCGCGATCGCCTTGTCGGCGCGCACGAGCTCGCGGAAGTCCTGCTCTTCGTCCCAGGCTCGCAGCGCGTGCCGCTGGACCAGCCGGTACGCCTCGTCGCGGCCGAGGCCGGCGTCGACGAGCGCGAGCAGCAGCCGCTGGCTGAAGAAGAGGTGGTGGCTCGACTCGAGGTTCCGGCGCATGCGCTCCGGCCGGACGATCAGCCCCTCGACGAGCCACGCAAAGCGGTCGAGCATGTAGTCGAACGCGAGAAACGCGTCCGGGATCGTCACGCGCTCGGCCGAGGAGTGGGAGATGTCGCGCTCGTGCCAGAGCGCCACGTTCTCGAGCCCCACGACCGACGCAGCCCGGACCACGCGCGCGAGGCCGCAGATTCGCTCCGCCACGACGGGGTTGCGCTTGTGCGGCATCGCGGACGAGCCCTTCTGGGTCTTGGCGAACGGCTCCGCTACCTCGGCGACCTCGGTCCGCGCCAGGTGGCGGATCTCGAGCGCGAACTTCTCGAGCGAGGTCGCCGCGAGCGCGAGCGCCGAGAGCAGCTCGGCGTGCCGGTCGCGCTGGATGATTTGCGTGGCGACGGCTGCTGGCTCGAGCCCCAGCCGCTCGCATGCGACCCGCTCGACCTCGGGGTCGATCGCCGCGTACGTCCCGACGGCGCCGGAGAGCTTCCCCACCCGCATACCTTCGAGCGCGCGGCGGAGCCGAGCTCGGTTGCGGTCGAGCTCGAACGCCCAACCGGCCAGCTTGAGGCCGAACGTGGTCGGCTCCGCATGCACGCCGTGCGTTCGGCCCATGCAAATGTCGTCCTTGTGTTGCATGGCACGTGCTACCACCGCTTCGAACGCACGGTCGACTCCGTCGAGGACGAGCTCGCCTGACTCGCGGATCTGAAGCGCGAGGGCCGTGTCGACCACGTCCGAAGATGTCAGGCCATAGTGAAACCAGCGCCCGTTCTCGCCGAGCTGCTCGGCGACCGCGTCCACGAACGCGGCCACATCGTGCTGCGTCTTCTCCTCCAGCTCCGCCACCCGCTCGGGTGCGGGCGGCCGGGCCGTCTCCCTGATCTCGCGCACCGCGTCGGCTGGAACCGCGCCTTCCTCCGCCCATCCTTCCAGCGCGGCTAGCTCGACCTCGAGCCACCGCGCGAGCTTCGTCTCGTCCGACCAGATCCTGGCCATCGCCGGGCGGGAGTAGCGGGCGATCACCGGTGCCTCGTCAGGTGATGTTGCCCGCCTTCTGCCGAGCGAAAGGCGAGCGATGCAAGGACGCAGGGAGCGTCCATATCGAACCGAAATATGGGCGCGACCGAGGACGTCGCAGCGCGACGCCTTGCAGCCGGCAGGAGCCGGGAGGGCATTGCCTGACGGGGCACATAACCGAATCTAGCCGAGAGACAGGATGCGGGCCGCGAGCGCAGCGGCGTTGCGGGCGTTGTCGACTCCCACGGTCGCGACCGGGACGCCCGGCGGCATCTGGACGATCGAGAGCAGCGCGTCGAGCCCGTCGAGCACGCTCTTCGACGAGCGCAGCGGCACGCCGACCACGGGCAGGTCGGTGTGTGCCGCGACGACGCCTGGCAGCGCGGCGGCCAATCCCGCGCCGCAGATCAGCACGCGCAGGCCACGCTCCCTGGCTGTGTTGGCGTACTCCGCCACGGCGTCGGGCGTCCGGTGCGCCGAGCGGACCTCGAACTCGTGCGCGATCCCCTGCCGGTCGAGCTCGTCGATCGCGTCCTGCATCCGCTCACGGTCGGACTCGGAGCCGACGAGGATGCCGACGAGCGGCCGCTCAGGTGTGGACACGCTCGGACTTGGCCGCGATGTCGGAGCGGTAGCGCATCTCCGGGAAGGAGATCCGCGCGACTGCCTCGTACGCTGCGGCGCGTGCGGTCGCCACATCGCCGCCCAGCCCGATCACGTTGAGGATGCGGCGGCCGTTCGTCATCAGGCGACCGTCGCGTTCAGCCGTTCCGGCATGGAAGACGAGCGCTCCCGTGGCGGCAGCGTCCTCGACGCCGGCGATCGGCGTGCCGTGGTCTCCATCGCCGAGCGGGTCGCGCCCGCAGATGACAACCGTGACCGCTGCGTCCTCATCGACCTCGACAGCGCCCTCGCCGACGTCTCCTCTTGCGGCCGCCGTCAGCGTCGGCAGCAGGTCGCTTTCGAGCCGCGGCAGGATCGACTGGGTCTCCGGATCGCCGAAGCGGCAGTTGAACTCGAGCACGCGCGGCCCGTCGTCGGTCAGCATCAAACCCGCGTAGAGCAGCCCGATGAACGGCGTCCCGCGACGCGCGAGCTCGCGGAGAACCGGGCGGTGGATCCGGTCCACGAGCTCGTCGACGTCCACATCCAGCCACGGGACCGGCGAGCACGACCCCATCCCGCCCGTGTTCGGGCCGGCGTCATCGTCTTCGAGTCGCTTGAAGTCCTGCGCCGGCGCGAGCGGGAAGGCGTTGACGCCGTCGCAGATCGCAAAGACGGAGATCTCCTCGCCTTCGAGCAGCTCTTCGATCAAGACTCCGTCGCCGAACGCCGAGACCGCCTTTAGCGCCGAGTCGAGCTCCTCGTTGGTACGACAGACGAAGACCCCCTTGCCGGCGGCGAGCCCGTCGGCCTTGATCACGCACGGCGGCCGCGCCACGGCGAGCTGCTCGGCCGACGGCACGCCCGCCGCGCGCATCACCGCCCTCGCGAAGCTCATCGAGCCATCGATCCGGGCAGCGGCGGCGCCGGGGCCGAAGACGGAGATGCCGGCGTGCCGAAGGCGATCGGCCACCCCCGCGACGAGCGGGGCCTCGGGCCCGACGATCGCCAGGTCGATTTCGAGGTCGCGGGAAAGCGCAAGCAGTCCGTCGCCGTCCTCGGCCCGCACTGGGTGGCATTCGCCGAATCGTTCGATGCCGGGGTTGCCCGGCGCCGCATGGAGACGCTCGAGCTGCGGGCTCTGCGCCAGCTTCCAAGCCAGGGCGTGCTCGCGGCCGCCCGCGCCCACGATCAGGACGTTCACGCGTCGCAGTGTTTCAAAGGGGTCGGAAGGGTGCATGCATCGCTCATGCAGGAACCCGGGCTTGACAAGCACGTCTGGGAGGCCGAGTGGCAGGGCCTGGAGCCGCTCGTCGTCGACTCGCCGGCGGAAGCGCTTCCGGAGCTCGATCGGCTGGTCGAGAACATGATGCGCGCGCGGGGCTACCCTGTCGAGGAGGAATCGGCGTGGGAGTCGCCGGACCCCGACGTCGTGGCCGAGTTCATCGAGGCTCGCCGCATCACGCGGCTCGTCGATGCGGGGGAAGCGGTCGATCCAAGCGACATCGGCGTGGCGATTACCGGCTACCGAAACCTCTACGAGCACCTGCTCGACCCGGCAGTACCGCCGTAGACTGGGGCGCGGAATGAACGCGCCGCCTTACGCCGCGGCCTCGGCCGAGGTGGTCCGGCTGCCCGGCGGGCGAGCGGCTCAGGATCAGGTCGCAGTCGAGGAGCCCCTGGAGATCCGCGTCAACGGCGAGCCGATCGCGGTGACCATGCGCACGCCCGGCCACGACGAGGAGCTCGCCTTGGGCTTCTTGTATTCGGAGGGCATCTCGCCCGGGCGCGCGTCGGTTCCAGCCGACCTGGCCGCGAACAC
>JBKPFU010000096.1:0-17083 GCA_046728975.1 Actinomycetota bacterium | reverse complement strand
GGCGAGCAGAGGTTCGTCCTGAAGTTCGCAGGCGTGCTCACGGTGACGGGCCCGGTGAGCGGCAGCCTGGCGTTCGCAAGATCGGCCGCCAGCACCACCGCGCGGACGGTGCCGATGTTCATGCCCGCCGGCTGGCCGAGGTTGACGCCGTAGCCGAGGCCGGCGTAGATGGTGATCTTCGCGGTCGGATCGTCCGCGTCGCCCTGCGAGATCGAGATCGTGTCCGTCGGCGTTGCCGTCTCTCTGTAGGTGGACTGAAGGATCTGCAGGCGCGGCGTGTAGCTCGCCCTTGCCTGCCCCGCGAACGCGAGCGCGGAGACGAGCGCGCACGCGAGCACGGATAGTCGGATCAGTTTCCTCATAACCCCTTCCTTTGAATAGGACCCCTTGGGTCCTTAGTAAGACGATGTATTTGCCGGAAAGGTCAGGCGAGAAAACTAACGCGCGTTGACTAGCCGTCCAAACAGCTGCCACCGGCCTTTCTGGTAGCGGACGAGCTGCGACTTCGCGATCGGAAAGTAGTTGCGCGGCGAGGTCCGGACGAAGACGCCTGGGAGCATGAAGGGGTTGTTGCGCTCGTTCAGGTGCGTGGCGGCGCTGAGGAGACCGACGCGGGTGAGGTTGCGCCCGGCCCTGCGCAGGGCGTCCACCATCGTGAACGCCACGGCCATCCCGTAGTAGTTGTAGACGTTCTTGGGATTCCCGCTGCGGTTGTAGCGGCGCATGATCTTCCGGTAGAGGAGCACGGCGCGGTCCCTGGCCCAGCGCGGCGAGGTCGGGTCCTTCAGGAAGGCGACGCTGATCGAGCCGTCGGTCTGCTTTCCGCTCGACGCGAGGCGCGCAATGGTCATCACGCTGGGCTCGATCGAGACCGAGCTGACGAAGAACTGCGGCCGCCACTTGAGCCTGTACGAGAAGGCATAGGACTGGATCGCGAAGGGCGGCAGCGCGAAGACCATCAGCGTGTTCGCCCGCGAGCGCCGGAGCTTGGAGATCTGCGAGCGGACGTCCGTCTGCGTGTTGTCGTAGGTCTGCCGGGCGACGATCATCCGAGCTTTCCGCCCGAGCGCGCTCCGGAAGCCGTTGTAGAGGTCCTTGCCGTATTCGCTCGACTCGTAGAGGACGGCGATGCGCGCGCGGGGCTTCGTACGCAGGATGTAGCGCGCGTAGATCGCCCCCTCCCCGGCGAAGCTCGGCAGGTACCCCAGCGTCCAGGGGTACTTCGCGTGGTTGCGCGCGATCGAGGTCGCCCCGCTCCCGACGAAGAGCTGCGGCACCTTGAGCTGGTTCAGGAACGGGCGGACGGCGAGGTTGTGCTCGGTCCCGACGCTGTTGAAGATCGCGAAGACCTTCTTGTCCTGGACGAGATCGCGCGTCTGCTGCACCGTGCGAGAGACGTCGTAGCCGTCGTCGACGTAGAGGTACCGGATCTTGCGGCCGTTGACGCCGCCCCTGTCGTTGACATACCGGAAGTACGCGTTGGCGCCTGCGCCCAGGACGCCGAACGCCGAGGCGGGGCCGCTGAGCGGCAAGGTGCCGCCGATCAGGACCGAATCGGATGTGACGCCCGGAGACGTAGCCGAGGTGGCTGCGCCCGGCACCACGGCAAGCAGGAGCAGGCCAAGCGCGAGCCTCTTCATCGGGAGACGAGCGTTTTCAGGACCGGCAGGTTGACCCTCACCGCGCCCACCGAGAGACGTGCGCCGCGTGGCATCGGCAGGTCCAGGTACAGCAGGTTCGCCGGGTTCTGCGCGAGCGAGGACGAGGCGAGCGTCAGCGTGAGGCGCGAGCCCTTCGGGATCACCGTCGCCTGCGAGATCAGCCTGATCGAGAGCCTGCGCCTGCCTTTCAGCCCGCGTGTGTTGATCCCGCCCTCGGTGACCACGATCTCCTGACCCGCCGGCGTTCGCGCCGCGACCACCGCGACAAGGCGAGGCCAGGAGCGCAGCCGGGCGGTGAGCGTGACGGTCCCTGCGCCGAAGGTCTCGAGCTTGCGGCGCGGGAGGCGGATCGAACGCACGACCTTCGACGAGGCCGCCATCGTGCTCGCCCCGCGGAGCGTTAGCCCCAGTGCGCGCACCGCCGGGAGCCGGTTCGACCAAATCGCCTTGCCGTTCCAGGGATTCGGCGCTACGCCGATCGGCGGCTCGGGCAGCTGCGTCCCCGACGACGGATTGAGGAACCGGTTGAACCATCCCGTTCCCTGGTCGAGCACGTATGGGAGGTCCGGGCCGGGGAAGGTGGACGGGCCATGACCGAAGTCGCCGATGTAGAGCCGCTTCGGGCCCTTCAGCAAGTTGTGGCCCGCGACCGCCTGGTCGACGTCGAAGGCGAAGTCACGACGGCCCTGGAAGAAGTAGATCGGCGTGCTTACGCGCGAAAGCAGGTGCCGGCTGGAGCGCACGCGTCCGAACGAGCGAATCGCGGGGAGGTTGATGCTCGCGATCACGCGGTTGCGGAGCGCGAGCACCTCGGGTGCGGTCCGCTCAGGCGGAACCGAGCCGAGGAAGCCGTAGATCGCTCCCGACTTGGACAGGTTCTGCGGCGCGAGGGCGCTGACGAGGTCGGTCCAGGTCTGGACCACCTCGGCGGCCTTGAACGGCACCCCCTCGGCGACCGCGCGCAGGACAGCACCGCCGCCGAGCGAGATGCCCCAAGCGCCGATGCGGGCGTCGGCGATGTCGGGCCTCGCGGCGAGCCACACGAAGAGCTCCCGCACGTCGCGAATCTCGCGCGGCCCGTCGATCGAGACGAGGCCGCCGGACTGACCGTGGCCGCGGAAGTCGACGCTGAGCACCGCGTAGCCGGCAGCCGCGAAATGGTCGGCGATCGCGTCGAGATCGGCCCGCTTGCCGCCGATCCCGTGGAACATGACGACGGCCGGCCAGCCGGCCGGCGCCGAGACGCCGACCGGGAGCCGCAGCGTCGCCGCGAGCTGCACGCCGTCGTCCATCGGAATCGTGACGTCCTGCCGGGTGAAGTCGCCGGCGGCCGCGCGACCCGGAAGCACGAGCAGGAGCGCCGCAAATCCGATCAATGCCCCACGACCCAAGGGTTATCAGCGTAGAGCGTTTCTAGAATCGTCGCATGGACCGCCGCCGCATCGGCGTGTTCGACTCGGGGGTGGGCGGCCTCACCGTCCTCCACGAGTGCCTCGTGACGATGCCTCACGAGGATTTCGTCTACCTCGGCGACCACGCCCGGCTCCCGTACGGCCCTCGTCCGCTCGACGAGGTGCGCGGCTTTTCGCTCGAGATCGGCCGCTTCCTCGAACGCCAGGACGTGAAGCTCGTGGTCGTCGCCTGCAACACGGCGACGTCTGCAGCCCTTCCACAGCTGCAGGAGGCGCTCGCCGTCCCGGTCGTCGGCGTGATCACGCCCGAGGCGCATGCCGCGGTCCAGGCGACGCGGAACCGCCGGATCGGCCTGCTCGCGACTCAGGCGACGGTCGCCGCCGGCCGCTATGCCGAGCTCGTGCACGCGCTCGACGCCGGCGTCGAGTTCTCCCCCGTCGCATGCCCGCGCCTCGTCCCGCTGATCGAAAGCGACGATCCGTTTTCGACCGAGACCACCGAGACCGTGCGCGAGTACGCGGCCCCGCTGAAGGGGGCCGCAGTCGACACCGTGATTCTCGGCTGCACGCACTACCCGCTGATCCGGCCGATCTTCCAGCGGGTATTCGGACGCGGCGTCACGCTCGTGTTCTCGGCCGAGGAGACCGCCAGGGAGGTGGCGGAGACCCTCGCGCGGAAGGGAATCGAGAATGACGCGGCGCGTGAGGGCGAGTACCAATTCGTGACGACCGGCGATCCGGTGGTCTTCCGCGAGCTCGGCGAGCGCTTCCTCCAGCTTCCACTGGGGGACGTCGAGGTCGTCGAGCTCGCCGACCTGGCGGAGGCTGCAGCTTGAATCGCGCTGACGGGCGCCGCCCGGACGAGCTCCGGCCGCTCAAGGTGAGGGCGAACTTCCTCGAGCAACCGCACGGGTCTGTCCTCTTCTCGCAGGGCAAGACGATGGTGCTATGCACGGCCTCGATCCAGGAGGGCGTCCCGCGATGGCTGTCCGGACAGGAGCGCGGCTGGATCACGGCCGAGTACTCGATGCTGCCCGCGTCGACCGGCGAGCGGACCGACCGGGAGGCCTCGCGCGGCAAGCAGGGCGGGCGCACGATCGAGATCCAGCGGCTGATCGGCAGGGCCGTCCGGGCCGTGGCTGATTTCGGAGCGCTCGGAGAGCGAACGCTCTGGCTCGACTGCGACGTCCTCCAGGCCGACGGCGGGACGCGCTGCGCCGGGATCTCGGGCGCCTACGTCGCCGCTCGGCTCGCGCTCGATCGTTTCGGGCTTTCGCGCGCACTGCGAAACTCGGTCGCCGCTGTGTCCGTCGGAATCGTCGATGGCGAGCCCCGGCTCGACCTCGATTACGCCGAGGACTCGACGGCCGAGGTCGACCTCAACGTCGTCATGGTCGGCGACGGGTCGCTCGTCGAGGTGCAGGCGACGGCCGAGCGCAAGTCGTTCGACCGCGAGGCGCTGGACGGGCTGCTCGACCTCGCCGCCGCCGGGATCGAGCAGATCTCGCACGCGCAGAACGAGGCGCTCAGTGCTCCTGTTTGACATCCCGTCGCTCTCGTGGGGGGAGGTTTTGCTTCGGCTGGCGCTCGCCGCGCTCCTCGGAGGAGCGGTGGGCTTCGAGCGCGAGCTGCGCGACCGCGAAGCGGGCTTTCGGACGCACCTGCTCGTCTCGGTCGGCTCGGCGCTGTTCACGATCGTCTCGGCCTACGGCTTCAGGGAATTCCTGACGAGCGGCGAGGCGGTCGTCCGCGCCGATCCGACCCGGATCGCGGCACAGATCGTGACCGGCATCGGCTTTCTCGGCGCCGGGGCGATCATCCGCCAGGGCCTCTCTGTCCGCGGCCTGACCACGGCCGCGACGCTGTGGGTCGTCGCCGCGATCGGCCTCACCGCCGGCGCCGGGTACTACTCCGCCGCGGTGATCACGACAGTCCTGGCTCTGGTCACGCTTTGGCCCCTCCGACTCGTCGCGCACCGCATCACGCGGCGCGTCCGCGGCGAGACGGGCCGGCTGCTGGTCCAGTTGCCGGCCGGCGAGACGACGTCGCCGGTGATCGCGGCGGTCGAGCGTCACGCCGCGATCGAGACAGTCGAGATCGCGCAGGAGGGCGACCGCCGCACGGTCGAGGTCGTCGTCGAGCTGCCGCGCGAGGAGCGCTCCCATGAACTGATCACCCACGTCGCCGACCTCGAGCACGTCATGGAGGTCCGCTGGGCCGAGTGAAGCCAGCGCGGCTCGCGTCGCGAAACGAGAACAAGCTCCGGGAGCTGCGGTCCGCGTTCCCCGACTGGGAGGTCGAGCTGCTCGACGCCGCCGACTTTCCGCCCGAGATGGGCAAGACCTACTACGAGAACGCGCGCACAAAGGCGGAGTTCGGCCGGACGCTCACGGCTGACGATGTCTGGGTGCTCGGCGAGGACTCGGGGATCGAAGTCGCGGGTCTCGGTGGGCTACCCGGGGTGAGGTCCGCGCGGTTCGGCGGCGACGATCCGGTCGGGCGGATGCTGAAGGAGCTGGAGGGGGTGGAGGAGCGCCGGGCGCGCTACGTCTGCGAGCTCGTGGCACTCGCGCCGGACGGGCAGGAGGTTCGCGGCACCGGCGCCCTGGAAGGGCGGATCGCCAAAAAGGCTCGCGGGAGCGAGGGCTTCGGCTACGACCCGATCTTCGTGCCGGAGGGGCTGTCGCGGACGGTTGCCGAGCTCGGGAACGCCTGGAAGGCCGAGAACTCTCACCGAACGCGAGCCGCTCGCGCACTCCTGCAGGCGCTACGCGAGGCCGGGAGCTTCTTCTAGACCCGCCTTGCGCCGCGCCGTCCGGCACGCGTTGACCTCGGCGCCGAAGACGATCAGGTTCGCCATGACATACAGCCAGACGAGCAGCAGCGCCGGTCCACCGAACGCCTGCAGCGCGATCACGTTCTTCGACAGGCCGATGTAGACCGGCAGCACCTGAAAGCTGGCCTCGAGCAGGATCGCCGCCGTCGCCGCGCCGGGGAGCACGTCGCGGAAGTGGAGTTTCACGTTCGTCAGGAAGTAGTAGACGGAAACGAGGAAGGCGAATACGGCAAGAAGTGAGAAGACGACCGACAGGCCGTACGCGACGTAGCCGTTGTCGAACCCGGGCACGTACTCCTTCAACAGGGCAAAGCCGATCGAGCCCGCGAGGAGGCCGACGAAGAGCGTGACGAGCGACGCCGTCGTGAGGGCGACGGCCAGCGCCTTCCCGTGGATGAACGGGCGGTTCGGGCGGTCATAGACGATGTTGAAGGCCGACTCGAGCACGCTGAAGAGCGACAGCGAGGTCCAGAGCAGCGCGATGGCGCCGATGATGCCCAGGGCGGCGGCGTTGTCCTGAACGGAGTGCACCGCCGCGACGATTCCCGAGATGGACGTGCCCGGGAAGATCCGCTTCAGCTCGGTGACGAGGGAGCTCGTCTCGTCGGCGCGGCCGGCGAGGCCGAGCAACGAGAGCGCGAGGAACGTCAGCGGCACGAACGAGAGCAGCGCGAAGTAGGCGATCATCGCGGCGAGGTGCGTTCCGCGGTCGCGGAAGAACTTTGCGAGCGGGTCACGCACGAACCGCAGTATCGTTCGCGCCGATGACGCCCGCGGAAGCTCTTTCCGACCTGACCGAGATCTCGACCCAGATCGAGGCGGCGGTCATCTTCGACCAATCCGGAGAGGTCGCCGGGTCGACGATTGGTGACGACGAGCGCGCGAAGCGGATGGCGCGCTCGGCGCGCGCGCTCCTCGACGCCGCCGAGACGCGAGGCGACGGAGACCTCGCCCAGCTCGAGGTCTCGCTCCGCGAGGGCAGCGTCTTCGTCGTCCGCCACGAGGGCCAGGCGATCGCCGCCACGACCGGCGTGCAGCCGACGGTCGGTCTCGTCTTCTACGACCTCAAGACCTGTCTGCGGCGTCTTGCCGAGGAGCCCGCGAAGCCGAAGCGGGCGCCGGCGAAGAAGAAGACGACGCGCCCGCGCACGAGGAAGAAGCCGGAGAGTGAGAGCTCGTAAGTTCCTCACCGGCGTCGTCATCGGCGCCCTCTCGGCCGTCGTGGCCCTGCTCTTTCGGCGCATGACCGGCCGGCGCGACCGCGCCGAGATCTACTTCGGCACGGGCTCGGTGGTCTCGCTGACCGGGGACGATGCCGAGCCGCTCGCGCGCCACGCGCGCGACGTCCTGCTTGCAGCGCGCGGGTGAACCGGAACGAGCTAGGGACTGCGCTCCGAGAGCACGCCTTCCTCGAGGGCGATTTCGTTCTCCGCTCGGGAAGGCGCTCGCGCTACTACCTGGATAAGTACCGCTTCGAAACGGTGCCGGAGCTGCTCGGGCCGCTCGGCGAGCACCTGGCCGCGCTGGTCTCGGAGTTCGAGCCGGAGGCCGACCGTCTCGCGGGGCCCGAGCTCGGCGCGGTTGCCCTCGCCGCTGCTGCCTCCCTCGCATCCGGCCTCCCGTTCTTGATCGTGCGCAAGGAAGCGAAGGAGTACGGAACGGCGAATCGGCTCGAGGGAGCGTTCGAACCGGGGGAGCGGCTGTGCCTGATCGAGGACGTGGTCACCTCCGGAGATGCGGCGGTCGCCGCGGTCGAAGCCGTTCGCGAGGCCGGGCTCGAGTGCCGAAACGCGGTCTGCGTGGTCGATCGGGAAGAGGGCGGCGCGGATGCGCTCGCGCGCCACGGGGTGCGCCTGAGGCCGCTTTTTCGGGCGTCGGAGCTCCTAGCAGGGCCAAAAAGCGCCGCAAAGCCGCATGGTTGAGCCGAAACGCCCCGGCTGTTAGGGTCTTTCCCCGGTCTAGACCGTCTACCCGAGGCAGAGAGGAGACCCGTGACGAAGAACGAGTTCGTTGATCGTGTTGCGTCGAAGAGCGGCTTGAACAAGCGAGACGCGTCCACGGCCGTCGACGCGGTGCTCGATTCGATTACCGAGGCGCTCAGGAACCGGGAGGAGATCAGCTTCACCGGCTTCGGCAAGTTCTCGACGCAGCACCGCGCAGCGCGGCAAGGCGTCAACCCGCGCAACCCGAGTCAGAAGGTCGAGATCCCTGCGGCGACGGTGCCGAAATTTTCGGCAGGCAGCTCGCTGAAGCAGGCAGTGCGCGGCGGCGGAGGCTAGCGCCCCGAGAGGGCACACTCCCAACGAGCTATCGCGGGGGCCGATGAGGCCCCCGCTTCCGTTTCGCTCAACTGCATCGCGGCTTCGGCGGAAGAGCGTTTTCCGGACGTCTCTGTAGCCTCTAATCGTGGCTTCCGAGGCCGCGGTAAGCACGCGCGTTTTCGCCGATCGGGTCGCAGATGCGGTCGAGCGAAAGCGTTCCCAGCTCGTCGTCGGCCTCGACCCGCGGCCCGACCTCCTGCCCGTCGAGCTCGCGGGTGACGCTCATCTCGCGCGCAGCGCCGCCGCCGACGCGAGCGCGCGCTTCTGCCGCGGCATCGTCGACGCTGTCGCTCCGCATGCGGTTGCGGTGAAGCCGCAGCTGGCCTTCTTCGAGGTTCTCGGCGCCGACGGGATGCGCGCATTCGAGGACGTCTGCCAGTACGCGCGCTCGGCGGGGCTGCTCGTGATCGCCGATGCGAAGCGCGGGGACATCGGCTCGACGTCGCGGGCATATGCCGCCGCGTACCTGGAGCCGGCGGCGCAGGCGTCCCCTGTAGCCGACGCGATGACGGTGAACCCGTACCTCGGCAGCGACTCGATCGAGCCGTTCCTTGCCGCTTGCCGCCGCCACGGCGGTGGGATCTTTTGCCTCGTCAAGACCTCGAACGAGGGCGGCGCGGACGTGCAGGACGTCTCGCTCTCCGACGGCCGCCCGCTCTGGCACCACATCGCGCGGCTCGTCGCGGACTGGGGTGACGAGCTCGTCGGCCAGCGAGGGCTTTCCAGCGTCGGCGCGGTTGTCGGCGCCACCCACCCCAGGGCGGTCGGCGAGGCGCGGCGGATGCTGCCGCAAGCGATCCTGCTCCTGCCGGGGGTGGGAGCCCAGGGCGCGACGCCGGGCGACGTCGCACGGGCATTTACGAGCGGCCCGGCGAGCGCTCTCGTCAGCTCCGCGCGCAGCGTTCTTTACGGATTTCGATCCTCCGGGCTCGACTGGCGCACGGGCGCCGCGAGCGAAGCAGCCCGCCTGAAGAAGGAGATCTGGTCGACGTCGGGCTGGTGACGCGGAGCCCGGCGGTGAGGCGGTACGCCGGCCCGGCGGCGCTCCTGGCGGCGGCCACGATCACGGTCGTGCTCGTTCGCCCGTACCTTCACGGCGCCGAGGCGCAACCGGCGCCGGCGCGGAAGGCGCAGCCTGTTCGGGCGGCCGCGCACCAGCGGCCGTCTCAGCCTCGGCGCCGGGTCTACGCCGTCCGCAGCGGCGACACCCTCGGCTCGATCGCCGGCCGCTTCGGGACCAGCGTCGACCGGCTGCTCGAGCTCAACCCTGGAATCGAACCGACCGCGCTGCATGCGGGCGAAACGGTCCGCATTAGGTAAGGCGGTAGCCTCTGTCATCGTGACGCGTCGCTCGCTCGCCGTCGTCGCCGCCCTGCTGCTCGCCTCACCCGCACTTGCCGCGCTCCCCCGCGTGCAGGGGCGCGCGTACGTGGTCGAGAACGGGACGAACGGCGATGTCCTGCTCCGCTACAACCTTCGGCAGCGGGTCCCGATCGCGAGCATTACGAAGCTGATGACGGTGCTCGTGACGCTCGAACGGGCTCGCGTCAATGACATCGTCACCGTTCCGCCCGAGGCGGCGGCCGTGGGCGAATCGACGATCAACCTTCGCGGCGGGGAGCGGATCAGTGTCGGCGATCTGATCGAGGCGGCGCTCGTGCAGAGCGCGAACGACGCAGCGGACGCGCTCGCGTACCACGTCGGTCGCGGCGACCTCCCCAGGTTCGTGGCGATGATGAACCTCCGCGCGCGGCAGCTCGGCCTCTCGGACAGCCACTTCGCCCGCCCCGACGGGCTCGACGCACCCGGCCATGTATCGAGCGCCCGCGACGTCACGGTCCTCGCGCGAAGGCTGATGCGATTCCCCCTCATCCGGCGAATCGTCAGGCAGCAAACGGCGACGATCGCAGGCGGCCGGACGCTGCACACCTGGAACGACCTCCTCTCGAGCTTTTCCGGCACGTTCGGCGTCAAGACGGGTCACACGAACGCGGCCGGGTGGTCGGAGGTGGCGGCCGCGCGACGCGGCGGCGTGACGATCTACGCAACGCTGCTCGGCAGTCCGACCCGAGCGGTGCGCAACGCCGGTCTGGTCGCCCTGCTCAACTGGGGCTTCTCGCGCTACCGCGCCTTCCCGGCCGTCGTCCGCGGGCGCGTCTACGCACGCGTGCAGACGGAGTACGGCAAAGCGCAGATCCCGCTCGTCGCCGCTCGCCCGCTGGTCGTCAACGCGCGGGTCGACCACCCGCTCGTGCGACGTATCGTCTCGGCCGCTGCGGTCTCGCTGCCGGTGGAGCAGGGCCGGGTCCTTGGCCAGGCCCGCGTCTTCCAGGACGGTCGTCTGCTGGGACGGCGCCCCCTGGTTGCGGCGCGGACCGTGAACCGTCCGGGCGTCGGCGGCCGGGTTGTGTGGTATGCCGGGCGAACCGTCCATCACGTCTATGGATGGCTGCCCGGATGATCGTCACCGTCACGCTCAACGCCGCGATCGACCGGACGCTGACCGTCCCGAACTTCCAGCGCGGGCAGCGGCACCGCGCGAGCGAGGGGATGACGCTCGCCGGCGGCAAGGGGATCAACATCGCGCGGGCGCTCAAGGCGCTCGGCGTGCCCGCTGTCGCGAGCGGCCTGGCCGGCGGCCAGACGGGGACCCGAATTGTCGAGGGCCTCACGAACGAGGCGATCCTCAACGACTTCGTCCGGATCGACGACGAGTCCCGCACATCGACCGCCGTTGTCGATCCCACCGGCAACACGTACACGGAGATCAACGAGTGGGGGCCCCAGGTGCAACCGGAGGAGCTCGAGTTCCTGCGCGAGAAGCTCGTCTACCTGACTCGCAGTGCCGAGGCCGTGGTGTTCGCCGGATCTCTGCCGCGCGGCGTCAGGGACGAGTTTTACGCGGAGGCGATTCGCGAGGCGAGCCGGCGCGGCGTCGTGTCGGTGCTCGACACGGAAGGCGAGCCGCTCCGCGCCGGTGTTCACGCCGACCCGGTCCTCGTCTCCCCGAACCAGCGCGAGGCCGAAGCGTTCGTGGGGCAGGAGTTCAACGACGAGGACGACTTCATGGTCGGCCTCGACGCGATCGCGGAGCACGGCGCCCGGAACGTGTTGATCAGTCACGAAGCCGGCTGCTACGCGCTGGTGCGCGAGGAACGCGAGCGGCGGCGATTTCGCGTCGACGCGCCGCGGGTCGAGCCGGTCTCGGTCGTCGGCGCAGGCGACGTGCTCCTCGCTGCCTTCCTCGCCGCCTGGCTCGAGGAGCGGCCCACGGAGGAGGCGCTGCAGCGCGCGGTCGCCGCGGGAACCGCGTCGACGCTCACCGTCGGCGCCGGCCGCTTCGACCCGAAGGAGGCTGGGCGCCTCGCCGAGTCGGTGAGGGTGACGGAGCTCGAGACGGTGGGCTCGTCATAGGGCGGTGCTACCATCGCTTGCCACTTGAGAGACGAAGGCAAGAGCAGGATCTTTCGGCCCAGGCGAGTGAACGGCGCCTGGGCTTCGTGCATCAAGGGGGCGACCGAGGCGCCGCTTGCGGTGCCGCGGTGCAGGTCGGCCAGGCCGGCAAAGCCGGCATGGCCTCTTTTCGGCATCGCAAGCGATGCCGAGGGACGCGCGGGCTTTGCTCGCGCGTCCGTCGGAAATGACCGGTCGACACGCATAGAAGAGTGCCAAGGGGGTCGTCAGTAGATGGACGTCGAGATCGGCCGCGGTAAGAAAGCCAGGCAGGCGTACGGGTTCGACGACATCGCGATCGTGCCGTCGAGGCGGACGCGCGACCCACAGGACGTCGACATCGCCTGGAAGCTCGGCCCGCAAGTGCTCGAGCTTCCGCTCCTGGCCTCGGCCATGGACGGCGTGGTCTCGCCGAAGACGGCGATCGAGCTCGGCAAGCTCGGCGGGCTCGGCGTCCTGAACCTCGAAGGGATCTGGACGCGCTATCGCGATGCCGAGGCCCAGCTCGAAAAGATCGCGAAGCTTCCGAAGGAGCGCGCGACCTCGGGCATGCAGAAGATCTACGAGGAGCCGGTCAAGCCCGAGCTGATCGTCGAGCGTGTTCGCGCGATCAAGGATGCGGGGGTGCTGGCGGTGGGCTCGCTCACGCCGCAACGTGTCCGTGAGCACCACGAGGTCGCGCTCGAGGCGGGGCTCGACATCCTTGTCATCCAGGGGACGGTCGTGTCGGCCGAGCACGTCTCTTCGAACGGCGCGGCGCTGAACCTGAAGGAGTTCATCGCGAAGCTGCCGATCCCGGCGATCGTGGGCGGCTGCGCTTCGTACCAGACCGCCCTCCACCTGATGCGAACCGGGGCCGAAGGCGTCCTCGTCGGAGTCGGCCCGGGTCACGCCTGCACGACCCGCGGCGTCCTCGGGGTGGGCGTACCCCAGGCGACGGCGATCTCGGACGCCGCGGCGGCTCGCGTCCAGCATCTGCTCGAGACCGGCAAGTACTGCAACGTGATTGCGGACGGGGGAATGCGAACAGGCGGCGACATCGCGAAGGCGATCGCCTGCGGCGCCGACGCAGTAATGGTCGGGTCGCCGCTCGCGCGCGCGAATGAGGCTCCCGGCCGCGGGTACCACTGGGGCATGGCGACGTTCCATCCGACGCTGCCGCGCGGCGCACGCGTGCAGGTCGACCAGGGGGCGACGCTGGAGGAGATCGTCGTCGGGCCGGCGCGCGAGAACGACGGGACGCTGAACCTGATGGGCGCGCTGCGGACGTCGATGGCGACCTGCGGCTACGAGTCGATCCACGACTTCCAGAAGGCGGAGATCATGCTCGCGCCGGCGATCAAGACGGAAGGGAAGGCTCTTCAGCAGGCACAGAAGATCGGAATGGGTTAGCGGTTTGGGCGAAGTCGTTCGACTTCCAGTCCCGGAGCCGGCCGCCGAAGAGCGGCCGGTGCTCGTTCTCGACCTCGGCGGCCAGTATGCGCAGCTGATCGCGCGCCGCGTCCGCGAGTGCCGCGTGTATTCCGAGCTGGTCGGCCACCGCGTCTCCGCCGATGAGGTTCGACGCCGGGATCCGCGCGCGCTTGTCCTGTCGGGGGGGCCGGCGTCGGTCTACGCCGAAGGCGCGCCCAAGGTCGACCCGGCGCTGTTCGAGCTCGGCATCCCGACTCTCGGCATCTGCTACGGCATGCAGCTGATGGCGCAGGACCTCGGCGGCCGCGTCGAGCGAACCGGCGTCTCCGAGTTCGGGAAGACGAAGCTGCGCGCGCACGAAGGAGCGCTCTTCGCGGGGCTCCCCGAGGCGCAGACGTGCTGGATGAGCCACCGCGATTCGGTGACGGCGCCGCCTGAGGGCGCCCGCGTCGTCGCCGGCTCGCCGTCGGCGCCGATCGCGGCTTTCGAGGATCCCGACCGCGGCCTCTACGGCGTTCAGTTCCATCCCGAGGTCGTGCACACGCCGCACGGGACCGACCTGCTCAAGAACTTCCTTTACGAGGTGGCCGACGCGCCGCCGACCTGGACGCCCGCGACTGTCATCGAGGAGCAGGTGGAGCGGATCAGGACGCAGGTCGGCTCCGAGCGGGTCCTGTGCGCGCTCTCGGGCGGCGTCGACTCGGCGGTCGCGGCCCTGCTCGTCCACAAGGCGGTCGGAGACCAGCTGACGTGCGTCTTCGTCGACCACGGTCTCCTGCGCAAGGACGAGGCGGTGCAGGTCGTGGAGACGTTCGGCCACCACCTTCACGTGCCCATCGTCCATGTCGAGGCGCAGGAGCGTTTTCTCGCCCGGCTCGAAGGCGTCGAGGATCCGGAGGAGAAGCGCCGCCGCGTCGGCGAGGAGTTCATCCGCGTCTTCGAGGACGAGGCGCAGCGGCTCGGGAAGATCCGCTACCTCGTCCAGGGCACGCTCTACTCCGACGTCATCGAGTCGGGCGGGGCTGCCGAGGGCGTGGCCGCAAAGATCAAGTCCCATCACAACGTGGGCGGCTTGCCCGAGCAGATGAACATGGAGCTCGTCGAGCCGCTCCGCCTCCTGTTCAAGGACGAGGTGCGCCGGGTGGGAGAGGAGCTCGGCCTGCCCGAGCGGATGGTCTGGCGGCACCCGTTTCCCGGACCAGGGCTCGCGATCCGGATCATCGGCGAGGTGACGGCGGACCGGCTGGAGATCCTGCGCGACGCCGACGCGATCCTGCTGGAGGAGGTGCGGCGGGCGGGGCTCTATCGCGAGCTCTGGCAGTGCTTCGCGGTGCTGCCGGCGATCCGCTCGGTCGGCGTCCAGGGGGATGAGCGGACGTATGCGTACCCGATCGTGATCCGCGCGGTGACGTCCGAGGACGCCATGACCGCGGACTGGGCGCGCCTGCCCTACGACCTGCTCGAGACGATCTCGAGCCGGATCATCAACGAGATCCCCGGCGTCAACCGGGTCGCGCTCGACCTTTCGTCGAAGCCGCCGTCGACGATCGAGTGGGAATAGCGGCCGCTCGCTCGCGCTGACAGCCGCTCAAGAGGCTCGCACGCGCGAGACGGTTCCGGTCGTCAAGCTCGAAACCCAGAGGATGCCCGGCGTCAGCGCGACGCCCGACGGGCTCGCGCCGACGGCCACGCGCGCGGTTACGCGGCCGGTGCGAAGTTCGATCCGCTGAAGTGTGTCGTCGAGGTCGCCGTCGTCGTCGACTGCCCAGGCGAAACGGCGGTCGACTGCGAAGCGGCCGGTGTTCGCCGGCACCGAGATCCGCCGGCCGGTGGGCCTTGCGCCGGGCGCGTCGTGCGACCGATCCATTCCCTGCGGCGATGTCGATCGGCGACGGTCCGATCGGATGCGTTCTGTCTCGAGCTTGCGTTCTGTCTCGAGCTTCTCCGGCTTCCGGCTCCGGTTGTCGTCGCCGCCCGAGCACGCGCCGGCGACCATCGCGGCGCCGGCGAGGATCGCCAGACTCGTCAGCCGACTTTTCGCTCGCAAGCGCCCCGGCTAGAAGAACAGGATCTTGATCACCCAGGCGAGCCCCACCAGGCCGAAGGCGAAAATGAAGAACAGGTAGACGAGGCGCTCGAGCTTGCCGGTCCGCGAGGGCTCGCCTGTCACGTGGCGCTTCTTCGAAGATGGCTGTTCGAGCACGGCCTTAACCGCCTCGAGCGGCGTCGGCTGGGCGGCTCCTTCGAACGCCTGGGCGATCGACCTCTCGACGTAGTCGTTGATCCGCTCAGCGAGCTCGGTCTGGCGTCCGGGTCCCACCGGTACCGGAGCCTTCGTTCGAGGGGCGGGGAACGTGCTGGGGAGGCCGTCGGCGACCACCTGGTAAAGCCGTTCCGGATGATCCATGTCCTTCAGCGTGTGCTCGCCGACCTCCTTCAGGTCGGCGGCCGAGCCGAGCAGCGCCCTGGTCGTCTCGGAGACCAGAATCTGGCCGCCGTGCGCGGCCGCGCCGATCCGCGCCGCTCGGACGACGTCGAGTCCGAGGTAGCCCTCGTCGCCGACCGACGGCTCGCCCGTGTGCAACCCCATCCGCACCTTCACCTCGACGCCGTCGGGCCAGTCGTTCGTCGCGAGTCCGCGCTGCGCCGAGACGGCCGCCGCGACGGCTTCGCGGGCTCTCGTGAACGAGAAGAAGAACGCGTCGCCCTGCCGGTCGATCTCGTGCCCGCCGGCTCCTGTACAGCTCTCGCGCATGATCCGGCGGTGCTCGGCTTCGACGCCCGCATAGTCGTCCCCCAGCTGCTGGAGCAGCCGGGTGGAGCCCTCGATGTCCGAGAACAGGAGCGTCACCGTGCCGGCGGGGAGGGTCACGGCTGCGAGGCTAGCTCCTGTGCCGAAAGCGCGGGATAGCGGAGACGCACGGCATCGACATAGGTGGCGAGCGCGTCTGCGAGAACGGAGTCGTGCAGCTCGAGCATGTTCTCGGCGTTCATCTCGCCCGACCTCGAGAGGTTGAACGACCCGGTGAAGACGACGTCGTCGGCGACCGTCACCTTCGCGTGCATGAAGTCGTGCACGTCGCCGCTTCCGTACGGCGTCGACGGCTTCCCGGAGAAGGGGCCGGCCATCACGCGCTCGAGGAGGGGCAGCTTCCAGGTCGCGTTCCCGTTCTGGTGCCACTGGTGGACGACATCCTCCATCTGCGGCCGATCGAGACAGCCGGCGATGTCGAGCCGGTTCTCTGCGACGAGCTGCGCGAGCGTCGCCAGCACCGGCGCCGCGGTGATGATCGGGGAGCAGATGCGGACACGGCGCTTCGCTCTGCCGATCGTCCGCGCCATCCGCTGGGAGAGGTCCTCGCCGAACCCCGGCGTGAACCACGGGCGCACGAGCGTCCCGTCCATGTGCACCCGCACGGGCGGCACGAGACCGCTTTCCTCCACCGAACCTTTCGACCAGAGCTCCTCGAAGTTTCGGCGGAAGAGGCCCGCGAGCTCTGCGTCGTCTGCCGTCACGATCACGTTCTCCTGCCGCGACCAGGAATCGTCGGTCCAGTTCGTGGAGCCGGTCCAGACGGCCTCGCCGTCCCGAACGACGTACTTGTGGTGCATCAGGTCCGGGACGCCGGCGATCGCCTTTTCGGGGACGCCCAATGACGCGATCAGCTCCACGTCGGGCTCCGGCGGCGGCGGGACCGGGATCGGGTTGCGGTGGTCGACGTTGTAAAGGATTCGAACGGCGACTCCGCGCGCCGCCGCCGCGCGGAGCGCGCCGCCGACGACCTCGGCGGTGTCCGGCGCGAGGTTGAAGTCGTACTGGGCGACGTCGAGCGTCTCGCGTGCCGTTCCGAGCCAATCCGCGGTCGCCTGCGCGACCTCGAGCGGTTCCTGACCGCCGTCCGTCAGAGTTCTGACCGTGAGGTTCGTCGACGAGCTCGCCGCGGCTGAGATCGGCGCCACGTTCAACTTCTATCGCGAAGGCGCCCG
>JBKPFU010000095.1:0-21434 GCA_046728975.1 Actinomycetota bacterium | reverse complement strand
CGGGACGTGACGATCCTGCACATGGTCTTCAAGACCGCGCGGAAGGAGGGAAGAGTCGATACCCGACGGAGGACGCCGAGCGGCCGACCGTGCGGCAGCGCAAGGGGATCGCGCTCAAGCCCGTGCAGGTGCAGCAGCTCGCTCGCTCGTTCGCCGACGAGCAGGCACGGGTGGCGTTCCTGTGCTTCACCCTGCTCGGCCTGCGCCGTTCGGAATTGCAACGGCTGCGCTGGTCGGACGTCGACCTGATCGAGAATCGCCTCACCGTGGCCGACTCGAAGACGGAAACCGGCGAGCGGGGAATCGGCATCCCCTCGGGGCTGGCCGAACAGCTATGGCAGCACCGCCGCCGCTCGCACTTCCAGGGAGACGACGAACTCGTCTTCGCGCACCCCGAACGCGGCACGACCTACTCGTACAAGACCTATCGCGCGGCGCTCGTGCGGGCGTTCAAGAAGGCGGGTATGGACTGGCCAGACGGGTTGCGGCCCTGCCACGATCTACGTGTCACCTGCGGCACCAATCACGTACAGGCCGGAGTCGACAACGCGAAGCTGCAAGCGATCCTCGGACACGCCGACTTCGCGACGACGCAGCGCTACATCAACTTGGCCGGCGTCGTCTTCCGCGATGAGGCGGCGGCACTAGAACAGCGGCTTCTCGGCGTAGAACTTTCTACGCACCTGAGCGAATCTCAGCGCATCTCGCACGACCTAGCGGCGCTCAGCGAAGCCGAATAGCATCGCGTAGACCGCCCTTCGGCGAACCCGATCTTCTGAGCGCTTCGGCGCAGGGAACCACGTTGGTACAACAAAGCAAGGAACGATGAACGAGGTCGACGGCCTCAACACCGGCTTTGCGAGCGTGTTGCTCGAGGAGTACCTCGAGAATCCGGAAGCGGTTCCCGAGGAGTGGCGCGCGCTGTTCGAAAGCGGTGACTCGGACCTCGTCGCGAGCCATCCGGGCCTCGCGCGCCTCCTCGAGGTTTTGCGCGAGGACGGAAACGGTCAGGTCGCCGCGGCCGCGCAAGCCGCAGGGCAACCCGCGGCGCCGCCCGTGCCCGAGCCCGCGCCGGCTCCGCCGACACCCGCTCCGCTCGCGCCGGCCGTCGCCGACGAGACGCTGCTGGCGGGAATCGCGGCCGCGATGTCGCTCGTCAAGGCGCTGCGCACACACGGCCATCTGGCGGCGAGGCTCGACCCGCTCGGAACCGAGCCGGTGGGCGATCCGGCACTCGAGCCCGAGCGGCTCGTGCCGCCGCTCACGCCCGAGGTGCAGGCCCGCGTTCCGGCGCGGCTGCTTCGCGTCGCCGTCCCGGGCGAGACGCTTGCGGACGTCCTCCCGCGGCTGCAGGAGACCTATTGCGGGACGATGGCTTATGAGATCGAACACATCTCCGACCACGAGCAGCGCGTCTGGCTGCGGGCCGCGATCGAGTCCGGCCGATATCGGCAGGAGCTACCGGCCGAGGAGAAGCGGACGCTGCTCAAGCGGCTCTCGCGGGTCGAGGCGTTCGAGCGTTACCTGCGGCGTGCGTTTCTCGGACAGAAGCAGTTTTCGATCGAAGGCCTCGACGCCATGGTGCCGATGCTGGACGAGGCGATCGAGCTCGCCGGTGAGGCCGGCGCGCACGAGGTCGTGCTCGGGATGGCGCACCGCGGCCGGCTGAGCGTCCTCGCGCACACGCTGGGGCTCCCGTACGAGTCGATCCTGCGCGAGTTCGAGGGCGAGCGCACCATCGACGCGGTCACCGCGACGCCCGAGGGAGGCACGGGAGACGTCAAGTACCACCTGGGCGCGGAGGGCGTGCGCTCGACCGACGCCGGCGAGATCACGGTGACGCTGGCGGCAAACCCGAGCCATCTCGAGGCGGTCGACCCGGTCGTCGAGGGGCGCACGCGGGCCGAGCAGGCGGACCGCTCGTCCCGCATCGGCTTGGCCGATCCAACCGTCGCAATGCCGATCCTCATCCACGGCGACGCCTCGTTCCCTGCGCAGGGCATCGTGGCGGAGACGCTCAATCTCGCGGCGCTGCCCGGCTACTCGACCGGCGGCACGCTGCACCTGATCGCCAACAACCAGATCGGCTTCACCACCGATCCCGTCCAGGGCCGCTCGACGCGGTATTCCAGCGACCTCGCCAAGGGGTTCGACTTCCCGATCATCCACGTCAACGCCGACGACGCCGAGGCGTGCGTCGCGGCCGTCCGCCTCGCCAACGCGTACCGGAAGCGCTTCTGGCGAGACGTCGTCATCGATCTCGTCGGCTACAGGCGCCACGGCCACAACGAGCAAGACGCGGCCGCCTACACGCAGCCCTTGATGGCCGCGCTGATCGAGGAGCAGCCGACGGTGCGCGAGCAATACGCCACCCGGCTCCTGGGCGAGGGCGTCGTCACCGAGGAGGAGGCCGAGGCGATGGTGCAGGAGGTCGACGCCGAGCTGAAGCAGGCGCATGAGCGGCTGAAGGCGTCCTTCGGCGAGGCGCAGGAAGCCCACGACGGCCGCATCCCGTTCTCGACGGACGCCGAGGTCGAGACGGCCGTGCCCGAGGAGCGCCTGCGCGGGCTGAACGCGGAGCTCCTGCGCGTGCCCGACGGCTTCACCGTCCACCCGAAGCTCGCCAAGCAGCTCGAGCGCCGGACGGCGGCGCTGGACGAGGGCGGGATCGACTGGGGCCAGGCCGAGGCGCTGGCGCTCGCCTCGCTGCTCGTTGAGGGGATTCCGGTGCGGCTGACGGGCCAGGACACCGAGCGCGGCACCTTCTCGCATCGCCATCTCGTCCTTCACGACGCCCAGACGGGTCAGGCGTACGCTCCGATCCAGAACCTGGACGAGGCGACGGCGTCGTTCGAGCTGCACAATTCGCCGCTCTCGGAGGAGGCCGCGGTCGGGTTCGAGTACGGCTACTCGATCTCGGCGCCCGAGACGCTGGTGCTCTGGGAGGCGCAGTTCGGGGACTTCGTCAACGGCGCCGAGGTGATCATCGACCAGTTCATCGTCGCCGGTCTCTCGAAGTGGGGGCAGACCTCGCGCCTGACGCTCCTCCTGCCGCACGGCTACGAGGGGAACGGTCCCGAGCACTCGAGCGCGCGGCTCGAGCGTTTCCTGCAGCTGGCCGCGCAGGAGAACATCCGCATCGCCAACTGCACGACGGCGGCCCAGTACTTCCATCTGCTCCGCCGCCAGGCGCTGGACGCGACGGCGCGACCGCTCGTGGTGATGACGCCGAAGGGCCTCCTGCGCCTGAAGCAGGCGTCGTCGGCGCTCGCAGAGTTGAGCGGCGGCGGCTTCGCGCCGGTCCTCGACGACCCCCAGGCAGACCACGACGCGGTGCGGCGGCTGATCCTCTGTCAGGGCAAGGTCTACTACGACATCGTCGGCCACGACGCGCGCGCCGGTGCGTCGGAGACTGCGGTCGCGAGGCTCGAGCAGCTATACCCGTTCCCGGTCAGGGCTGCAGCGCAGCTGCTGCGTTCGTATCCGCGCCTCGAGACCGTTGTGTGGGCACAGGAGGAGCCCCAGAACATGGGCGCCTGGCGCGCGATCCGCCACCGGCTCGAGGAGGCGCTACCGCAGGGCGTGAAGCTGCGGTATGCCGGCCGTCCCTGGCGCGCGAGCCCGAGTGAGGGCTACCCGACAGCCCATCTGCGCGAGCAGGACCGGATCGTCAGGGAAGCGCTTACCTGAGCTCGGCCAGAACGCGGTCGAGCGTCTCCTCGTCCGGGGCCGCTTCCTCGAGTCGAGGCGCGCGGCGGAAGATCTCGGCCGCAGCCTCGTGGAAGCCGCTGGGGAGCCCGGCGGCCGCGAAGGTCGCGGCGATCTCCTCCATCTCTCCGACCCAGCGCCAGCCCTTGCGGGCGGCCGAGCGGCCGGCCAGCCGCGACTTCTCGGGCAGGTCGTCCGAAGAATCGCTCCAGGCATCGAGAAGCGGCGTCTCCACGCCTTCCGCGCGCGCGAGCTCCCGGATCGCGAGCAGTAGCGCGGCGGTGCCCTTCGACCATGCCGCATAGGCCATCTTGAGCGCCGACGCGGTCCCGGGCTCGGCCGAGAGAACTCGCGCCTCCACCAGGGTTCCCTCGAAAAGGTCGGCAACCGCGCCGGCCGCCGAGCCGGAGAGGTAGAGGCTGGTCGTACGGCCGCTCGGCGGCGGCCCGATGATCCCTCCGTCGACGAAGCGCGCGCCTCCGGCTTCGACCTCTGCGGCGATCGCCCGTGCCGTGGCGGGCGAGACTGCGTTCGCGTCGACGAAGACGCCTTCGAAGCCGCTCACGGAGCGGGCTACGTCCGCCGCGGCGTGGGGTGGGCAAACCGAAACGATGGTCTCACTCCCGCGTGCGAGCTCGTCCACGTTCTCGACGTCGCGCAGGCCCGCCCCCGCCGCCCTTCCGGCGGTTGCCTCGCTCCGGCCCGACGATGCCCAGACGACTTCGTGGCCGCCCTCCAGCAGCGCCCCACCGATGGCCGCTCCCATCTCTCCGGGATGCAGCAAGCCGATCTGGCCCATCGAATGTCTAGGGGCGGCGCCGGCGGCGGCGGACGACCTCTTTTGCCAAGCGCGGCCCGTGCTTCCGCACCTGCTGGCGGATCCTCTTCCGGTGGTGCGGCGGGATGCGCCGCCAGATGTCCCACGCCGTGAGCATCACGCCCACCGGGCCCGCGCGGCGGGTCAAAAGCCGTCGCATCCTGGGCATGTTGCAATCCTAACCAGAAAAGGGCTTGATCTAGCCGCGCGGCTCGTTACAATCCGCCGCCGAGTCTGACTGACCCCAGACCCCTGTCGGGAGGAGACCCTGTGCCGGTAGAAACGACCACGCTGTTTTCACAAGTGATCCAGGACCATCTCGAGCTGAAGGAACGGAACGCCGACCTCGACCACGAGCTCCCGCTCGAGAGGTACCGCACCGAAGATCCGTTCCAGAACCATCCGCTGTTCAAGACCGAAGAGCAGGCTCGCCTGGAAGAGACCATGGACGGCGCAGAGCCGGCCGCTGTGGAGACGAACGTGCTCAAGTGGCCCGGCGAAGAAGACGGTGCCGAGCACGAGGTCGAGACCCATGGAGGTCTCTGGGGCCGCTCCCGCGACTTCGACTGGGGCGACTAGTTTCGACCCGCCTCGGGCGGGTAGCCTCCTGCGGACACAAACGACGCCAAGGGAGTGGGACGTATGAAGCTTTTGCTTGCGGGCGCCCTGGGAGCCGCACTCGCGTATTTCTTCGACAGGGACAACGGCAACCGACGCCGGAAGATGGCCACCGATCGTGCCGGTTCGTTCTTCCGCCAGCGCGGCCGCGAAGCCGCCCGCGCCGGCCGAGGGGTCGCCGCCGGGGCGTACGGCGCCAAGCAGAAGGTCGCGCATCGTCAGGAAGCCGAGAAGGAACAGCCCGACGACGTCAGCCTCGCCCGGAAGGTCGAGACCGAGATCTTCCGCGGCGCGGACGTACCCAAGGGCAAGATCAACGTCAACGCAGAGAACGGCGTGGTCTATCTGCGCGGTGAGGCCGATCGACCGGAGCTGATCACCGAGCTCGTCGACAAGGCGCGGAACGTCCAGGGCGTTCGCGAGGTCGAGAACCTGCTCCACCTTCCGGACACGCCCGCGAAGACGAAGCAGTAAGCGCCGTCAGCCGTCGAACCTAGGCTTCTCTCGTGCCCGCCGAGCTTTGCCTGCGGTGCGGCGCCGAGATGGAGTGGCGCCACGGAACGTGGCAGTGCCCGCGCTGCCGGTTGAAGCTCGGCTGCTGCGAGGGCGACGATGTGGCCGGCCGTGAGACGGCTACTGCGGAGGAGCGGCGGGCGGCGGGGGAGGCGGCGGCTTGATACCGCGCTCGCGGATGAAGATCGCGGTCGTGGAGGCGCGGCAGTTGTTCCGCTCGCTGCGCTCGCGGACCGCGCGTCTCGCGTCCGCGCACACGATCACGTAGTACGTCCCCGGCACCGTCGGAACCCGCGTGACGAGCGTCGCCTGCCCACGGGAGCTCTTGCCGGCCCGGAGGGCCGGCACCGAGCGGCTTCCGGCCAGCGAGTCGTTGGTCCTGCGGATCTTGTCGCGTGAGAGGTAGTACCTGGTCGTCGAGCGCCGCGCGGTCGCGGAGCCGCGGTTGCGGACAGCGTCGAACGCTGTGAACTGCACGTTTGGGCGCGCTGCGGGCGGAGGCTTCGAGAGCGACGCCTCGACGAGATCGGCCCGTCCGCCCTGGAGCGCCGACCAGGCCGGAACCGCCGCCGTGGCGGCGAGGAACGGCAGGATAAGCAGGCCACGCTTTCGCATGACACGTATTTCTGCTCGTTAATGCGCCTTTGCAAACGCTGAAGCCAGCCGCATCGTGCTGCGCTCGCTTAGGCGTCGTTTGCGCTGCGATGTCTTGTCCGTGACCTTCGTGGAAAGCTAGGCTCGCAGCCGTCGAGTCTGGAGGGTTGATGTGAGCGTCACGGTTTCGCAGTTCAAGAACTTCGTCGGCGGCGAATGGGTGGACGGCGCCGGCGGCGAGACGATGGAGGTCCTGAACCCGGCGACGGGCGAGGCGATCGCCGAGGTTCCGCGCGGCACGGAGGAGGACGTGAACCGGGCTGTCGAGGCGGCGAAGAAGGCGCTGCCCGAGTGGCTGGAGACGACGCCGCAGGAGCGTTCGGAGCTCCTACTCAAGCTCGCACAGATCATCGACGACAACGCGGAGGAGCTCGCCCAGCTCGAGTCGCACAACGTCGGCAAGCCAATCGGCGCCGCCCGCGAGGAGATGCCCGTCTGCGCGGACAACTTCCGCTTCTTCGCCGGGGCGGCGCGGATCCTGGAGGGCAAGTCGACCGGCGAGTACATGCAGGGCTACACGTCGTTCGTCCGCCGCGAGCCGGTGGGAGTAGTCGGCGGGATCACGCCGTGGAACTACCCGCTGATGATGGCCATCTGGAAGGTCGCGCCGGCGCTTGCTGCCGGCAACGTGCAGGTGCTGAAGCCTTCGGAGCAGACGCCGCTGACGACGCTGCGGTTCGTGCAGCTGGCCGAGGGGATTTTGCCGGCCGGCGTATTGAACGTGATCACCGGTGACGGCGAGCCTGTGGGCGCCGGCATCGTGCGGCATCCCGACGTCCGGATGGTCTCGCTGACGGGGGACGTCGCGACCGGGCGCGAGGTCGCCAAGGCGGCTTCGGAGACGCTCAAGCGGGTCCATCTCGAGCTCGGGGGGAAGGCGCCCGTGCTCGTGTTCGACGACGCTGACCCGGCTGCGGTCGCGGAGGGGATCAAGGTCGGCGGCTACTGGAACTCGGGCCAGGACTGCACGGCGGCGTCGCGCGTCGTCGCCGGCCCCAAGATCTACGACAAGCTGCTCGACGAGCTCGTGCCGGCGGTCGAGTCGCTCGCGGTCGGCGATCCGGCCGAGAACGAGGAGCTCGACATGGGCCCTGTGATCTCCAAGGACCAGCAGGAGCGCGTGTTCGGCTTCCTCGGGCGCGCCAAGGGCGCGACCGTGTTGACGGGGGGCGACTCGAACGGCGACCGCGGGTTCTTCGTCAAGCCGACGGTGATCGTCGACGTGGGTCAGGAGGACGAGATCGTGCAGCGCGAGGTGTTCGGCCCGGTCGTGACCGTGCAACGCTTCGCAGACGACGACCAGGCGATCGCGTGGGCGAACGACGTCGAGTACGGGTTGGCGGCGTCGGTCTGGACGCGTGACCTCGGCCGGGCGCTGAACGCGGCGCGCAAGCTCCAGTTCGGGACGGTCTGGATCAACGACCACATTCCGCTCGTGTCGGAGATGCCGCACGGCGGCTACAAGCAGTCGGGCTACGGCAAGGATCTATCCAGCTATTCGCTCGAGGACTACACCCAGATCAAGCACGTGATGGCGAAGATCGATTAGGAGGGTTTGACGGAATTCCGCTCGTCGCCGGGGCGCGATGGGCGGTGCGAGGCAAGGACGTAGGGAGCGTTCGTATTGAACGAAATACGGACGTGACCGAGGACGCCGCCTCGCGCCGTTCCAGCGCGTTCCGGCGGCTCAGCGTGGTATTTCGTCAAGCCCTCCTCCTGGCGCGTTTCGGCGCCAATCGATCCACACGCGTCGAGATCAGACAGGTCAGGGTCAGACCCTCGGACCTGTCCATACTCGCCTCGTGTGGAGGGATCGTTGCGGTTTCGGTACGTCGATTGACGCGATGCGAGGGCGCGTGGTTCAATCGCCTCGCATTGCGCAGGGGAGCGGTCAGCCGGGCGCGGCACCTCGACATCGTCGACAAGAGCATCATCGAGGCGCTCCAGAAGAACGGGCGCGAGTCGTTCCGGCGCATCGCAGCTGAGGTCGGCGTGTCCGAGGCGACGGTGCGCGCGCGGTACGCACGGCTCTGCGAGGACAACATCCTCCAGGTGACCGCGGTCACCAACCCGCTCGGGCTCGGCTTCGACGGGCAGGCGATGGTCGGCATCCGGACGGCGGGACCGCCGGAGCCGGTCGCCGACGAGATCGCGAAGTGGGACGAGGCCGACTACGTCGTCATCACTGCCGGCCAGTTCGATCTCCTCGTCGAGCTCGTCTGCGACGACCGGCGTCACCTGCTGCAGGTGACGAACCGCATGCGGGCGCTGGACGGAGTCGTCTCCACGGAGAGCTTCCTGTATCTGGAGCTCTGGAAGCAGCTCTACGACTGGGGCGCACTGATCGACGGCCGCGAGCCTGCGGAGGCGACAGTTGGCGGTTGAAGAACTGGCGCGGCCCGGCCAGCAGACAACTGACGCGCCCGCCGACGTTCGCCTCGACGGGGTCACGAAGCGATTCGACGAGGTCACCGCGGTCGACGACCTGACGCTCGAGGTCGAGCGCGGCAGCTTTTTTGCGCTGCTCGGGCCGTCCGGCTGCGGCAAGACGACGACGCTGCGAATGATCGGGGGCTTCGAGGAGCCGACCGCCGGGACGATCTACCTCGGCGACCGAGACGTGACCGGGCTCCCGCCCTACAAGCGGGACGTGAACACCGTCTTCCAGTCGTACGCGCTGTTCCCGCACCTGACGATCTTCGAGAACGTCGCCTTCGGCCTCCGCCGCCGCAAGATCAAGGGCGAGCAGCTTCGCGGACAGGTGAACGAGATCCTGCGCCAGGTCGGCCTGGAAGGCTTCGGCAAGCGGCGCCCGCGCCAACTGTCGGGCGGGCAGCAACAGCGAGTCGCGCTTGCCCGCGCACTCGTGAACAAGCCCCGCGTGCTGCTCCTCGACGAGCCTCTCGGCGCGCTCGACCTCAAGCTCCGCAAGCAGATGCAGCTCGAGCTGAAGGCAATCCAGCACGAGGTCGGGATCACCTTCATCCACGTCACGCACGACCAGGAAGAGGCGATGACGATGGCGGACCGGATCGCGATCATAAACGACGGCCGCATCGAGCAGCTCGGCGCGCCCGCGGAGCTGTACGAGCGGCCCGCGACGTCATTCGTCGCCGGGTTCGTCGGGATCTCGAACCTGCTGAACGGCATCGTCGAGGCGCCGGACGCGGTTCGCCTCGACACCGGCGCGCTCGTCCGCGCGCAGGTGGATGGGCGCACGGGCCGCGTCGCCGCCGGGGTTCGCCCGGAAAAGATCAGCCTCGGTCCGGGCAGCGGGGAAAACACGCTCGAGGGCCGCGTCGCCGAGACCGCGTACATCGGTGTCGCCACGCAGGTCGTCGTCGAGACGCAGGCGGGAACGGTGCATGTCTTCGCGCAGAACATCGACTCCGGCGGGCGGATCCCGCCGCCGGGTTCGAACGTCACGCTGAGCTGGACCCCGGAGTCGACATTCGTGGTCGACCAGGAAGAGGAGGCGTCTGAATGAACCAGAGGATCACCCGCGAAGAGCTGCTGCGGCGGAGCGCTGCCGCGGGAGCATTGCTCGCATTCCCGTCGATCGCCGCGGCCTGCGGTGGGGGTGGAGGCGGCAGCGGAGCGAGCAGTGGGGACGAGGTGAAGGACGTCCTCAACTTCGAGAACTGGCCCTACTACATGGACACGAAGGGCAAGCGGCACCCGACGCTCGACCAGTTCACGAAGAAGACCGGGATCAAGGTCAGCTACTTCGAGGGGATCAACTCCAACGACGAGTACTTCGCCAAGATCCAGGGCCGGCTCTCGAAAGGTCAGGGCATCGGCCGCGACATCATCGTCGCGACCGACAACTCGCGGTTCCCGACCCTCTACGTCGACCAGGAGTGGGTGCAGAAGCTCGACGAGGACCGCATCCCGAACATGAAGAACCTGATCGACGCCCAGAAGAGCCCCAACTTCGACCCGAAGCGCGAATACTCGCTCCCGTGGCTCACCGGGATGGACGGGATCGCGTGGAACGAGAAGCTCACGCGCGGCCCCGTCACGAGCATCACGCAGCTGCTCGAAGACCCGAAGCTGAAGGGCCGCGTGACGATGCTGAGCGAGATGGGCGACTCGCTCGGGCTCGTGCTGCTCGACAACGGGGACGACCCCGCGAAGGTCACGAACGACGCCTTCGACCGGGCGATCCAGAAGGTCAAGAAGGCCGTCGACTCGGGCCAGATCCGGAGGTTCACGGGCAACGACTACGGGCAGCCGCTCGCGCGCGGCGACTACGCCGCCTGCGTCGCGTGGTCGGGTGACGTCGCACAGCTCGTGCGCGACAACCCCAACCTGAAGTGGGCGGTGCCCGAGAAGGGCGGGATCATCTGGACGGACAACATGTTCATCCCGCTTGGCGGGAGCGTGCCGACCGCCTCGACGTACATGAACTTCGTGTACGACCCGAAGATCTCGGCGCAGATCGCCCTCGGGACGAGCTACGTCTCCTCCGTCAAGGGCGTCAGGGAGGAAGCGCTGAAGATCGACCCGAAGGCGGCCGCGAACACGCTCGTCTTCCCGGACGACGAGCTGCTGGCGCAGCTCCATCCGAACGACCCGAAGATGGTCGCGAACGACGAATACATCAAGCGCTGGCAAGCCGTTCAGGGCGAGTAGGCCGCCTCGCCGACCCGGCTAGATGGGGACGTTCCTCCACCGACATCGCTGGCTGACGCCGTACGCGTTGCTTGCGCCTGGGGTGCTCTGGCTCGCGATCTTCTTTCTCATCCCGCTCGGCTTCCTGGGCTACGAGTCGCTCCAGTCCGGGATCTTCCCGAACTTCCACTTCACCTGGGAGTTCTCGAACTTCTCCGACGCCGTCTCCAGCTACGACAAGCAGCTGATCCGGTCGTTCGTGTACGCCGGGATTGCGACCTTGGCCTGCCTCGTGTTCGCCTACCCACTCGCGTACTGGATCGCCTTCAGGGCCGGCCCGTGGCGAAACCTGTTCCTGCTCTTCATCGTCGCGCCCTTCTTCGTCACGTACCTCGTGCGCACGCTCGCGTGGCTCAACATCCTCGCGGACGAGGGGCCGGTGGTCGGCCTGCTGCGCTCGGTGCACGTTCTCGACCAGGACGGGCGGCTGCTAGCGACGACCTTCGCCGTCGTCTCGGGGATCACCTACAACTTCTTCCCCTTCATGGCGCTGCCGCTGTACGTCTCACTCGAGCAGATCGACCCGCAGCTGCTCGAGGCGGCTAAGGACCTGTACGCGAGCTCGACCCGGGCATTCCTGCGCGTGACCCTGCCGCTGTCGGCGCCCGGGATCGTCGCAGGAACGCTGCTGACCTTCATCCCCGCCGCCGGCGACTTCATCAACGCCCAGTTTCTCGGGACACCGAAGCAGCAGATGATCGGCAACGTCATCCAGGCGAAGTTCCTGACGTCGCTCGACTACCCGACCGCGGCGTCGTTGAGCTTCATCCTGATGGCGCTGATCCTCGTGAGCCTGCTCGTCTACGTGCGAGCAGTCGGCACGGAGAGGCTGACCGGATGACCACCGCGGCCGAGGCAGTTGCCGCCCGCTCCCGCGTGGGTATCGCCCAGCGGGTCTGGAGCGCGGTCAAGCGAAACGCGTTAACGGTCTACGCGCTGCTCGCAGTCGCGTACCTGATGCTCCCGATCGCGGTCGTGATCCTCTTCTCGTTCAACGCGCCCAAGGGCAACTTCAACTACGTGTGGCAGGGGTTCACCCTCGACAACTGGATCCACTGGGACGCGGTCATCGGGATCCGCGACGCCGTCGTGACGTCGATCGAGATCGGGCTGCTCGCGACGCTCGTCGCAACGGCGCTCGGCACGCTGATCGCACTCGCGATCGTTCGTCACGAGTTCCGCGGCCGAGGGACAACGAACCTTCTCGTCTTCCTGCCGATGTCCACGCCCGAGATCGTCCTCGGCGCGTCGCTCCTGACCCTCTTCCTGAACACGACGACCGTCTTCACGCTCGGCTTCTGGACGATCTTCATCGCCCACGTCATGTTCATCGTCAGCTACGTCGTCGTGACCGTGAAGGCGCGCCTCATCGGTTTCGACCGTCACCTCGAGGAGGCCGCGATGGACCTCGGCGCCAACGATCCCACGACGTTCCGGAAGGTGACCTTTCCGCTGCTGGCGCCGGCGATGGTGAGCGCAGCGCTGCTCGGCTTCGCGCTCTCGATCGACGACTTCGTCATCACCTACCTCAATGCGGGGGGGACGCAGACGTTCCCAATCTTCGTCTGGGGAACCGCGCAACGGGCGATCCCACCGCAGCTCAACGTCGTCGCGAGCGCGATCTTCCTCGTCGCGATCAGCATCGGGCTCGCGAGCGTCGCCTGGCAATACCGGAGCGCGAAGCGAACACGGGAGGCCCCATGACAACCACCGCGACACCGGCGATCGACCTTCAGAAGCTCGCCAAGGAGCACCTCTGGCTGCACTTCACGCGCATGGGCGGGTACCAGCAGACGGACATCCCGGTCATCGTCCGCGGCGAGGGCTGCTACCTCGAGGATGCGAATGGGAAGCGCTACCTCGACGCGCTTGCCGGCCTCTTCGCCGTCAACATCGGCTACTCGTACGGCGAGGAGATCGGGCAGGCGGCGCTCGAGCAGATGCGCGAGCTGCCGTTCTACACGAACTGGTCGTACGCGCACCCGCGCGCGATCGAGCTCGCCGGCGAGGTCGCCTCCCTCGCGCCCGGGAACCTCAACCGCGTTTTCTTCGTCTCCGGCGGCTCGGAGGCGGTCGAGTCGGCCTGGAAGCTCGCCCGTCAGTACCACGCGGCGCGCGGCGAGCGCCGCTGGAAGGCGATCTCGCGCAACGTCGCCTATCACGGCACGACGATGGGCGCGCTCTCGATCAACGGCATCCCCGCTCTGCGCACGCCGTTCGAGCCGCTCGTGCCGGAGGTCGTTCACGTCCGGAACACGAACCGGTACCACCGCCCGCCGGACGAGACCGAAGCGGAGTTCACGCGCTTCCTGCTCGACGATCTGGAGCAGGCGATAGAGGCCGCCGGCCCGGAAACGGTGGCCATGGTGCTGATGGAACCGGTCCAGAACGCCGGCGGCTCGTTCACGCCGCCGGAGGACTACTTCCGCGGCGTGCGCGAGCTCTGCGACCGCTACGGAATCCTGCTCTGCGCCGACGAGGTCATCACCGGCTTCGGTCGCATCGGCTATTGGTTCGCGTCCGAGCGGTACGACATCAGGCCGGACCTGGTCACGTGCGCCAAGGGACTGTCCTCGGCCTACGCCGCGATCGGTGCCGTGATCAGCGCCGACCACGTGATCGAGCCCTTCCTCGGCGACAAGTCGATGTTCACGCACGGGATCACCTTCGGCGGGCATCCGGTGATGTGCGCGATCGCGCTGAAGAACATCGAGATCATGAAGCGCGAGCGGATTCCCGAGGGGGTGCGCGAGAACGAGGAAACGTTCCGCTCGACGCTGTCCCAGCTGCTCGAGCTGCCGATCGCGGGCGACCTGCGCGGCGCGGGCTGCTTCTACGCGCTCGAGCTCGTGAAGGACAAGGAGACGCGCGAGACCTTCACGGACGAGGAATCCGAGTCGCTCCTGCGCGGGTTCCTCTCGCCGCGATTGTTCGAGCGAGGTTTGATCTGCCGCGCCGACGACCGAGGCGATCCGGTGATCCAGATCTCACCGCCGCTCGTCGCCGGGCAGGAGGAGTTCGACGAGATGGTCTCGATCCTCGCCGACGTGCTGACGGAGGCCTGGGAGCGGGTTCAGCGCAGCAACTGAGCGTGCGGCCCTGGTGGGCCGACGAGGCAGGCAGCTTCGACGAGGCCCCGCCGCTCGAGGGCGACCTCCGGGTCGACGTCGCCGTCGTCGGCGGCGGCTACACCGGGCTGTGGACTGCGCTGGCGCTGCGGGAGCGCGAACCGTCGCTCGAGATCGTGGTGCTGGAAGCGACGGTGTGCGGCGACGGGCCGAGCGGACGCAACGGCGGCTTCCTGCACGGCTACTGGTCGAGCCTGGCGCGGCTGCGCGAGACGTTCGGAGACGGCGGGGCGCTCGCGGTCGCACAGGCGTCTTCGCGGATCGTGCTCGCGGTGCGTGAATGGTGCGACCAGCACGGCGCCGACGTCTGGCTCCGCGAGGGCGGCTTGATGAAGGTCGCGACGGCGCCCGCTCAGGACGATGCAGTCGAGCGCACGGTCGCCGCGGCGCGCGAGCTCGGCGTGGAGGAGGAGGCCGTTCCCTTGTCGCGGGAGGAGGTCGCGGCACGCTGCGATTCCCCGGTGTTCCGCAGGGGCGTCTTCTTCCGCGACGGCGCGACGGTCCAGCCGGCCCGTCTCGTGCTCGCACTCCGGCGCGAAGCAATGGCTTCGGTTGCATGCCACGAGCGCACCCCGGTGCTTCGGCTTCTTCGAGGGACGCCGAACGTCCTTCTCACGCCGCGCGGGCGTGTCACCGCAGACGAGGTAGTGTTGGGCGTGAACGCCGCGACCACGGGCTGGCGCCCCACGGCGCGCTCGTTGACGAACTTCGGCAGCTACGTCGTGCTCACCGAGCCGGCTCCGGAGCGGCTGGAGGAGATCGGTTGGTTGGGCGACGAGGCGATCGTCGACGGCCGCATGTTCCTGCACTACTTCCGCACAACGAACGACGGCAGAGTGCTGATGGGAAGCGGGTCCGGCCCGATCGGCTTCGCGGGCCTGGTCGACCGGCGGTTCACTGGGGACACGGCCACCGCGGCCAGAGCGGAACGCGGACTTCGACGGCTGTTGCCGCAACTCGCCGACGTGCGCATCGAGCGCGCGTGGGGTGGGCCGATCGACGTCTCCGCAGATCACTTCCCGTTCTTCGCGACCGTCCCGGGAAGCCGCGTGCACTACGGCGCCGGGTACTCCGGGAATGGGGTCGGGCCGAGCTGGCTGGGTGGCCAGATCCTCGCCTCGCTCGCGCTGCGGGGGGAGGACGAATGGACGGGTCTGCCGCTTGCAAGGTGCAACACAAAGTCATTGCCGCCCGAGCCGCTCAAGCGGCTCGGCGGAGGCGTCGTTCGCGCCTCCATCCTCGCTGTCGAGGAGGCGGAGGAGGAGGGCCGGCGCCCGCCGGTCCTCGCACGAGCAGGTGCTGCGCTGCCTCGCCTCGTCGGTCTGCGCCTCGGCACGCGCTAAGTGCCCGCCAGTCCTTGCCGGCTCCTGAAGTGAGTGACCCAGCGAGCGCAGTGAAGGAGGGGGCTCGTGGGGGAACGAGGGGTTCCCCCACGACTTTTAGGAAGGCCGTGTCGCGAGCTTCACGCTCACGGTGTGGCTCTTGCCGCCGCGGACGTAGGTAAGGGAGATCGTGTCGCCCGGCTTCTTCCCGCCGATGACGCTCTGCAGGTCGTCCGCGGACGAGATCTTCGAGCCGTCGATCGCCGTCACCACGTCGCCGGCCTTGAGCCTCGCGTCCGCGGCCGGCGTTCCGCTTCGCACCTCGGCCACCCTCGCCTTCTCGGCGTTACCGTCGAGCGAAACGCCGAGGTAGGCGTGCTCGGCCTTGCCGGTCGCGAGGATCTGCGAGACGACGGAGCGGACCGTGTTCGATGGGATCGCAAACCCCACGCCGTCGTTTCCGCCGGACTCGCTCTCGATCTGCGCGTTCACGCCAATCACCTGGCCCTGCTGGCTTAGCAGCGGGCCACCCGAGTTGCCGTGGTTGATCGCGGCATCGGTCTGGATCGAGTCGTCGATCGCGAAGTTGTTCGGCGAGGTCATCTGGCGATGCAGCGCGCTCACGATCCCGCTGGTGACCGTCTCCGCGAGCCCGAACGGGCTGCCGATCGCGACGACGCCGTCGCCCACGGCGACCTTGCCGGAGTCACCGAGTGCGAGCGGCTGAAGCAGCGACGACGGCGCGTCCACCTTCAAGACGGCGAGGTCGGTCGAGCTGTCGGTGCCCACGATCGTCGCGCGATACGACTTACCGTTCCAGAACTTGACCGAGATCGACGATGCGCCGTCGACCACGTGCTGATTGGTGACGATGTGACCGCTGGTGTCGTACACGAAGCCGGAGCCCTGCGCCTGCTGCGACTGGGCGCCGCCGAAGGGCGTCTGGGTCTGGCTCGTCACGTTCACCTGCACGACGCCCTTGTAGCTGCGCCGGTAGATCTGATTGACCGAGAGCGGGTTCTCGCTCGCGGCCGGCTCCGAGTCGGCGACCGTCACCTGACGGACGACCGTGTTCGCTCCGTCGGAGCCAAGAGCTGCATACGTCGCGGCGCCGCCGCCGGCCGCGAGTCCGGCGGCGGCGACCAGGGCCGCGAGGGGGAGGAGTCGATGCTTGCGGCGATTCATCGGTTCGTTCCTTTCCGTCGTATTCACGCCGCCCATGGCATCAGCCCTCCCTAAGCGTTAGGTGAAAGCCGGCTAAGAAGTCCATAAGAGTCGGAGTCTTAGGTATCTCTCAGACTCGGTCCGCAAAATGAGCAATGTGAAAGTCCTGGTAGTCGACGACGAACGCGCGGTCCGGGAGTCGCTTCGGCGTGCCCTGACGCTCGAGGGCTACGAGATCGAGCTCGCCGACGACGGCGACGAGGCGCTCTACCGCCTGCGCTCCGGCCCCGAGCCGGACGCGCTGATCCTCGACGTGCTGATGCCCGGAACGGACGGGATCGACGTCTGTCGGCAGCTTCGCCAGGGCGGAAGCCGGGTCCCGATCCTGATGCTCACCGCGCGGGCCGAGGTCGAGAACCGCGTCGCGGGCCTCGACGCGGGCGCCGACGACTACGTGACGAAGCCGTTTGCCCTCGAGGAGCTCCTCGCGCGTCTCCGTGCGCTGCTGCGCCGGTCGAGCGACGGCGCCGGCGAGGTGCTTCGGTTCGCCGACCTCGAGCTCGACCCCGGAACGCGGGAGGTGCGACGCGGCGGCGACCCGATCGAGCTGACGCGCACCGAGTTCGCGCTGCTCGAGCTGTTCATGCTCAACCCACGGCAGGTGCTGACGCGCTCGATCATCTTCGAGCGCGTCTGGGGCTACGACTTCGGCTTCGCGTCGAACTCGCTCGACGTCTACATCGGTTATCTGCGACGGAAGACCGAAGCCGGCGGCAAACCGCGCCTGATCCAGACGGTGCGCGGCGTCGGGTACGCGCTGCGCGAGCCGTGAGCTTCCGCGCCCGCCTGACCCTCGTTGCCGCGGCGGCGGTGGCGCTGGCGATCGTCGCCGCGTCCGCGGTGGTGTACGTCGTCGTCCGCAACGAGCTGCGCGCTCCGATCGACGACGGTCTCAAGCACACCGCCGCCGAGATGCTCGGCCGCGGTCGAGGCGGGCTCGTCCCGCCGCCTCCAGAGCTCGGCGGCGCGCGGGTCTACACGCAGTTCGTCGACTCGACGGGAGCCACGACCGGCGAGCTGCCCGTGTCGAAGAACGTCGTCGCGGTCGCGAACGGGCGCAGGGGCGCCTTCATCACCGATATGCACGTCGACGGGACGCACGTCCGGGTATTGACGTTTCCCTACGCGGACGGAGCAGTCCAGGTCGCCCGCTCGATGACCGACGTGGACAAGACGCTCCACCGGGTCCGCTGGTTCCTTCTCTTGATCGGTGCGGCAGGGATCGCGGCGGCCGCCGCGCTCGGTCTCATCGTGTCGCGGGCCGCGCTCGCTCCGGTTCGGCGCCTGACCGAGACGACCGAAAGGGTCACGGAGACGGGCGACCTGTCGGAGCGGATCGAGGTCGAGGGGCGCGACGAGCTGAGCCGGCTCGCCGGCAGCTTCAACACGATGCTCGGGGCGCTCGAGGAGTCGAACCGCGCGCAGCGGCAGCTCGTCGCAGACGCCTCGCACGAGCTGAGGACGCCACTGACCAGCCTGCGCACGAACATCGAGGTACTGGCGAGCGATCGCGCTCTGCCCCCCGGCGAGCGCGAGCGCCTGCTAACGGACGTCGTCGATCAGCTCGGTGAGATGACGACGTTGATCGCGGAGCTGATCGAGCTCGCGCGCGGAGAGCAGGAGGTCGCCGCGCCGGAGGAGGTCCGGCTCGATCTCGTCGCCGCCGATGCGCTCGAGCGCATGCGCCGTAACCGTCCCGGCATCTCGTTCAAGACCGACTTCGAGCCGACCCAGGTCCACGGGGTGCCTGCGACGATCGAGCGCGCGGTAGCAAACCTTCTCGACAACGCTGCCAAGTGGACCCCGCCCGGCGGGGAGGTGGAAGTCGTCGTGCGCAACGGCGAGGTCGTCGTACGTGACCACGGCCCCGGGATCGACGAGGAACACCTCCCGTACGTGTTCGACCGCTTCTACCGAGCGCCCTCCGCGCGAGGAATGCCGGGATCGGGGCTCGGGCTTGCCATCGTTCGCCAGGTGGCCGAGGCGCACGGCGGCAACGTCGTGGCCGAGCGTGCCGACGGCGGCGGTACGCGCGTCACGCTGCGCCTCAACGGCCGCGTCGATTCTTAGAACCTTCTTAAGGAGCTCTTAGGCCGCTCTCAGCGGCCGCTGGTTTGGTGGGAAGCACACACCCACCGAAAGGAGCCAGAGCGATGCAGAGAAGCACAAAACGAAAGCTCGTCGCCGGCGGCGTCGCCGCCGTCGCGGTCGCGGGCAGCGGCGCGGCCGTCGCGGCTTCGCAGTTCGTCTCGCCGAAGGCCGAAAGCCAGGCGGTCGTCAACGACGCCGCGAAGCAGCTCGGCGTCACACCGAGCGCGCTCTCGAACGCGCTCAAGACCGCGCTGAAGAATCGCGTCGACGCAGCCGTCAAGGCCGGTCGGATCACCAAGGCGGAAGGCGACCGGATCAAGGCCCGGATCCAAGCCGGCGATTTCCCGATCTTCGGCGGTCCTCATTTGGACAGGCACTTCCACATGTTCGGCCCACATCTCGACGCCGCCGCCTCTTATCTGGGGCTCACGCGGGCCCAGCTTCAGAGTCAGCTCTCGCAGGGGAAGACGCTCGCGCAGATCGGCAAGGACCGGGACAAATCGGTCGACGGTCTGATCGACGCGCTGGTCGCCGACGAGAAGAAGGAGCTCGACGCTGCGGTCTCCGCCGGTCGTCTCACCAGGGCGCAGGCGGACGAGCTGCTCTCCGGCGCGCGCCAGCGCTTCACCGACCTCGTGAACGGCAGGATGCCGACGTTCCGCCACCGCTTCGGTCCCCGCGGCGGCTTCGGGCCCGGATTCGGCCCCGGGCGGTTCGGCAGCGGCCCACCGCCCGACGCGGCGCCGACGCTGTAGAGCTCAGGTGGAAAGTGGGCCCGGTCTCCCGGGCCCACCGTCCGATCAGATCTTTCCGCGCCTCCTCCACTTGGCGAAGATCCGCTTGAACTCGCGGTCTGCCGCGCGGGCCGCCTCTGCCGGAGTTGACTTTCCTTGGGCAACCTCGGCGAACATCTGCGGGATCAGCCACGTGTTGAAGATTTCGTCGACCGCGGCGTTGGAGAAGCCGGGATGGCCGACGTTGGTCGTGTACTTCCTCGCGATCGTCTCGAGGAGCGTGTACTTGCGCCGCGGCGTGTGCGGGTCCGCCGCCAGCTGCCTCGTGTAGTTCTTGACCGCTCCCCGGAAGGCGGGGAAGTTGTAGAACTTGCTGTTCTTGAACGCTCCCTGGTAGTTGATCTCCAGGTCGGCGATGAACCGCTTCGCGAGCGCCTTCTGCCGGTTCGGCGTGAACTTCCAGATGGTGTACACGCCCATCACGTGCTCGAGGCCCATGCGCTGCAGGCCTCCCCGCGGGATGGCAGCGACCGCGGTCTTCTGTGCGAGCGACGGGTTCTGATCCTCGGCGCTGCGGATAATCGAGATCGCGTTCATCGCGAGCGAGAGCCGCTGCGCGAGGTAGCCCTGGTTGTTCGAGGACGCCGTCCACGCGAAGACCTCATTGGTCATTCCGCGTTTGTAGATGTCGCGCATGACCTTGAGCGCCTCGATCGTTCCCTTGCTGTTGATGCGGACCCGCGCCTTCGAGTCCTGGATGAAGCCGCCGTAGCACATCAGCAACGCGATCAGGGCCATATTCGAGTCGAGCTCGTTCGACATCCCGATCCCGACGGGATGTCCAAGCCGCTTCAGCTTCGGCGCCGCCCTGCGAACGTCGTCCCACGTCCCGGGGCGGATCCCGACCTGGCGCCAGAGGTCTTTGCGATAGTGGATCGGGTCGGGCACGAAGTTCTCGGGAAATCCGTGCCACTTCTTCGTCTTCGGGTTGTAACAGCTCTTGAAGCCGACTCGGCCGACCTTGCCTACCTTGCGCGTGACCTCCTGAATGATCTCCTTGTGGTTGATCACCTGGTCCTCGAGCCCGGCCTGTGGTGACAGATGCCCGAAGATGTCGTGCCCGCTCTGAGCCGCGACTTCGGCCTGGGCTCGGGCCGGCAGTTGGGCGAGGGCGATATGGTCGACCTGGACATCGGTGTCGTGCCTGTCACCCCACCTCTTGGTGTAGGTGCCGTCGAACCACTTGTCGTAGGCCGGCACGAAGTGGCTCCATTGGATGATTTTCAGCGTGTTCTTGTACTGCCGGTGCCGGTACTTCGGCACGGCCGCCGCCGTCTTCGGCAGCGCGCCCCCGTAGACGATCAGGAAACCGCCGATTCCCCGGCGAAGCACCTCGCGACGGGTGAGGCTCTTCGAGAGCCCTAAATCCTCGAGGTTCTCATCCTTCTGCGCCATTCCGCCTCCTTTCGTGTGTGTCTCTCAACGGAACGCACCCCCTGTGAAGCCTGCGATGAACCGGTTCAGGAAGCTGTTGTAGAGCAGGGCGAGCGGGATGGCCGGGATCAGGGTCGCGGCCATCAGCGACTGCCAGAAATAGACGTCTCCACGGATCAGGTCGGTCGGCACTCCGGCGGAGATCGTCCGCTGCGTCGATCCGGAGATAAACGTGATCGCGTAGACGAACTCGTTCACGCACAGCGAGAACGAGAAGATGACGACCGTCAGGATCCCGGGGATCGAGACCGGCAAGATCACACGGGCGAGGGCCTTCAGACGCGAGCAGCCGTCCACGAGTGCCGCATCCTCGAGTTCGAGCGGGATCGTCCTGAAGAAGCCCATCAGCAGCCACGTCGCGAACGGAACGGTGAACGAGGGATAGACGAGGACGAGCGACCAGAGCCGGTCCTGAAGGCCGAGCTTCGAGATCACGCGCGAGAGTGGCAGGAAGAGG
>JBKPFU010000094.1:0-19444 GCA_046728975.1 Actinomycetota bacterium | reverse complement strand
ACGCCGAAGTGAGTGACGACCCGGTGCAGCCCCTCGCCGAGCACAACGCCGGCGCCCGAAAGGACGCCCAACCCGCCGAGCATCCGCCAGACTGGGTGGCGGCGTCTCGGGGAGGGATCGGCGCCGGGCAGATCGCGGCCGGCGTACGCCATTCCGCCGATCGCAGCCGCTGACCAGACGAGCAGGAGGAGCCCGTCGAGACGTGAGAGGGCGCCGTCGATCCCGACGGCGAGCAGCGGCAGCGGCGCCGCAGCCGTCCATAGGAGAACCGGCACCGGCAGAGCGGTACGAATCGGAGCCATGGCCGCGCTCAGTCCGGCAACTCCGAGCGCGAGAAAGGTCGTTCCGCCGAGGAACGTGCCCGCGGCGACGTTGCCGAGCGCTTTCGCGTTTGCGGCGATTCCGGCGACGAGGTTCTCCAGCTCGAAGCCCGAGACGACGACGGTGAGGACGAACGGCGCGAGCCGCAGGCGGGCCGCGGTCGCCAGCAAACCGTCGAAGAACAGCTCGGCGCCGGCGACCACGAGCGCGAGGCCGACGACCAAAAGGAGCACGCCGGCGAACTCCGCCACCGGCGAAGGCTAGGCGAACCGCTCCCGCTTGACGGCGGGGCGCGGACCTGTCACAGTCGAATAGTCAAGTCCTGTGGACCTTCGGGTTTGCAGGACTTGGCATTTTGTGGGCCAAGTGCGGGGCCTAGCTGAAGCCGGAGAGCATCTCCAGGTCGGCGCGGTTCTTCGCGGCGACGACCGGGTCGTCATGCGCCTCTGATTTGTCGGCTTTGGGCGCGTGGAGGCTGATCACCCTCGCGCGCGCGCCGAGCAGTTCGGTGACGTTGCTTCGGAAGGCCTCGTCCGGCCAGGCGCCGCGGCCTTCCCGGAGCGGCGTGTAGATCTCCCCGGTTTCGTCGCGATCGAGGAACGCGAGCTCGACTCGAACGCCGCCCCGCTCATAGCCGGTGTAGCCGTCCTCATCGGGCTCGGGCACGTTGTGTCCATCCCTCCACCGTCAGTAGCTCACCGACCCGGCCGTGGTCGTTAAACCACACGGCGAGATCGAGGTCGGCGTGCAGCCGCGTGACCGATCCGACGTAGAAGTCGACCGCCGAGCCGCCGAACAGCCAGTAGTCGATCCCCTCGCGGTCGAGCAGCTCGTGAATCCGGCCCAACGCACCGAGTTGCTCCGCCTGGCTCACATCGTCAACTATGACGACGGGAACTCCCTGACTCAGCAGTCGAACAACGCCGAGCATGCCAAGGCGATCATCGACGCCAACCGCTACATGACCCTTGGAACGGCCGATGCGGGAGGCGTGCCATGGGTGACGCCGGTCTGGTTCGCGACCGCGAACTACCGCGAGTTCTTCTGGGTCTCGAAGCCGGAGGCGCAGCACTCGCGCAACATTGCACAGCGCCCGCAGGTGGCGATCGTGGTCTTCGACTCGCAGGTGCCGGTCGGCGGCGCGAAGGCCTTGTACATGTCGGCCGATGCCGCGGAGCTCGCCGGTGACGAGCTCGATCGCGGCCTTGAAGTCTTCTCGCGCATCTCGCAGGCGCAGGAATTGCCTGAGTGGACGCTCGATGACGTCCAGGCGCCGGCGCGCCATCGGCTCTATCGGGCAACCGCGTCCGCCCACTTCGTTTTGACGGCACGCGAGGAGCGGATCGCGGTCCATCTGGAATAAGCGCTCCAGCTACCCGGCGTAGTCAAAGGTGGAGCCGTAGCCGCAGACTCCGCGGTAGCGGAATGCAAGTGGGCCGTCCTCGACGACGAGCTCGTCCGCGACGAGCTCCTCGCCCGCACGCTCGTGGCCCGGGATCACGCACGTGACCGTCTCGTCGCCGCCGTAGCGGTCGCGGATCCGGACGCTGACCTGGTCCCGGATCCGTAGCCGCTGTCGCCGACTCGTGTGGTCGCCGTCGATCTCGACGGGGCGCACGGCGACGAGCTCGCTCGCCTTCCACACCCATGGAAAGTGCGCCTCGACGTCTCCCCCGAGTCGGCCGGTAAAGATGTCCTCCAGCGCGCCGCGCTGCTCGGCACTCGCCCGCTCGTCCAGATAGAGGACCCACGTCCAGGGTGACCCCGGCACGTCGTCGCTGTAGCGCGCCGCCAGCGCGACCGGCAGCCCGGAAAGGTCGATTCCGTCAGAGGATCCTTCGTCGATCAACCACGAGAGGACGAACATGCAGATCCCGTGAGTCGATCGCCCGCCGGGGACGCCGTTGATCCGACGGCATGGGCAGATCGCATCGCAGTTGCACGACTCGAAGTAGGTGCCGCGGATACGCCAGCTCATCGCGCGCCCTGCATCCCCATCTGCACCTGCGTCGGTAGCTTCAGTCCCGGCAGGATCGCGGGCGAGGCAGCTACCCAGATTCCAAGCGCCACGAGGACGACCGCGAGCAAGCGCGCGAAGACCTGACCACCTGGCAGCGTCTTCTCGACGACGATCGCAGCTGCGACAACGGCCATCCAGAACAAGCTCATGACACCGAGCGCGAAGAGCGACAGCATGAGGCCCAGGCAGCAGCCGACGCAGAAGCCGCCGTGGGCGAATCCTGTCCGCACCGCTCCGAGCAGGCCCGGGCGGCTATCGAGCAGGAAATGAAGCGGCGAGCGGCAGTGGCGCAGACAGGCCGCCTTGAGCGGCGTCAGCTGATAGAGGCCCGTTGCGGCGAGCGCACCGCCGGCGACCCAAGGGCCGCGATCGTCCCAGGCGACGAAAGAGGGGGCAGAGTCGCGGACTGCGCGGTAGACGACGTACGCGGTGAGTCCGTAGCCCGTCCAGGCAAATAGGTACCCGATGACGAACGCCCACGCGTGCGTCCCACGTCGAAGGTTCGCGAACATCAGCACCGTCGGTGCGGCGGACGGCAGCATCATCGCCGCCGTCATCGTCAGCCAGATCCCGATGAACCACGCAAGCGTTCCCAGGTCCGTTCCCGGTCCGGCATCCATTCCTCGCGTGCGCTCCACGAGCACGATCCACGCCAGGAGCGCTGTACCGAGCAGTGAGGCGGCGAGCGCTGTGCGCCTCCGGAGGGTCAGACGTCCGACCATGGCCAGGCCCACCGGACCATTATCTCCCGCTCGCGTCGTAGGCGGCCGCCCCGCCGACGGGCCGCCTACGACGCTGATTGCGGTGGTTAAGCCGTTGCGGTCTGCTTGTTGAGCTTCTCCGCGATCTTCTCGACTTCCTTCAGCGTCTCTTTCTCGTCGTCGAGGTTCTCCTCGAGCAGGCCGACGATCTCGGACTGACCAAGGCCCTCGGCGGTCTTGATCATGCTCTCGTACGCAGCGATCTCGAGGTGCTCGGTCTTGGCCGCCGCGCCGGCGTTGAAGACCTCACGCACGTCGTCGGACTCGATGTTCTTGATCACCTTCTCGCGCTGCGCGACGAGGCCGTCGAGTGAGTGGCTCTTGTCGGTCTTCGGCTGCTCGCCGAGGATCTCGAACGCGCGCTCGAGGTTCTCCGCGTGGCGCTGCGTCTCCTCGATGTGCTTGGCAACACCCTCCTTGAACTCGGGTGTCTGGATCTCCTTTTCCAGCTCCGGCAGGACCTCGTCGGCGAGCTTCTGCTCGACGTAGAGCATCTCCGTCAGCGCTGTCGTGAACAGATCGCGTGGTTCGGTGATGGTGGGCACGCCAGCCTCCTCTCGTTGACACGCGACGGCTACCCGTCGGGGGCGGGAGAAAACGTGTCAGATCAGTCGTCGAGCTCGGCCAGTCGCTGCTCGAGAAAACGCCGCTCGGCGTCCGAGTGCACCAGCTCGAGCGCGCGGTTGTACTCGGCGCGCGCCTCTTCGATGCGATCGAGGCGACTGAGCAGCTCGGCGCGCGTCGAGTGGAGATAGTGGTAGTAGTCGAGCTGGAGGCGCTCGACGACCGCGAGCGCGCCCTCGACATCCCCTGCCTCGGCGATCGCGGCAGCCCGGTTCAGCTCCACGACCGGCGAGCGGGTGAGGCGGGCGAGCTCGCCGTACAGCGCCGCCAGCTGTGGCCAGTCCTGAGGCTCCTCTGCGTGCAGGCTCGCAATCGCGGCCTGCACCATGTACGGACCCCGGCCACCGAGCGCGAGCGCTCGATCGAGCACTGCCCGCCCCTCCTCGATCTCGTGGAAGTCCCACAGCGACCGATCCTGATCGCCGAGGAGCACGACGGCGCCGTCAGCAAAGCGCGCTTCGCGGCGGGCGTCGTTCAGCAGCATCAGCGCCAGCAGGCCGTGCGCCTCCGGCTCGTCGGGCATCAGCTCGGCGAGCGCGCGTCCCAGCCGGATCGCCTCGGCCGCCAGATCGCCGCGGCCTCCGTAGCCCTCGTTGAAGATCAGGTAGACGACCGCGAGCACGGCGGCGAGACGGTCGGGGAGCAGGTGGGGAGGCGGCACCCTGAAGGGGATGCCGGCGGCCTTGATCTTGTGCTTCGCGCGGACGAGCCGCTTCGTCATCGTCGCCTCGGGGACGAGGAAGGCGCGGGCGATCTCCTCGGTCGTCAGGCCGCCCAGCGTCCGCAACGTCAGCGCGACCTGCGCTTCGAGCGCGAGCGCCGGGTGGCAGCAGGTGAACACGAGCTCGAGCCGCTCATCGGGAATCGTCGTTTCGTCCATTTCGTCCTCCGTCGTTTCCGGCACGTCGAGCAGGGCGGTCTTCGCCGCAAGCGTGCGATCGCGGCGGAGCCGGTCGATGGCGCGGTTGCGCGCCGTGGTCATCAGCCACGCGCGCGGGTTGGCGGGCGTCCCCTTGCGAGGCCAGCGCTCGGCGGCGATCGCGAACGCGTCCTGGGCGGCTTCCTCGGCGAGGTCGAAGTCACCGAGGAAGCCGATCAGGCCGGCGAGGACGCGGCCCCACTCGTCGCGGAAGACCTGCTCCAGCGCCACTAACCCTCCACGACCGGGCGCACTTCCACGGCACCGCCCAGGCGCGCCGCCGGGATCCGCGATGCGAGCTCGATCGCCGCGTCGAGGTCGTCGGCCTCGAACACGAGGTAGCCGCCGAGGGCCTCCTTGACGGCGACGAACGGGCCGTCCGTCGTCAGCGTCTTGCCGTCGTCGACGCGCACGGTGGTTGCCGCCTCGGGCGGCTGCAGCCACAGGCCGGGCGTGACGCCGGGTGTCCCATTGATGGACTGGTAATCGCTGTAGATCGCCTTCTGCTCGTCCTCCGAGAGGCGCTCCCACTCCGGCGATCCCGGGAGCGGCGCGGTGCCTTGGTGGATCAGCATCAGATATTTCATCGTTTCCTCCTTCTCGGAATGGTCGCGTGTGAGACGAATGGCTGACGGCGAAAAGGACATCAAGCTCATCTACTCCGCGATCACATCACTCGATGGCTACATCGCGGACGAGAACGGCAAATTCGACTGGGCCGAGCCCGACGAGGAGGTGCACACGTTTGCGAACGATCTCGACCGGCCGGTCGGCACCTACCTCTACGGACGTCGGATGTACGAGGCCATGGTCGCGTGGGAGACCATTGACCTCGCCGACCAGCCGCCCTTCATCGAGGATTACGGGGAGATCTGGCAGGCGGCCGAGAAGATCGTGTACTCCAAGACGCTCGAAACCGCCTCCAGCGCCAGGACGCGGATCGAGCGAGACTTCGACCCTGAAGCGGTCCGGCAGATAAAGGCGGCCGCTGACCGTGACCTCACTGTGGGCGGTCCCGATCTCGCCACGCAGGCCTTCAAAGCGAGGTTGGTCGACGAGCTGCACCTGTTCGTTGCACCCATCGTCGTCGGCGGCGGCAAAAACGCTCTTCCCGACAGCATCCGCCTACGGCTCGAGCTGCTGGATGAACGCCGTTTCCGGAACGGCACGGTCCACCTCCGCTACCGCACGACGACGTGAAATCCGTTTTCTTGGCGCCGGCGTAGATATCCGCGTGATGCGCCGCCTGCCGCTCTGCGTCCTCGGCTTCGTCCTGATCGGCGTGACGTTGGCCTCCTCGGTAGCGGTGGCCGCGGTCAGCATCTCGCGCGCAGAGCTGAACGGGACGAGGCTCCGGCTCGAGGGCCGCGCGACCGCCAACAGCACGATCACGGTCGACGGAGTCGCCATGGGCACGAGCGACGCGGCCGGGAACTTCAGGATCGAGAAAGACCCATTCGCGAAGCCGGCGGACTGCACCGTCGCCGTGAACGATGGCTCGCCGACGCCAACCAAGGCGACCTTGTCCGGCTGCACCGTCACCGCGCCTCCGCCACCTCCGCCGCCGCCTGCATCCTCGCCCTCGCTCTCGGCGGTCACGATCAACCCCGCCGACGTCATCGGAGGCGAGCCGGCGACCGGAACCGTCACCCTCAGCTCGGCCGCACCGGCCGGCGGCGTTCAGGTGCCGCTTTCAAGCGACAACCCCGCCGCAGCGACGGTGCCGCCGAGCGTCACTGTTCCCGCCGGAGCCACGACCGCGAGCTTTACCGTCACCACGAATGTTGTGAGCAACCCGCAGTCCGCTCTGATCATCGGGACTGCGGGAGGGGTGACCACGTACGGGATCATCACCGCCTGGACGCCGTTCCTGTTCGCGAACGGGAGCATCGCGATCCTCCCTGGTGGCAACGGGAGCGGGCGCGTCACGTCGCAGCCGGCCGGCATCGACTGCACGATCGTTGGGGGCAACGGGGTTGGACCCGGCGCCTGTACGGCGTTCTTCCTGGTCGGGACGGTCGTAAGGCTCAACGCCCGTCCGGCCGCAGACTCGAGCTTCGTGGGCTTCAGGGCGACGCCCGGCTGTTTCGACCCATCCAAGGTGACGGTCGCCCGCGGCGTCACGATCGTCTGCCAGCCCGGCTTCTTCCTCAAGTAAGAGCGTCGGCGACCGCCTCGAGGCTGGCGAGGTTGTGGCCGCTCGCGAACAGGTCGACGTGAGGGAGGGCCGCGGCCATGCCGCGGGCGAGCGGCTCGTAGCGGGGGTCTTCTCGGAGCGGGTTGAGCCAGACAACCCGGTGCGCGAGCCGCCCGAGCCGTGCGGCCTGGGCGCCGAGCAGCTCCGGGTCGTCACGCTCGAGCCCGTCGGAGCAAACGACGACGATCGCGCCGCGCGCGAGGCCACCGTGGCCGAAGCGGTCGAGGAACGCCTTCAGCGATTCCCCGATCCGGGTGCCGCCGCCCCAGTCCACGACACCGGCGGTCGCGCTTGCGAGCGCCGCGTCCGGAGTGCCGCGGCGCAGCGAGCGCGTCAAGCGGGTCAGGCGCGTCCCGAAGCAGAACGCTTCGAAACGCGCGTCTGCTTGCAGCGCCGCGTGCGCGAAGAGGAGCAACCCGCGCGAGTACGCGGCCATCGAGCCGGACACGTCGAGCAGCAGGGCGACGCGCCGATGCTCGAGGCGGCGGCCGCGCCGCGCCAGCGCGAGCGGCTCGCCTCCGGTCCGGAAGGAGCGCCGTAGCGTCCGGCGGAGGTCGAGCGCTCCCTCGCGGGTCGGGCGGTGCCGGCGCGTCCGCCGGAGCGGCGCATCGAAACGGATCCGTCGCATCAGCGCTGCCAGCTCGGCGAGCTCCTCATCGGAGCAGCGGGCGAAGCTTCGCTCGCGAAGCAGCTCGACGGCGCTCGCCGGCGACCCGGCGCGCCCGCCGTCTTCACCGTCCGTGCGAACGAGCGCAACCTGGCGCCGGCGCCGCGGCGCCCCCTGCTCGCTGCTCGCGGCGCCGAAGAAGTCTCTGAAGACGCGGTCGTAGACGGAGATCTCCTCGACGCGCGCCAGCAAGGTCGTGCGGCCGGCCCAGTAGAGGTCTTCCGGCGCGAGCAGCGCGGCTGCCCGGCAGAAATCCGCGACGGCACCCGTGCCGGCCGGTATGCCCGCGGCCCGCAGGTCCCGCGCGAACAGGACGAGCGGCTCGATCGAGGTCTCAGCCACCGAGGACGCCCGACGCCTGGACCGTTGCGAGGTCCTCGCGGTTCTTGATCGCCCAGCCGAGCGCCGCCCGGACTGCGTCGCCGTCGGCCGTCGGTGCTCCGAGCACGAGGAGTGCCTGTGCGAGGTCGATTGCCTCGGCGGTGCCGGGAGGCTTGATCAGATCGAGCGCGCGGAGCCGCTCGATCGTCTCCGCGACGGAGCGGGCGAGCGGCTCCTCGATATCGGGCACGCGCGCCCGAATGATCTCGACCTCACGGTCGATCGCGGGAAAGTCGATCCAGTGGTAGAGGCAGCGCCGCTTGAGCGCATCGTGGAGCTCCCTCGTCCGGTTCGAGGTGACGACCACGACCGGCGGCCCGGCCGCGGCCGAGATCGTCCCGATCTCGGGCACCGTCACCGTGAAGTCCGAGAGCACCTCGAGCAGGAACGCTTCGAAGGGGTCGTCGGCCCGGTCGAGCTCGTCGATCAGGAGGACTGCGCCGGAGCCGGCCCGCAGCGCGCGGAGCAGCGGCCGCTCGAGCAGGAAATCGGGGCCGTAGAGCTCGACGACCCCGCGCGACGGGTCGAGCTCACCCGCCTGGAGCGTGCGGGCGTAGAGCAGCTGCCGGGAGTAGTCCCACTCGTAGAGCGCCTGGGAGGCATCGATCCCCTCGTAGCACTGGAGCCGAATCAGCTCGGCGTCGAGGACACGCGCCAGCGTCTTGCCGACCTCGGTCTTGCCGACCCCGGCTTCCCCTTCGAGGAGCAGGGGACGCGTCGTCACGAGCGCGAGGAAGACGGCCGTCGCCAGCCCGTGGTCGGCCAGGTAGGCCTCGGCTCGAAGGGCCTGCTCGACCTCGGCGACGGATGTGAACCGCATCGTCGCGGACATCGTAGAAACCGTTGGAAAGCGCCGCGAGTAAGACGCTATGCTCGCGGCGTCAGCCGACCGGAGGGAGCCGCCGCATGTATCCCCCGAAGTTCGAGTATTTCGCGCCCGAAACGCTCGACGAGGCGCTTTCCATTCTCGAGCAGCACGGCGACGAGGCGAAGGTGCTCGCCGGCGGCCAGAGCCTGATCCCCCTGATGAAACTGCGCTTCGCCGCCCCGAGTGTGCTCGTAGACATCAACCGCATCGACGGCCTTGACACGCTGTCCGCGAACGGCGAGCTGCGGATCGGTGCACTCGTCCGGCACAAGGCGTGCGAGCGCTCAGACGCGCTGCGCGGGCGCTGGCGACTGCTCGGCGACGCCGCGCCGCTGATCTCCGACCCGATCGTCCGCAACCTGGGCACCGTCTGCGGCTCGCTCGCGCACGCCGACCCGCAGGGCGACTGGGGCTCGGTGATGCTCGCGCTCGGCGCGAGCGTCGAGGCGCGCGGCTCGAACGGCACGCGGACGATCCCCATCGACGAGTTCTTCCGGGGGCCGTTCGAGAGCGTGCTCGAGCCGACGGAAATCGTCACCGCGGTGACCGCGCCCGATCCCGGAGCGAGCGCGAGCGGGACATATCTGAAGCTCGAGCGGAAGGTCGGCGACTTCGCGACCGTCGGGGTCGCGGTTCAGCTCGAGCTCGAGAGCACTGATGTGCGGCGCGCCGGGATCGCGCTGACGGGCGTGGGTGCGACGAATATCCGCGCCGAGGCTGCCGAGCAGGCTCTCATGGGCTCGTCGGTTGACGACGCTGCGATCGGCGAGGCGGGGAAGCTCGCGGCCGAGGCGGCGCAGGCGCGCGACGACCATCGCGGCAGCGCGGACTACAAGCGACGCGTCGTGCAGGTGTTCGTCGAGCGTGCGCTCCGGACTGCGGCGGAGGCCGCGACCGCGGCATGAACTGCCCGAACTGCGGCGCCGAGATTCCGCTCGAGGCCGGCCAGCACGCGACGGTTCCGACGGTCGACGTCATGGAGTGCCCGAGCTGCGGCGCGAGCGTACGGATCGGAGAGGACGAGCAGGCAGGAGTCGAGCGGACGACCGAAGGCGGCTGGGGCGAAGAGCGGCCCGAGGCCTTCGCCGGCAGCGAGACGGTAGACGAGCTGAAGGAAGAGATCGAGCACAAGGAGGATCAGTGACGATCGAGGTGACTGTCAACGGCACCACGCGCTCGGCCGACGTCGAGCCGCGGCTCCTGCTCGTGCATTTCCTCCGCGACACGCTCGGGCTGACCGGAACGCACGTCGGCTGCGACACGACCAGCTGCGGCGCCTGCACCGTCCTGCTCGACGGGACGCCGGTGAAATCGTGCACCGTTTTCGCCGTCCAGGCCGAGGGTCGCTCGGTGAAGACGGTCGAGGGACTGGCGGAAAACGGGCAGCTGCATCCGATCCAGCAGGGGTTCAAGGAGGAACACGGCCTTCAATGCGGCTTCTGCACGCCGGGGATGATGCTCGTCAGCTCGGCGCTGCTGGAGGAGAACCCGAACCCGAGTGAGGAGGAGATCCGCTGGGCGATCTCCGGGAACCTCTGCCGCTGCACCGGCTACCAGAACATCGTCAAGGCCGTCCAGTGGGCGGCGAGCGCGAAAGGAGCGTAGATGGCCGTCACCGAGGAGCCGACGACCGAACCCGGGTGGCTCGGCCGCAGCGTCAAGCGCAAGGAGGACGACCGGTTCGTCGTCGGTCGCGGCAACTACGTCGACGACGTGAAGCTGCCGGGGATGCTCCACATGGCGATCCTGCGCAGCCCGTTCGCGCACGCGAAGATCAACTCGATCGACACCACGGCTGCCGCGGAGGTGCCGGGTGTGGTCGCCGTCGTCACCGGCGACCTCCTCGCGCAGCACAACCTTGCCTGGATGCCGACGCTCTCCGGCGACACGCAGGCCGTCCTCGCAACCGACAAGGTGCGGATGCAGGGCCAGGAGGTCGCCTGCGTCGTCGCCGAGGATCCCTATACCGCGCACGACGCGCTCGAGCTGATCGAGGTCGATTACGACCCGCTACCGGCAGTAACAACGCCGCAGCAAGCGCTCGAGGAGGGCGCGCCTCTGATCCGCGACGACAAGGAAGGGCAGACGGACAACCGGGTCTACCACTGGGAGTCGGGTGACGGCCAGGCGACCGAGCGGGCGTTCGCCGAGGCCGACCGTGTCGTCAGCCTGAAGACGCACTACCCGCGCGTCCATCCTGCCCCGATCGAGTGCTGCGGCTGCGTTGCGGACGTCAACCCGGCGACGGGGAAGGCGACGATCTGGATGACCTCGCAGGCGCCGCACGCGATCCGGACAGTGTTCGCGCTCGTCGCGGGGCTGCCCGAGCAAAACATCCAGATCATCTCGCCCGACATCGGCGGCGGCTTCGGCAACAAGGTGCCGGTGTACCCCGGCTACGTCGTCGCGACTGCTGCCTCGCTGCTGCTCGGTCGGCCGGTCAAGTGGATCGAGGACCGAACGGGCAACCTGATCTCGACGGGCTTCGCGCGCGACTTCCACATGGAGGGCGAGCTCGCGCTCACGGACGAAGGCAAGATGCTCGGACTCCGCGTGCGGATGCTGTCGGACCAGGGCTACTCCTACGCCGACGCGCAGCCGAGCAAGTTCAAGGCCGGCCTCTTCCACATCGTCACCGGCTCGTACGACATTCCCGCCGCGCACGTCATCACCGACGGCGCGTACACCAACAAGGCGCCCGGCGGCGTCGCGTACCGCTGCTCGTTCCGAGTCACGGAGGCGTCGTTCTTCATCGAGCGCCTCGTCCAGACGGCGGCGTACGAGCTCGGCCTTGACCCTGCGGAGTTCCGCCGGCGGAACTTCATCCGTCCCGACCAGTTCCCGTACACCTCTCCTACCGGGTTCGAGTACGACTCCGGCGACTACGAGCGCGCGCTCGACCTCGCGCTCGAAAAGGCCGGCTACGCCGACTTCCGCGAGGAGCAGAAGCGCGCGCGCGAAGAGGGGCGGCTGATCGGCATCGGCGTCGCCAGCTTCACCGAGGTCGTCGGGGCGGGCCCCAGCCGCCAGTACGACATCCTCGGGATCAAGATGTTCGACTCGGCCGAGCTCCGTATCCACCCGACGGGGAAGGCGATCCTCAAGCTCGGCGTCAAGTCCCAGGGACAGGGGCACGAGACGACGTTCGCGCAGATCGTCTCCCACGAGCTCGGGCTCCCGCCCGAGGACGTCCTCGTCCAGGAGGGCGACACCGACAACACGCCGTACGGCCTCGGCACCTACGCCTCGCGGAGCACGCCGACCGCCGGCGCGGCGACGTCGATCGTGGCGCGCAAGCTGCGCGACAAGGCGAAGCAGATCGCCGCCCACCTGCTGGAGGCGTCGCCCGACGACCTCGAGTGGGAGACGGACAAGTTCGCCGTCCGCGGCGCGCCCGACCGGTCGGTGACGATCCAAGACGTCGCGTTTGCCGCGTACACGAATCATCCCGAAGGGATGGAGGCGGGCCTGGAAGGCGTGCACTACTACGACCCGCCGAACATGACATTCCCGTTCGGGACGTACGTCGTCGCCGTGGAGATCGACCGCAAGACCGGGGAGTGGAAGGTGACGCGCTGCGTCGCGGTCGACGACTGCGGCGTTCGCATCAACCCGATGGTGGTCGAAGGCCAGATCATGGGCGGGCTCGCGGAGGGGTTCGCGATGGCCGCGATGGAGCTGATCACCTTCGACGAGGAAGGCAACTGCATCGGCGCCAACTTCGTCGATTACCTGCTCCCGACGGCGTGGGAGACGCCGCCGTTCGAGCTCCACGAGACCGTGACGCCGTCGCCGCACCACCCGCTCGGGTGCAAGGGCGTCGGCGAGTCCGCGACGGTGGGCTCCCCGGCAGCGTTCGTGAACGCGGTCGTCGACGCGATGGCGCATGCCGGCGTCCGCAACATCGAGATGCCAATGCTGCCCGACCGAGTCTGGGCGGCCCTGAACGAGGCGGGCCTCGCCGCTTGAGCGTCCTCGTCCGCGCCGGCGAGCTGGCCGCGGCGGGCGAGCCTTTCGTGCTTGCGACAGTGCTCGCGGTCGAGCGACCGGCGTCCGCGCGCGTCGGCGACAAGGCCGTGATTACGGTTGACGGGACTTTGCACGGCTGGATCGGCGGCGCATGCTCGGAGCCCCACGTCGTCCGCGAGGCGCTGCGGGCGTTCGCCGACGGGGAGCCGAGGACGCTTCGGATCGGTCCCGCCGAGAGCGGCTGCGCCTCCGAGGGCACGGTCGAGGTGCTCGTCGAGCCGCAGCTTCCGACGCCGTTGCTCGCGATCGTCGGCGAGGCGCCGGCCGCGCGCACGCTTGCCGAGCTCGCGCAGACGATCGGGTGGCGCGTCGAGCACGAGGTCTCGCCGCGCGCCGAGGCGGTGGTCGTCGCCACGATGGGCCGGGGCGACGAGGAGGCGCTCGAAGCGGCGCTCGCGGCAGCGCCCGGCTACGTCGGGCTCGTGGCCAGCGCGAAGCGCGCCGCTGTTGTCCTCGATCGGCTCCGCGAGCGCGGTCTCGGCGAGGAGCTGCTGGCGCAGGTACGCAGCCCCGCAGGGCTCGACCTGGGCCCGTCGACGCAGGAGGAGATCGCTGTGGCGGTGCTCGCCGAGCTGGTCGCGTGGCGCCACCTGCGCCCAGCGTCGGACGCGTCTCCGCTCCCGACTGCCGAGGCCATCGACCCTGTCTGCGGTATGACTGTTGCCGTGACGGAGGAGACCTTGTCAGCCGAGTACGGCGGGACGACCTACTTCTTCTGCGCAGTGCACTGCAGGAAGCGGTTCCTGGCCGAGCCCGAGCGCTACCTGACGGCGACCGGCAAGTGAAGGACATCCTGCCGACGCTCGAGCGCTGGACGGGCGACGGGCTTCGAGTCGCCACCGCGACCGTGGTTCGCACTGAGCGGTCGGCGCCCCGCGACCCGGGCGCGGCACTTGCCGTCTCGGAGAAGGGCGAAGTCGCGGGGTCGGTGACGGGCGGCTGCGTCGAGCCGGACGTCTACGAGCAGGCGCGGGAGGTGCTCGCGGGAGGCCCGGCTCGGCTGCAGACGTACGGCATCGCCGACGAGGAGGCGTTCGAGGTCGGGCTCCCGTGCGGCGGCACCGTGCACATCTTGATCGGTGTACTCGACCCCGACCTCGTTCAGCCGCTGGCGGGCGCAATTCGCGCCGAGGAGCCCGTTGCACTCGCGTTGACGCTCAGCGGCGACGCTGCCGGACAGACGCGGCTCGTTCGCCCCGGCGACGGCGGCGAACCCGCGCGGCTGCTCGCTCAAGGCGAGACCGGCATCGTCGAGGTCGACGGCGACGAAGTGTTCGTCTCCTCGTTCGCGCCCCGGGCGAACATGTACGTGTTCGGCGCCGTGGACCACGCGGCCGCGCTGACCACTCTCGGGCGCTTTCTCGGCTACCGCGTCACCGTCTGCGACGCGCGCGCCCGGTTCGTCACCCGCGAGCGTTTTCCAGACGCGGACGAGCTCGTCGTTGCATGGCCGGACGAGTTCCTCCGCGGCGCGCAGGTCGACGAGCGGACCGCGATCTGCGTGCTCACGCACGACCACAAGTTCGACGTGCCGGTCCTGAAGGAGGCGCTGCGGAGCCCCGCCGCGTACGTCGGGGCGATGGGCAGCCGCCGCACGAGCGAGGAGCGCGAGCGCCTGCTGCGCGAGGAGGGTGTGACCGACGACGAGCTCGCGCGCCTGCATGCCCCGATCGGGCTGCGGATCGGCGGCCGCTCGCCGGAGGAAGTCGCGGTCGCGATTGCAGCCGAGCTCGTGGCGGCTGTGCGACAGCGCGCGCCTAAGGCCGCCGCCCCGGTGCGATGAAGATCGAGAACTCGTTCGAAGTCGCCGTCGCGCCGGAGCGCGCGTGGGAGGTCCTGATGGACGTGCCTCAGGTGATCCCCTGCATGCCCGGAGCGGAGTTGACCGAGGTCGTGGACGAGAACACGTGGAAGGCGAAGATGATCGTGAAGCTCGGTCCCGTGGGTCTCCAGTTCGCGACCGATCTGAGGCGCGAGCAGGTCGATGCGGCCGCGCGCAGCGCGCGGCTCTCGGCGCAGGCGCGTGAGACGAAGGGCCGCGGAGCGGGCCAGGCGACCATCGACACTCGCCTCGCCGCCGTCGACGGTGGCACGCACGTCGACGTCGTCACCGACCTACGGCTCTCCGGCAAGGTCGCGCAGTACGGGCGCGGGATGATCGAGGACGTCTCCTCCCGTCTCGTCGACGAGTTCGCCGCCTGTCTCCAGCGACAGCTCGCAGCAGAGCCTGCGGCGGGAGATCCGCAGGAGCAGTCGGCCGTGAAGCCGATCGGCGGCCTACGCCTCGGCTTCGGTGCCCTCTTCCGCAGGATCGCGCGCGCCTTCGGCCGCAAGTGAAACCCGCAACCGCAAGGAGGACCGGATGACCAAGAAGAACGATTTCACGGACGAGGAATGGGAGCTCGTGCGGGACGCGTCGGCTCTTGCAGGGCTGATTGTCATCACCGCCGGGAAAGGAGGAGCGTTCCGCGAGACCTTCGCAATGGCGAAGGCGTACGCCGAGGCGCGAAAGCAGCATGGCGAAAGCGAGCTGCTCGACGAGCTCGTCGCCGAGCGACCGAAGACCGGCCGTCGCTACCACTCCGACGAGGAGCTCCGCGAGGATGGTCTGAAACGACTAGGCGAGGCCGCCGAGCTGCTCGAGCGGAAGGCCACGCCTGAAGAGGTCGAGCAATACCGCGCCTTCGTCGTCAACCTGGCGGAGAGGGTGGCCGAGGCGCACAAGGAGGAAGGCGAGCGGATCTCCACTCCGGAGCAAGCCGCGATCAGCGAGATCTCGGCGAGCCTCGGGAAGGCGACGTGACGCACGCAGTCGCTGAAGCGGGCCAGAACAAGCGCTTGACTCCGCTGCAAGTGGTCGTGCTCGCTGCGCCTCTCCTGTGGGTAGCGGTCGCTTTCCTCCATCCGAACGACGAGCCGTACGAGGGAATCTCGGATAGGCGAACCGGTGGATCTTCGTGCACGTCGCCCAACTCGTCCTGACACCCGTTCTCGCCGCGGGAGTGTGGCTGCTGCTAGGCGGGATTCACTCGGCTGCTGCAGCCGTCACACGCGTAGTACTCGCTTTCTGGATGGTTTTCTTCAGCGCCTTCGATGCGGTTGCCGGAATCGCAACAGGTGTCCTGACGCGTCATGCGAACAGCCTCACCGGTAGCGAAAAGGAAGGTGTCGTTGCCGCGATCGATTTCCTTTGGGGCGACAGTCGGCTGGCCGGAGGTGGGTTCTCCGTGCTTGGAAACCTGGGGCAAGGAACGTGGGTCGTTGTCGTCATCGCAGCGACTGTGGCGCTCTACCGCGCGCACGCCCCTCGTGCCATTGTCGGCGCCACTCTTGTGTCCGTACTCTTCGCCACTCACGCAGGGCCGGCCGCGGCTGTCGGGCTGATCGCCCTCTTCGTCGCCGAGGTGCTTAGGTTCCGCGCAGGGACGGGCGAGGCGGCTCCGACACCGGCGCAGGAACCCGCCTAAGCAGCCCACTGCCGTCGGCGTGGGAGAGTTTGCCGGGCCGTCGGCTACCGCCTGATCCGGCGCGCGTACTTCCCGCGTAGAAACCGGTGGAGCGTGCGCCCCGGGATGCCGAGGTAGAGCGCGGTGCAGAGGTACAGCCCGACGGCGACGGTCGGGAACAGGAAGGCGATGCCGATCGCGACGCCGTAGAGCAGGAAGCTCGGCTGATGGGCGAGGGCCGCCTCGACGCTCTCAGCTTCGATGTGATCCTTCACCAGCCGGCGGTGCTCGGCGGCATAGCGGACGAACACGGTCAGCGCAACAGCGAGCGCCAGCAGCGTGAGCCCGTAGAAGACGACGGCGACGCGTTCCGGATCCCTTTCCCCGACGAACTCCGAGACCAGCTTCGTCGGAAAGGGCAGAAACGAGACGAGCAGGAGCACCAGCAGGTTGAGCCGGTACAGCGTCGAGTCCGCGGTCCGGAGCGCGTCGGTGATCGCCGAATGCTGCAGCCAGATCACGCCGATCGTGAGGAAGCTCGTAACGTAGGCGAGGTACGACGGCCATTCGTCGAGGATCGATCGCAGCAGGTGCTCCTCGGCATTGGACGAGACGCCGAGCTCGAGGACGAGCAGGGTGATGGCGATCGCGAAGACGCCGTCGCTGAACGCTTCGAGGCGGCCGAGAGGCAGCTGATCAGGGGTGCCCTCCATCCTCGCACAGGCTAAGTCGGCCGCGTGACGCCACCGGCTTGACCCAGCGGTTGGCCACGGTCGACAATTCGCCGGTGCGACGCGTCGCCTCAGTCATCGCTCTCTGGGCGGCGCTCGCCGTCGTTGCAGCCGGCTGTGGAGGAGCCCCTCCTGAAGAGAAATGGGCGTCCGGCGTCTGCTCTGACATCAGCGATTGGAAGGACCAACTCCAGAAGTCGGTGAACGATGTTCGCGAACAGGTGCAGTCGCCGGGGACGGGGACGGTCGCCGCAATCCAGGCAGAAGTTCAAGAGGCATTAGACGCGACCCAAGAGCTCGCGTCCAACTTGAAAGCGCGCGGCGCGCCCGACGTCGAGTCGGGTGACCAGGCGAAGCAGCAGCTCGATGCGCTCGCGACGCAACTCGACGCGACGGTCACGCAGGCAAAGCAGACCATCGAGAACCTGCCCGCGGGCGCTGATGCGGGCGAGATTGTCAAGAGGCTCGCGCCGCTCGCCCCCGCTATTCAGTCCCTCGTCGTGAAGACATCGAGCACCCTCGACTCGGTCAAAGCGAGCGGCTCGAAGATCAAGGAGGGCTTCGACAAGGCCGACTCCTGCGACGAGTTCCGCTGATCCGGTGTCCGCCTCGTCGCCGAGGTAATCGGTGGATCCGAGGCCCCGCCGATCCGATCACGTGTCCCACTTACGGCTCCGCCACGAACGCGACGAGCGAGCCGTCGTCGAAAGCCTGGCCGGTGATCCGCCCGGACTCGTTGATGTCGTTCGCGGTGGTAAGAGTGCCGCCGTAGCCCGGCGCGACCAGCGTATTGAGGTCGGTGATCTCGCCGCTGCCCCAGATGACGGCCCGGCAGTTGAAGGCGGCGTCGCAGGAAGTGCCGACGATCTCGCGCCGATCATTCACACCCAGCGCCTGGCTGGTGGTGTCGCCCGGGAGCGTGCCGAGGTCGCGGATTCCGCCCTTTCTCGTCCAAAGGAAGGCGTGCACGGCGAAGCTGCCGCCGGCAGCCGCCGACGCATTGCCGAAACCGACGACGTCACCGCGCTGATTGATCGACATCGGCGTGTTCCAGGCGACGCCGCCGAGGGTTCCTAGGTCGGTCGGCCTCCCGTCCTGCCAGATCACCGCGTGGACGGCGCTGAACCTTCCGACTGCGCGGTCGCAGATCCCGGAGATGCCGACGACCTGGCCGCGGTTGTTCAGCGCGGTCGCGGCACTGACGGTTTCGCCGGGAAGTGGGGGAAGCTCGCGGATCTGACCGGGCCGCGGTCCCCAGACGACCGCGCGGAACTGCAGGACCTGCGGCGGCACGCACGTCGCGTCGTGCACGGTGTTCTCGGCCCAGCCCACGATCTCGCCCTGGTTGTTCGCGCCGGTCGCGAAGCCGTTCGTGCCGCCGAGCGTCGGCAGCGGGCTCATCGTGCCGTCTTGCCAGACGAAGCCGAGACACTGGTGTCCCGTGGCGGTGGCGGCAGGGAAGAAAGCGGAACAGCTCCAGCGCTCGCCGAGCGGATCGGGACTTGCCGTCTGCGAGATCCCGGTGATGATGCCGCGGTCATTCTTCACCGGCCAAAGCACGCCGCTATTCGGGCCGCCGAGCGTTCCGAGGTCGATGACGGAGCCGCCCGTCCACAGGGATGCATGCTGCGCCTGATCTCCCGCCAGGTTCGAGCTTCCGGCGACCCAGCCGCCGTTGTTGATGCTGCTGCCGGCGCTGGTCGTGCCCCCGAGCGAGGCGAGATTCGTTACCTGGTAGTGCGTGCCGGCCGTGCGCGCGCCAGCCGCGAGGCGGCCGCCCTGAACGCTGCCGGTCAGCAGCAGCGCCACGGCAAGCGCTGATCCAGCGACGAGAGCTTTCACGATGACCCTCCTTTGTGGAGTTCCGGTTCTCGCGTTCGCCTGCGGTATGCCGAAGAAGCGGTTGCGCTGCTGGCCGAATCCGGACAGGAACGAAGGCGTCCGCTTAGGCGACTCCCGCCTGAGCAAGAGCGGGCTGCTGCGGTGTATCGGCGAGCCAGAGGTGCGTGGCCGCGAGGGCCCGCCAAGGCCGCCAGCGCTCGGCGAGGTCGTCTAGCGCAGGAGGCGGGTGAGGGGTGTATCGGGGTACGGCGCGCCGAAGGCCGAGGTCGGTGGTCGGGCAGGCGTCGGGTTCGCCGGTGCGCAGAGCGATGTACTGCGCTGTCCAGGCGCCGAGACCGTCGATTGCGGTCAGCGAGCCGACGAGCTGGTCGAGGCTGACGCTCCGATCGAGAGGGATCCTGTCATCGAGGACACGGCGTGCGAACGAGCGAATCGCAGCCGCTCGCGCCGACGTGAGGCCGAGGCCGCCGAGGTCGGCCGCCGCGAGCGTGGCAGGTGCCGGGAAAGTGTGGGTCAGGCGCAGCTCGGCAAGGCCCGGCACAGGCGTTCCGAGCTTCGCGACGAGCCGGCCGGCGATCGTGTTGGCTCCCGCAAGCGAGACCTGCTGGCCGATGATCGCCCGCACGCCCGTCTCGAAG
>JBKPFU010000093.1:0-4258 GCA_046728975.1 Actinomycetota bacterium | reverse complement strand
GCAGCTCCCCGAGATCGTGGACGCCCTTTCCGGATGGTCGACCGGTGAGTTGCTCGGCTACGCCGTTCTCGTCACCGCGGCGGTCATCGCGGCGCGCTTCCTGTGGATCTTCCCGGCCAAGTACCTCTCGAGCCGCGAGCGGGGACCTGATGCGTGGAAGTCATCGCTCGTGCTCACGTGGGCCGGCATGCGCGGCGCGGTCTCGCTGGCCGCCGCGCTTGCGCTTCCGCTGACGGTCGACGCCGGCGGCCCCTTTCCCGACCGCGACCTGATCGTGTTCCTGACCTTCTGCGTGATCCTCGGAACGCTCGTCGTGCAGGGTCTCACACTGCCGGCCCTGATCCGCGCCGTCGACCTGGAGGACGACGGGCAGGCGGAGAAGGAGGAGGCGAAGGCACGGATCCACGCGGCCGAGGCCGCGCTCGCGCGGCTCGACGAGCTCGTCGACGAGGACTGGGTGCGCGAGGACACGGCCGAGCGCATGCGCGGCCTCTATGACTTCCGACAGCGCCGGTTCCGCTCACGATTCGACCCGGACGGCGACTCCGCGGTCGAGGACCAATCGGCCGCGTACCAGCGCCTCCGGCGCGAGTTGCTGAACGCTGAGCGCGACGCGGTGACGGAGCTGCGGCGAACGCGCCGCATCGACGACGAGGTCATGCGGCGAGTGGTGCGCGACCTCGACCTCGAGGACCAGCGGCTGGACGTCTAGCGGGGCGCGCCCGCCTTCTCCATCAGCCGACCCTCGCGGATGGCCGTCTCCATGTCCTTGGATGCGCGCGACCTTCACCCACATACCGCTGCAGCGGTGGAGCTTGATCGCCATCAGGTCCCTCCTTTCGGCCGGATCAGCGTGATCCCGTCCCGCACCGTGAGCATGACCGAAACGACGCGGTCGTCGGAGCGCACATGTTCGTTGAACGCCTTGATCGCCTCGGTGCCTTCCTCTTTATTCGAATCGTCGACTACGCGGCCACTCCACAGCGTGTTGTCGGCGGCGATCAATCCCCGCTCGGAGAGCCGCGGCAGCACCGCCTCGTAGTAGTTCACGTAGTTCTCCTTGTCGGCGTCGATGAAGACGAAGTCGAACTCGCCCTCGAGCCGTTCGATCGTCGCCAGCGCCGGCCCCAGATGGAGGTGAATCCGGTCGGCGTACGGGCTCTCGCCGATGTAGCGGCGTGCGACCTCGGCGTGTTCCTCGTCGATCTCGCACGTGTCGATGCGGCCGCCCTCTGGCAGTGCGGGCGCCATCGAGAGGGCCGAGTAGCCGCTGTACGTGCCGAGCTCCAGTATGCGGCGAGCTCCGGTCGCGTAGACGAGAAACTCGAGAAACCGCCCTTCGACCGTGCCCGTGAGCATCTGCGGCGACGCGAGCGTCGCGCGCGTCTCGTCGGCGAGCCGCGCGAGCAGGTCAGCCGGCTGCGTGGTGTGCTCCTCGGCGTAGCGCTCGATCGGCTCGGGCACGAGATCCACGCCGGGACTGTAACTTGGCCCTACCGGCGTTCCTCGCGCGACTGCAGCAGGTGGTAGGGCAGCACGGCCACGCACCCGACCTCGCGAGCCAGCAGCCGCGCCCTGAACGGCCCGCGCGGCGACGACACGCGTACGCGCACGCCGGAGCGGGCGAGCGCCGCGCGCATGAGCAGCCGCGTTCGCGGCGCGTGCCAGCGGGATGTCACGACGACGACCTCGTCGGCCCTCAGGTCGCGCGCGATTGCGGCGATTCCGGCCACGTTCTGCGCCGTGTTCCGCGGCGTCGTGTCGCAGACGAGCGGTACGTCGGGCCCGTTCCACGCGTCGCGCATCAGCTCGGCCTCGGCGCCGCTGGCGCTCCCGCGCGCCCAGCCCGAGAGAACGACCACGTCGGCGGCGAGCGCCTCGGCATGTTGAAGCCGAGCGAGGCAAACGGGATCGAGCCCGTTCCGGCGACGAACGGAATACCCGAGCACGGCGACGACGCGCATCGCTCAGCGCCGCCTGAGCCGGTCGAACGCAAGCAGCGTCCCTGCGATCGTCAGGACGACCAGCACCGCCTTCTTGCCGCGCAGCTTCGACTCGCCGCCGGCGCGAGCGCGCATGTTCACGGGCACCTCGTCCACGCGCAGGCCGGCGTCTTGGAGTCGCAAGAGCGCCTGTACCTCGGGCGCCTCGGACGTGTAGGGCAGCGCGAGCACGCGCACCGCGTCAGCGTTTGCTGCGTACATCCCGCTCGTCGCGTCGAGGAACGGCCTCCCCAGCGCGACGCCGATCGAGCGGCGGAGCAGCGCCGTGCCGAACCGCCTCGGGCCGCTCGCCTCGTAGCGATACGGCGCGTAGCCCTCGCCGGAGGCAAAGCGCGAGCCGACGGCGACGTCGGAGGCGCCGGCTCGGACGTGCTCAAGCAAGCGGCGGAGCTCGGCAACCGGATGCTGCCCGTCCGCGTCGACCCGGCCGCAGTAGGCGTAGCCGTGCTTCGCAGCGTAGCCATAGCCGGCGGCGATCACAGCGGGCAGCCCTTGATTGACCTCGAAGGACAGCACCTCGGCGCCGTGGCGTCGGGCAACCTCGGCAGTCGCGTCCGTCGAGCCGTCGTCGACGACGAGGACGTCCGCGTCTGGCAGCTCGCGGTGAAGCTCCTCGAGCACGCCGGGCAGGTTCTCCCCCTCGTTCCAGGCGGGAACGAACACGAGTGCGTCGCGCTCCACGTCTATTGACGTTCCACCCGCGACCCGCCGACGATGGCGTCGCGGCCGTCGTCGAAGCGGACCCAGGCCTTGCCCTTTCCGTCGTAGTCCGGAGACCAGACCACCAGCGTGGCGTCCGCGCCGCCAACGCGGCAGCGGTCACGTCCTTCGGGATCGACACCGCGCCAGGCGCGCACGAACGGGTTTGCGTCCCACTCGCGCCCGATCGTCGTCTCGTCGGTGTGTCCCGGGTACACGCGCAGCTCGTGCGGCAGCTTCATCAGGACGTCCATCACTGACGAGCGAATCTGGGCGAAGTCGCCGCCGCCGACGGCGTCCTTAAAGAGAACGTCACCCGTAAAGACGACCTCTTCGTTGAACACGAACGCGAGGTGGTCGTCCTTGTGACCGGGTGTCGGTAGGGCTTGGACGCTGAGACCGTTCGCCTCGAGCGGTCCCTTGACGCTCTCGACGCCGTACCGCTCCTTGAGCTCGTCGTCGCCGGCGATGTGATCGCCGTCGGCGTGGGTCGTGAGCAGATGGGTGACGGTGAGGCCGTGCCGCTCTACCGCCTCGTGTAGAGGCTCGAGCGGCGCGCCAGAGTCCACGAAGACGGCGCCGCCACCGTCTTGCTCGGCAACGAGGTACGCGTTCGAGAGCCATACCGGGTGCAGGCTTCGCTCGACGATCACGAGCGTTAGGCTAACCCGCGACCTGCGACCGAGGGAGGGCGGATGGCCGGACTCATGCAACGAGCGTCGGTGGTGGTGAAGTCCAAGCTTTCGAAGCTGCTCGACCGGGCCGAGGACCCGGCCGAGACGCTCGACTATTCGTATGAGCAACAGCTTCAGCTGCTCCAGAACGTGAAGCGAGGGATCGCAGACGTCGTCACGGCAAAGAAGCGGCTCCAGCTCCAAACGACGCAGCTCGAGCAGTCGGTCGTGAAGCTGGAGACGCAGGCCCGCGAGGCCGTCGGACAGGGGCGCGAGGATCTCGCGCGCCAGGCGCTGGAGCGCAAGTCGGGTGTGCAGCAGCAGCTCCAGTCGCTGGACGGGCAGATCGAGCAGCTGGAGGCACAGCAGGAGAAGCTCGTCGCGAGCGAGAAGCAGCTGCAGGCCAAGGTCGAGGCCTTCCGCACGCAAAAGGAGACGATCAAGGCGCAGTACTCGGCCGCCGAGGCGCAGGTGAAGATCAACGAGGCCGCGACCGGGATCGGCGAGCAGATGGCCGATACCGGCCTGGCGATCCAGCGCGCCAAGGACAAGACGGATCAGATGCAGGCGCGCGCCGCCGCGATGGACGAGCTGGTCGAGGCCGGAACGCTCGAGGATCTTTCCTCCGGCGAGACCCAGCTCGACCGCGAGCTCGCGCAGATCGCGTCCAAGTCACAAGTCGATTCGGAGCTCGACCAGCTGAAGAAGGAAGTCGGCGCAGGCGCCGGAGCGAAGGAGCTGGAGCAATGATCGTGCGCGTAATGGGCGAGGCCCAGTACCGGGTCGACGACGCCACCGCCGAGGGGCTGAACGAGCTCGACGAGCAGGCGGGGCAGGCGGTCGAGGCCGGCGACGAGGGAAGCCTTCAGCGGCTGCTGAAGC
>JBKPFU010000092.1:0-9217 GCA_046728975.1 Actinomycetota bacterium | reverse complement strand
TCGCGGGAGACACCGGCGACGACACGTTCGCCCACCTCCGACGGTCCGTCGAGCTGCTCCCGCGGTTCCGCGAGGACGCGCGCAGAGACGACGACTTCGCCGCCGTACGCGACGACCCGCGGTTCGAGCAGGCTCTTCGCTAAGAGCGCGGGTTCCACCTTCGACGAGCTGAGAACCAACGTCTGCCCACCTGCGGGAGGTGCCGCTAGTGAGTTTTCTGGTGCATTACCGCACGCTGGCCTAGGCGAGGGTCCTGCGTCCAACCACGGATTCGCTCCTCGCGCTAGATCGCATGGAGGAGTGCGGGCCTGCGGCGGGGGTGTCAACGCGGTGGCCGCCGACGGTTAGGCGGCAGGCGCCGACGTGGACGACTCGCGGCGGGCTGCCGCTTCAACGACTGCGCCCACAGGCGCGAGCCCGGGTGCGCGGTTCAGGCCGCGATCGACGAGGGCCGCCTGCTGCGCGAGCGGCTGCAGAGCTACCGCGCCCTGCCGCGGGAGCTCGTGCGGCTCGCCCGCAGGCAGGACGCCCGGCTGCGGTCGGATGAACGCAACAAGCAGGCGGCGCTCGCGCGGAGCAGGCGGAACGTCTCTTGGTGACGCCTCAGAGGTCCCGGCGCGAGAAGCCGAACGCGGCAATTGCCGCGACTACCACGAGGTAGGCGCACGCCCAGAGCCGCACGCCCGTCCCGCCGGTGTTGGCGCCGCCGAAGGGCCCGAGCTGGAGCAGGAACCCCGTGAGTCCGGTCGTGTTCGTCGTGATCTCCCGCAGGGCGTCCTGGTAGAGCGCCTCGAAGGGCACGATCCAGGACGCGATCCTTGCCGCACGCTCAAGCGTGTGCGAGGAGAGCGCGTGGCCGATCGTCCCGAGCAGCCCGGCGACGAGGCCCGCGCCGAAGACCATGAAGATCGCGATCCCGTTCGCGGTGGCGGTGAGGAAGACGGAGCCGAGCAGCGACAGGGCGGCGACGAGAGCGACACCGCCGGCGATCTCGACGGCGGGCACGACCACGTGGTCGGGCCACCAGTGGCCCGTCAGCCCGGTGATCAGCATCGTCCCGACGTAGACCGCGACGACGTAGGGCGTGCAGACGCCGATCGCCCCGAGCCAGCGCGCCAGCAGCAGCGTCGGGCGCCCGACCGGCCGCACGATCAATGGCTGCAGCAGGCCGCGCTCCGCGTCGCCGCGCACCGTGCTGAGCGTGAGGAAGACTGCGAGCACGACGCCGAGGAAGAGGGTCGCGAACATCGCCAGCCCGAATATGAACGCCCCCGCGAAGCTGCGCGCGTCGATGCCAACGGGGGGCTCGATGTTCTCGACATCGCGGAACGCGTAGTGGTTTCCGAGCCAGTAGAGGAAGAGGAAGCCTGCGGTGAGCAGGAGCACGACGGCGAAGACCTTGCGCCGCAGCGCCTCCCGCAGGCTGTAGCCGACGATGGTCGGGATCGAGCTCATGATGTCTCCCCGCCCACGGCCTCGAGGTAGGTTTCCTCGAGCGTCGAGGTCAGCACGCGCACGCCGTAGACCTTGCGCCCGGCGGCGACGACCTCGGCCACCAGCGCGGGGACGTCCTCGCGGGCCGCGCCCGTGTGGAGCAGCGTCCCGTCGTCCGTCTCGATCTCGACGCCGCGGGCCCGGCTGAGCTCCGCCGGCGAGCCCTCGGCCACCACGCCGCCCCGGAGCAGGATCACCACCCGGTCGCAGACGAGCTCGATCTCGCTCAGCAGGTGCGAGTTGAGCAGCACCGACGTGCCGCGACGCCGGAGCTCCTCCAGCAGCAGCCGCACGGTCCGGCGGCCGACCGGGTCGAGCGCGCTCGTCGGCTCGTCCAGCAGCAGCAGCGGCGGTGCGCCGACGAGGGCCTGCGCGATCCCGAGCCGCTGCTGCATGCCCTTCGACATCTCCTCGACGCGGCGCTTGCGGGCCTCGGTCAGGCTGACGAGCTCGAGCAGCTCCGCGCGCTCGGCCGCGCCTCCGCTCGATCCCGAGAGGCGCTGGTGCAGCTCGAGCACCTCGTTGGCCGAGTACCAGCCCGGGAAGCGGAAGAGCTCCGCGAGGTAGCCGATCCGCTGCCGGGCCTCGAGCGAGCCGGCCGGGGCGCCGCAGATCTCGGCCCTGCCGCGCGAGGGCCGCACCAGGCCACAGGCGATCTTGACGAGCGTGGACTTCCCGGCTCCGTTCGGGCCGAGGAGGCCTACAAGCTCGCCCTCGCCGACCTCGAGATCGACTCCGGTGAGGGCCTCGACGGACCCGTAGCGCTTCGCGAGCCCGTGGGCGGCGAGAGCGGCCGTCACTCGGCGAGCTCCGGCGAGACGAACTTGACGTAGTAGCCGAGCTCGTCGAAGCCGAGCCGCCGGTAGAGCTCCTTCGGCCAGTCCTCCTTGTCGGCGACCAGGAAGACGAAGTCCGCCCCGTGCTCCCTGGCCGCTGCGATCGCGGCGAGGACGACTGCGCTCGCGTAGCCGCGGCCGCGGTGCTCGGGCAGCGTGCCGACGTCCTCGACCTGCGCGGCTCTTGCTTCGGCGGAAGAACCGGAGGTCGCGACAATGGTGTAAGCGACAGCTGCCATGACGACGGCCACACCACACGCCGCGAATGACGCAACTCTACGGCTTAGCCCCCGCAACGGAATCCTCTGAAGCCATCAGTAACAGCAACGACTGGAGCTTCCTCCCAACACATGAGACGCGGTAGGTGGTTAGTCACGCGACCCTGGGTCCATCAACTCCATCAATCGTCGCCTATCGCCTAGTCGGCGCCGCTCAGGCAGTGCCGGTCGAAGTCCTTCACCCAGTCCGGCTCGCCGCGGCGAAAACCGCCGCGGAGCGCGCGCTCGAGCTCGACCCGGGAGACGAGCGACCGCGCCTCGAGCTCCCGCCAAAGGGCCGCGGCCGAGGAATATCGCTTCACCGCCAGAGCTTCACGCCCGAGCCCCATCCGCGCTCCGACGGTCGTTGAGGCCAGACTCGCACGCAGCGTCGATCGGACGACCTGGAACATCGGGACGCTGGCGCAAGTGCCGCCAGGCGGGTATGTCACGAGTGTGTGCGTCCCGAACAGCAGGCCGCCGGCGGTGCGCAGGTAGATCGCCTTGCCGGACGCATCGCGCCAAGCCTCCCAAGACTTGGCAGTGACATCGTCGTCGAATCTCGCGTAGGTCCCCTTCTTCTCGCCGCAGCCTGCGACGACGAAGGCGCAAAGCAGAACACATGCAATCGATGCGTCTCTACGGGGCATCGTCACCGCCGTAGCAATTGCGCTCGAAATCTCCCACCCAGGGAGGTTTGGAGCGTGGCTCGGCGCTGCCGAGAGCGCGCTCTACCTCTCGGCGCGAGAAGTACAACCTCGCTTCAGTGTCACGCCATACCGCCTCTGGAGACACGAAACGCCTCGGCGGACCGGGTGTCCTCAGGTGGCTATACACACTCGTCTGCAGAGTTGCTCCGACGATCCGCATTACTTCGCGACCATCCGCGCACGTCGCGATGCCCAAATGGGGAAGCTCGAGACTCGAGCGAAAGTACAACTCCTTCCCGGACGGGTCGCGCCAAACCTCCCACGTCTTTGCCGCAGCGTCGTCCTTGATCACTGCGTAGCGGCCCTTCGTATCGCCGCAGCCGACGACGACGAGCGCAAGGGCGCAGACGCAGGGGACGCGCACGCTTACTCTGATTTCGCGGTCCCCTTCGGCGCACCCAACGTCAGCAGCGTCGCAGCAACGACCACTCCGTTAGGGCGCGACGTTCACCCAGCGGCGGAAGTCGATCACGGGCGCACGCACGCCTGTCGTCAGCCACGCCTTGAGAGAATACCGTCCCGGCTCGATCTCCAGGACGTCCGAGAGCACGAACGTCCAGGTTTCGCCCGGCCCGAGCCGATGCGACGTCAGTACCGGCAGCACACCCGTGCCCCAGCTCCAGCAGTAGTGCGCCTCGCCGCGGCGTCCGAGCGAGACGTTCGCGACCTGGCTACTCGGAAACCACAGGTTCCGCTGCGCTGACGCGCGATTCGTGACGCGGAAGACCCAGCGAACCTGACGGTCGGCCTGGAGCGGAATCGGCACCCATATGACGCGCAACTCAAGACCGCGCACGAGTGACGGCCGCGCCTGTCCGGCGTCGGCAGCCAGAAGAAGCGGCACCAACGCCGCCGCAAGGATGAGGAAACGACGCAATCGCCTCACGAGAAGTAAGACGCCGCGGAAGGAGAGGCCGTTAGCCCTTCGCGCCTTCGGGAGGCGGAGGCTGCATCGTCGCGCCGGGGAAGGGATCGGTCGCGGCTTCGGCTTCGGTGCACTTGCCCGCCCGCCCGTCCCTCCCCCGTGAGCGTCCACCAGCACCACCTAGCGCACGGCCGTCACTGCCGCAGCTAAACGAGCTCCAGCGATACCCTGTCCAGCTTCCTCTCGCAACGTCCCGCTCCTGTCCCTGCTCTTCAAAGCGTCCCCGCACGACGTGCAGTGCTCAAGTTCCCGGCGAGGGCACCAGGACCGAAGGTCCTGGTGAGGTGTGCAGCGCGGCCCGCCGCAGTTTGATCGAGCGGTAGCGCAGTGAAGTGGGCGAGCGTCCTCTCGCCGGAGTGGGCCGTCGCCGCCAACTGGCCGCACCAGCGTCTTATGGACACTTGATCGACCCTATTCGCGAAGTTCGGGCCGCCTACGAGGGATTGGCGATATCGCCTGGTTGCTCGCCTTCCCCTTTCGGCCTAGGCGAACGCTGCTGCGCCTGTAGCTCCGCTTCGTCGCGTGCCAGCTGTGCGCCCAGGTTCACCGCGAACCCGTAGCGGTGGCCGCAGTCGTCGCACACAACTTCAACCTGTGAAAACCCAATCTTGCCGCCCGGAGGGCGCGTGTAGTTGTGGCCGCCACATTTCGGACACCACAGCTCCATCAATTGAGCTGCATGACCTCGATCGGCACGGCACCGCACTGCCCGAACGCGCTGTCGTGGTGGAACATAGCCGCCTCACCCCGGGAGGTCACCTGCTCGAAGGAAACGACCCGCAGCACGAAAAAGGGACCGGCGCCGAGCTCGCTGACCAGACGCTGGACCGTCGCCTCCAGGTCCTCGAGGACGTAGCCCAGGTGATGAATCGGGCCGTGGAAGGGGTGATCGACAAGGGACACGCGCTCCTCACTCGTGGAGGTGACAATGACCGGGGCTCCGCGCCGTCGAGGATACGCATGCTCCGTCGACGATGACGTTGACCCGGGTGATCCAGCCGGCCTCGCCGGACGCGCGCTCCATGCTACGGCTGGCTGCGCCCAACACGCCGTCCAGGGTCACGAACTGGGTCAGTGTGAGCTTCATGTCCCTAAAGACCTGCCACGCGGCTGGCGAGGCGACCAATGAGGTTGGCGGAAGCTATGTGATCGTCGATACCGGCCCGTGGATCTTCGGCAAGAAGGTGATGCTCCCCGCCGGAGTGATCCGAGATGTCGATCTCGACGCGCAAGCGGTCTTCGTCAACCGCACGAAGGATCAGATCAAGGACGCGCCCGAGTTCGACGAGTCGCGCTACCAGGACGAGGCCTACCGCACCGAGCTCGGTGGCTACTATGGCCCCGGCGGCGCGGGCTATCGCGAAAACATCGAGTAGCGTCTCGTACTGGTCGGAGGAAGCACGGTACGCGCTTCCCCTTTTTGATGGCAAAGACTCAGGTTGCGGTGGCGTCGGCGAGCTCGTCGCCTTCGACGCCGACGCCTGCGCGAGCTCGAGGAGCTGAGCGTCTAAAAGCGCGGCGGCTTGGCAATGAGAGGCGCCTCACGGATCCTCTCCTTGCCTCGCTGTCCGCGCAGCGCGTACGCGCCTAACGGTTCCTGTTTTTTTGCCGTGCGCTGACGAAGATGTCGGTCGACCCCTCGGGGCCGGGGGCGCGGCCGAAATACAGCGTTTGCGCGTCCCACGAGAAGGAAGGGCGCGTCTCCGCCGCCGCCGTGTTCACCGCGCTGCCGAGATTCACCGACGCCGACCAGCGGTGGGCGACGCTGCGACGTGTCGCGATCCAGAGATCTTGGCCGCCGAGCGTCCCGGAGCGGTTGGAGGAAAAGACGATCTCGCGGCCGTCCTTGCGGACATTGGGCTGTATGTCGTTCGCGGCGGCGTCGTTGAGCTCGCTGATCGGCCGCGCGGGGCCGAAGCTCATGTTTCCGCGCTTCCTGCTGACGTATAGGTCGCCGGCGACGCTCGCGGAGCTCTGCGAAAAGTACAGCCGCGCCTGCGCGAACGACGGTCCCATCTCATCGAGGGTGCTATTCGGGCCAGCAGGTGCGCAGGCGAAGTGCTTTGGCTTGCTCCACCCGCGCGCGGGGTTGCGGCGGGTGAAGTAAAGGTCGGCGTTCGCGACGGAGCCGCAGAAGCCGGCCCTCGTGCTCACGAAGAACAGCCCGCCGCCGTTGATCGGCGTCGGACAGAAGTCATTGGCCGCCGAGTTGACCGGCGCGCCCAGGTTCACGGGCGGACCCCACGGAGCAGCCCTGCTCGCACGGCGAGCGACCCAGATGTCGATGCCGCCCAACCCGCCTGGCCGGTTCGAGGCGATGTACAGGCTCAGCCCCTCTGGTGATTCGATCGGGCAGCCGTCCAGCGCCGCGGTGTTGAGCTCGGCGCTGTTGCCCGCGATCTCATCGATCTTCTGCGCGGGTGCCCACGCCGAGAAATGCGGTCCTCCAGCCCAGGCCACAGTTGCCAGCGCCGCGGCGACAGCGACCACCGCTCCAACAGCGACGAGCGCTGCTCGACTCGTCATTGGATCCTCCCTTTCTCTCTGGTTCAGGCCGCGGTGCGAATCTCGCAGAGAGAACATAACCCGAGTGGCTTGATTCGTAACACGTGGTTCATAACGGGGAGGCCCTAAACCGCTCATAGCCGACACATACCGCGCGTGTGACTCACAGAGGCGGCCGGCGGATCGGCCTCCTGGTCGACACTTCTGCTGGGGAACCATGATCGGAGCCCTTTGGAGCCGCCCTTGGTGCCCCAAGAGCGGCGCACTAGCAGGGAAACGGCACGGCTGCCCAGCTTCTCTTTTTGGGGTCCCTTAATCTCCTCCTGGGTGTTGAAGACCCAGTACCACGAGTAGAAGTGGAGCGTGACGATGAACATGAAAATCCCGAAGCCGATCCCACGCGGCCGGCCGGGAGGACCTGTGTTGCCGGACGTGCTCATTCGTTGCCTCCTCCATCAATCACGGCGACTGAACCACGCTCGAGGCGAGCGGTCAACCGCAGAGTGGGCTGCGCTTCCGCGAGCGGCTCCCCAGGACGACGCGGGCACGAGGCCCCAGGATGGCCGTAAACCGCTCAAGAAAGCCGGGAGAACGGCTCCTACGAGCGCACTTTCTTGAGGCGATCACGCGACGGCCACGGCGCCCGGGGGGAGAACGTTCTTGGCTCCGTCGGCAGCCATCCGGGACCGCGTGCGGGCGATGCCGGTCGCGATGGCGGCGATGTTCGTATTCCTCGCGGGTCCCGATCGCGTTCTCGGGTATCTCCGCCTCCTCGTCGTAGCGGCCTGACACTGAATCAGACCGCTCCAGGACCGGGGCTCACGCCGATTGGCCAGGGAGTGATGAGCCGGCGCGCTCTTGAGATGTGAAGCGCCGACGTCCGCTTCCCGGACGGTCGAGGATCGCGGCCGCCTTCGGGGATGGGACTCGGCATCTGGAACAATCGCGGGAACCCGACCCGCGACCACGGAGGGCCAGCGATGGGGCACCACTACTCAGGACCCGATTTTTCGTTTCCGCACGGAGACCCCCGCGTCGACCACACCGACCTGTTCGCTTTTCCCGCGCCGGGAGGCGCCGCGAGCTCGGTCCTGGTGATCGACGTGCACCCGTCGGTCGGCATCAATCCGCCCGGGCCGACGACCACGGAGCCTTTCGCGCCGGAGGCGATCTACGAGCTCAAGGTCGACACGAACGGCGACGGCGTCGCCGAGGTCGCCTTCCGCACGCGCTTCTCGGGGGCGAACAGCGTGCAGTCCGCCACCGTTCGCCGTATCGAGGGCGCCGACGCAGCCGGCACCGGAGACAGCGGCGACGTCGTCGTGCAGGACGCCCCGGTCTCGACCGGCTCGGACGCGCAGGTGACGGAGAGCGGGGAGTACCGGTTCTTCGCTGGCTGGCGCAGCGACCCGTTCTTCTTCGATGCCGAGGGTGCGCTGAACGAGTTCCAGTTCACCGGCAACGACTTCTTCGCGGATAAGGACGTGTGCAGCATGGTGCTCGAGGTGCCGAACGACGCGCTGGGAGCCTCGGAAGGAGTCGCGCTCTGGCATCGGACCCTCGTGCCCGGCGGTAACGGGGACGCCGATTGGGTGCAGGCCGATCGCGGTGCGAGGCCGTCCCAATCGGTCTTCTTCTCCCCGGGCGACGAGAAGGCCGCGTACCTCGGCGGCGAACCGGCGACCGACGGCCGCTTCGTCGACAGCTTCGCGCACGTCCTGGAGCACGCAGGCGGGTACTCGCCCGGCGAGGCGAAGCGCGTGGCCGAGACGCTGTTGCCCGATGTCCTCCCGTACGACCCGGCGCAGCCAGCCACCTATCCGCGCAACGGCCGAGCGCTGACCGACGACGTCGGTGACCATTTCCTGACGCTCTTCACGAACGGGAAGGTCACGGGCGACGGCGTGGGCCCGCACACCGACCTGCTCGGCGAGTTCCCGTACGTTGGCTCGCCGCACGCGTCATACGGCTCGTAGCGCTAGCCGCGAAACGCTAGCCGGCCGGAGCCCCGCCGCGAGGCGGCAAGCGCGGCTCGCCTAGCAGCGTCGTCCGCCGACCAGGAGCTTGGGGATCAGCTTCCGACGGCCGGGCTCGATGCACCCTCGGTCTGTCGTACCCCGCCAGTTACGCCAATTACGCCAGTTGAGGACCGTGAGCCCTCAACTGGTGCGGGATGAACCACATTTGGCTACCCGCCAGCAACCTACGACAGATCGCCCGGACGAGTGGGCGTTTCAGCCTTCGGCGAGCGTTGCGGTGGAAGCGCCGTCCGGGCCGAGGTGCGGTAGTGGTGCGCTAAGGCGACGGCGGTAGAGCCTAGACGGCGAAGCGGGATCGAGGCTCCCGAGCTGGCATCAGCACGCAGCATCGGAACCGGTGGAGGCGAACGAGGGCGGAGGCGTGCCGCGTGTGTCGCTCTTCGCTGCGCGGGACGCGATCTGCGCAGGCACTCAGGAATCGAGCCGCGGGTGGACGCAGGCAGGCCGGTCC
>JBKPFU010000091.1:0-10579 GCA_046728975.1 Actinomycetota bacterium | reverse complement strand
GGAAGGTTGCTACTGCTAGCGATGAGTTCCGGGCTGCGAGGCTGTCCAACCCAGCGAGAGCAATCGAGAAGGAGCGCAAATGGGCAAGTTGGTCGTCACCGAATTTGTGTCGCTCGACGGCGTGATGCAGGCGCCCGGCGGCGAGGACTTCAAGTACCCCGGATGGACGTTTGAATTCGATCGCGGGGAGGATGGGAACCAGTTCAAGCTTCAGGAGACGCTGGAGAGCGAGGTTCTCCTAATCGGGCGGGTCACCTACGAGAGCTTCGCCGGCGCGTGGCCCTCGCGGGAGGGCGAGTTCGCAGACAAGTTCAACAGCATGCCCAAGTACGTCGTCTCCTCGACCCTCGAGGACCCAGGGTGGAACAACACGACCGTCCTCAAAGGCGACGCCGTGGAGGAGGCTTCGAAGCTCAAGGAGGAGATCGACGGAATCATCCAGGTGCCCGGAAGCCTCCGCCTTGTGCAGGCGCTCATCGAGAACGACCTCGTCGACGAGCTACACCTGATGGTCTTCCCCGTCGTCCTCGGCACTGGGCGACGCCTGTTCGGCGAGACGAGCGAGAAGTCGGACTGGCGGCTCACCGAGGCGAAACCGGTAGGCCCTGACGGCGTACTGGTCCTGATCTACGAGCGGGCCAGCCGGCAGGTATAGAAAACCCCCGCGTTTGCGGGGGCTTTCCGTAGCAGGCCTATAAGCCGGATTCTGTCGAGGGTGACCATCCCTCTTGGCGGCAACCCGGCTCCTCGGCGGGCAGCGTCATCGGAGCCTGTTTGCCTTGCACCGGACGGGGTTTGGCGAGCCGCCGTGTCACCACGACGCTGGTGGGCTCTTACCCCACCTTTTCACCCTTACCTTCGGCGTCTCCGGAGAGAGACGTTCGCCGCTGGCGGTCTCCTTTCTGTGCCACTTTCCGTCGGCTTTCGCCGCCTCGCTTCCGCGAGCGTCCTGCCCTACGGTGTCCGGACTTTCCTCAATCCACGTGCGTGGACTGCGGTCACCCGGCCTGCAGGGTCAATTGTAGCCCCGACTTGGCGGCGCCTCTTGAAATCTCCGCGCCGCACTCGGGGCACGCGATGACGTCCCCTCGATGAAGCACGAACTCACCGCAGACCAGGCACTCGAGGCTCGCGCCGCGCAGCAGCGCGAGCACCTCCTGGTCGAGCGTGCGGTGCAGAGGCGCAATCGTCAAAGCGCGCGGAACACCCCCACGACCTTGCCGAGAATCTGCACGTGCGAGGCGTAGATCGGCTCGAGCGCGTCGTTCTCGGGCTGAAGCCGGACGCGCCCGTCCTCACGGAAGAACCGCTTCACGGTCGCCTCGTCGGCGGCCTCGTCGGCTCCTGCCAGCGCGACGACGATGTCGCCGTTCTGCGCTGTCTGCTGGCGGCGTACGACGACGATGTCTCCGTCGAGGATGCCGGCGTTGACCATCGAGTCGCCCTTCACACGGAGCAGGAAATCGGCGCCGCCGCGCTCGAGCTGCTCCGGCACCGTCATGTAGTCCTCGATGTTCTCCTCGGCGAGCAGCGGCCCGCCCGCGGCGATCTCGCCCACGAGAGGCAGTGCCCGGGACTCCTCGACCGCCGCCCCACGCTGCTCGCGGCCCGTGAGCTCGAGCGCCCGCGGTTTCGTCGGATCGCGCTTGAGCAGCCCGGCGCGCTCGAGGTTCGCCAGGTGGGCGTGCACCGTCGAAGGTGAAGCGAGGCCGACCGCCTGCCCGATCTCCCGAACTGTCGGTGGGTAGCCGTGCCGGTCGACGTAGTCGACCAGGAAGTTCCAGATTTCCTGCTGTCTGCCGGTCAGCATCCGCGCCCTCCTGAGCCCGAACATGCGTTTTACGAACGTGTGTTCGATACGAGGATAGGGAACCCTGCGGACGGCGTCAAGAAAAACGCCCTCGCAACGAGGGCGTGGAGACAGGACTTATGCGCTGGAGAGGACTTGAACCTCCACGCCCCGCAAGGGGCACAAGGCCCTCAACCTTGCGCGTCTACCAATTCCGCCACCAGCGCGCGGAGGCGAATTGTAGCGAGCGCGAAAAGCGGCTCGAACACGCCCCCGTCGTCCCGACCTTTAAGTTAACGCCGTCATGCGCGAGCTCTGCGAGCAGGCGGTGGCCGCGGCGCTCGGCGCCGGTGCCTCCTATGCAGACGCGCGTGTGGTCCTCCGCCGCTCGCAGACCGTCGCGACGAAGAACCGGCGCGTCGAGCGGGTCGACGACGTCGAGTCGGAAGGAATCGGCGTACGCGTCCTCGTCGGCGGCGCCTGGGGCTTCGCCTGCGACCGGCGGACGACGCACGACGGTGCACGCGACGCCGCAGTGCGCGCCTGCGACTTTGCGCGCGCCGCCCCCGGACCCCACCGGCGTGCGCTCGCACCGGCCGAAGCGCAGAGCGGCACCTTCCGAACCCCGTGCGAGCGCGACCCGATCGACGTCCCGCTGACGGAGAAGATCGAGCTCTGCCTCCGAGCGGAGGAAGCGATGCAGCACGCCGACGTGAAGGTGACGAACGCTTTCGTGCGGGCGATGCGCGAGGAGAAGACGTTCGTCTCGTCGGAAGGCGCCGCGATCGAGCAGCAGTTCGTGGAATGCGGAGGCGGCATCGATGCGCTCGCAGTCGGGAACGGCATCGCGCAGGAGCGGAGCTACCCGAGCGCCCACGGCGGATCGAGCGCGCAGGAGGGCTGGGAGTTCGTCACCGGCCTCGGCCTCGACCGCGAGGCCCCGCGCGTCGGCGAGCAGGCGGCGGCGCTGCTCAGGGCCGACCGCTGCCCGGCCGCAACCACCACCGTCGTCCTGGATGCCGAGCAGATGGAGCTTCAGGTGCACGAGTCGGTCGGCCACCCGACGGAGCTCGATCGAATCTACGGGACCGAGGCCGCCTACGCCGGCACGAGCTGGGTGAAGGCCGAAGACGTCGGCTCGCTTCGCTACGGCTCCGATCTGATGAACATCACGGCCGACCCGACGACGGACGGGGGGCTCGGCACGTTCGGCTTCGACGACGAAGGCGTTCCGGCACGGCGCGAGCCGATCGTGGAGGCGGGGATCCTGCACGGATTCCTGACCTCGCGGGAGACGGCGGCGCTGCTCGGCGCCGGCTCCGGAGGCTCGATGCGCGCCGACGGCTGGAGCCGGATGCCGCTCGTCCGCATGACGAATCTCCATCTCGAGCCGGGCGACGGAACGCTCGACGACCTGATCTCCGGCGTCGACGACGGCATCTACTTCGAGACGAACCGCAGCTGGTCGATCGACGACAAGCGCCTCAACTTCCAGTTCGGGACGCAGGTCGCCTGGGAGATCAAGGACGGGAAGCTCGGCCGCATGCTCCGCGACGCCACGTACACCGGCGTTACGCCGGTCTTCTGGGGCTCGATGGACGCGGTCGCCGGGCCCGACGAGTGGAAGCTGCACGGCCTGACCAACTGCGGCAAGGGCCAGCCCGGCCAGCACGCCCACGTCTCCCACGGCACGTCGCCGGCGCGCTTCCGGAACGTCCAGGTCGGCGTGGGGTCCGAGTGACGACGCGTCCGATCGAGCTCGCGGAGCGGGCGGTCGAGGCGGCAGGCGGGGACGAGGTAGAGGCCGTCGTCCACTCAGAGCGCTCTGGGCTCGCGCGGTTCGCAGGAGCCGAGGTCCACCAGCCGACGCTGATCGAGAACGAGACCGTCCAGCTTCGGATCGTTCGCGACGGTCGAGTCGGAATGGCCGCAGGGAACCGGCTTGACGACGAATCGCTGCGGGCGCTGGCTCGCCGTGCCGGCGAGGCGGCGGACAAGGCGCCGCCCGACCCCGACTTCCCGGGCCTTGCCCAGCCCGCCCAACTGGCGCGCGTCGAGGGCTTCGACACGCAGACCGCCGAGCTCGGAGCCGACGAGCAGGCCCGACTCGCGGCCTCGGCGCTCGCGGCCGCCGACGGCCGGTACGGGCTCTACGGCTTCGTCACCAGCGGCGCGACGACGCTTGCGATCGCCTCCAGCGCAGGCGTTCGGGTGGAGCAGACGATGACGGATGCCACGGCCCTCGTTCTGGCCGCCGACGGCGATGCCTCCGGCTACGCCGACGATACGAGCTGGCGGATCGCCGGTCTCGACCCCGGCGCCGTCGCGAGCGAAGCCGTCGCGAAGGCCGAGCGCACACGCGGCGCCGCGAGCCTCGATCCCGGCCCGTATCGCGCCGTGCTCGAGCCGTACGCGATCGGAGAGCTCCTTCAGTACTTCGCCTACGACAGCTTCAACGGGCTCGCGCTGCTCGAGGAGCGCAGCTACCTCTCTGGGCGGCTCGGGGAGCAGTCGTTCGATCCGAAGGTCTCCATGTACGACGATGCGCTCGATCCAGCCGGGCTGCCGAAGGCGTTCGACTTCGAGGGCGTGCCGAAGCAGCGGGTCGCGCTGGTCGAGGAGGGCGTCCTCCGCGGCGCGGTCTGGGACCGTCTGAGCGCGGCGCGAGAGGGGCAAGGCCGCGGCTCGACCGGTCACGCGCCGCCCGCCACGCTACGCCACTGGGGGCCGATGCCATTCGCGCTCTCGCTCGCTCCGGGCGAGGCGACGTCGACCGAGGAGCTCGCCGAGCTCGTCGTCGACGGGATCTACATCACGCGTTTGCACTACCTCGGGATCGTCGAGCCAAGGCAGGGCGTGATCACCGGGATGACCCGCGACGGCACCTTCCGGATCCGGGACGGCAAGATCGCCGAGCCGCTGGTCAACCTCCGCTTCACGGTTTCGGTGCCCGACGTGTTTGCCGACATGCCGGGTCTGACCCGCGACCGCAAGCTCGCGAACCAGAGCGCGTTCTACGACGACCGGTATCCCTACGCCACGCTCGTGCCGGCGATCGCGACCGCCCGCTTCGACATCACGGGCACAGGCTCCGAGCCGGGCCTTTAGCCGCTACTTCAGCAGGTGGAAGAGGGCGATGGTGTTGGCGAAGAAGAGGATGCCGACGATCACCGTGAGACGCGTCAGGTTCCGCTCCACGATGTGGGTGCCGCCCTGCGAGGCAGGCGTGAAGCCCATCCCGCCGAAACCGGTGTCGCGGCCCGAGTGCATGAGGATCAGCGTGACGAGCGCGACGCAGAGCAGAACATGGATGACTGCGAGGATTTGAAGCATCGCGCCCCAGGATAGCTACCGGGTCGCGACGTCGAGGATGGTGTCCAGGAGCTGCGACGCGATCCGGTCCTTGGTCACGTAGGCCACGGCGCCGGCCTCGCGGGCGCGGTCGATGTCGCTGGGCGAGTTGGAGCCGGTCAGCATCACGACGCACGCGCCCGGCCACGCCTCCCGCAGCCGCTTGGTCGCCTCGACGCCGTCCATGACCGGCATGCTGATGTCCATCAAGGTCACATCCGGACGCGTCTTGAGCGCGAGCTCGAGCGCGTGATCGCCGGTTCGCGCCCGCCCCACGACCTCGAGCCGCTCGTCAGTCGCGAGGATCGCGTCCAGCGCCTCGACGAACAGTCGGTGATCGTCGGCGACTAGAACGCGAATGGATGCTTCGGGGCGGCCGGCTTCCATGGGGCTAACGATGCGCTGTTAGATTCGCTGGGTGCAAGAGGGAGAGGCGCGCGAGCGCATTCAAAGGCTTCTTGTTATCGGCGACAATCGTCTCAAACAGGGAGCCGGCGCGGAGAAGGCCAGGCAGAGCTACGAGCAGGCGCTCGAGGTCGCACGGTCGGCAGGTCTCGAGGAGAGCGTGAGGCCACTGGTCGAGGTCAGGCTCGCCGACCTCGAGCGGCTCGCGAGAGAATCTCCTCCACGCGGCGCGCCTGCTCATTGACGTCGTGGCTTGCCGCCGCTGCACGGGCGGCGGGATTCGGGCGCGGTAGCTGAGCCGCGGCGCGCAGGCCGTTCGCGATCGAGCTCTCGTCGAGCGGGTCGACCAGGACGCCGGCGTCGTCGGTCACGAACTCCGGCGGTCCCCCCACCCGCGTCGCGACCACCGAGCGCCCGCACGCCATCCCCTCGAGGAGCGCCTGGCCGAACGGCTCGACGAGGCTCGGCTGGCAGAGGACATGGGCATCCGCGATCAGGTCCGGAATCCGCTCGTGCGGGACCGCCCCGAGCACGCGAACCCGAGCACGGCCTTCGAGCTGCCCTCGTAGCGGACCGTCGCCGGCGAAGGTGAGCGTTCCATTCTCGAGACGCTCGAACGCCCGCGCGAGACGGACGACGTTCTTGCGTTCTGTCAGTGCGCCGACATGCAGGTAGGCGGTCGGTCCGCCCGCAGCGGGCTTCGGAGAAAAGCGATCCAGGTCGACGCCGCAGTCCACGACCTCGACCTTGCCTGCCGCGTCCGGGACCTTCCGCTCGAGCTCGCGGCGCAGGTAGTCCGAGACGGCGACGACGGCCGCGGCCTTGTGAACGACGCGCGCCGTCGCTGCACGAACGCCGGGAATACGGCCGACGTTGGCGACGTCCTGGCCGTGGGCCGTCACGACGAGCGGAGCGCGTGAGGCGAGCCCAGCGAGCAGCCCCGTCGGCACGAGGAAATGCGCGTAGACGACGTCGGGCCGGAAGCCGCGCGCGGCGCGGCGGGCGCGCGCGGCGAGGCGCAGGTACTTGGCCTTCCCGCCGCTCCGGCTCTTGAGGACGGCGGGCTCGACCTCGTGGCCGCGCCGGCGCAGCGCCTCCTCCATCTGCCGAACGAAGACGCCGTAGTCGGGCGCGTCCGGCCCCGGATACATCTGCGAGACGAGCAGAATGCGCACTCAGACGACGCCGGCGGTGCGGGCGGCGCCCTGGCGCCGCCCGCTCGCCGCCACGCGGGGGTCGGCGAGCGCGTGCACGAGGTCGACGAGCAGGTTGATCAGGATGATCGCGGAGGCGACCACGATCACGATGCCCAAGATGACGGGCAGGTCGAATCCCGCCTCGCCGCGCAACGAGCCGAGCGTGAGCTGGCCGAGGCCCGGCAACCCGTAGACCGTCTCGACGTAAACCGCCACGCCGATCGCCATGCCGATGTCCATGCCGATCATCGTGATGATCGGCAGGACCGTGTTCGGCAGCGCGTGGCGGAGCATGACCCGACCTTCCGATGCGCCCTTCGCGCGCGCCGCCCGGACGTACTCCGTCCCCAGCACGTCCACCAGCTGTGTCCTGATCATCCGCATGTAGAGCGCGACGAAGAAGAGCGCGAAGGCGATCCACGGGAGCGCTAGGTGCGTCGCCCACTGCCCGATCCCGCTGCAGGTTTGCTCTTCGGGGCCGAAGTTGCCCGGGCCGACGTGGGGCTGAAGCGCGTGCTGCGGCAGCAAGCTGCAGTAACCCGACGCGGGCGCGATCTGCCAGCGGTTCCCGACGAAGAGCTGGAGCACGAGCGCGACGACCACCGGATGGGTGGAGACGGCGACGAGAGACACGGCGATCACCGTGCGGTCGACGTACGTCCCGGCCCGAGACGCCGCGAGAATCGCGAGCGGCACTGCGAGTAACAGCAAGAGCACGATCCCGCCTAGCGCGAGCCAGCCGGTGACGGCGGCAGCGCGGATCACCATCCGGCCGACCGGCGGTCCTTCGACGTGATCGCCGACGATGAACGCGCCCTGGTAGGAGACGCCGAGATCGCCCTGCACCAGATGCCAGACGTAGTCCGCGTACTGGACGTGGATCGGACGATCGACGCCGAGCGCGTGCCGCGCGTGCGCGATCTGTTCATCAGTCGGGTGCTGATTCCTGATCAGGAAGTTCGCCGGCTCCGATGGGATCGCGTAGTAGACGCCGAAGGTGATTACCGTCAGCAGCCACACCAGGACGACGCCGATCAGGAAGCGCCGCGCGAGATAGCGCCAGCGGCTGCCGCTGCCGCTCACCGAGTTCTCCGCGGGTCGAGCGCGTCGCGCAGCGACTCACCGAAGATGTTCAGCGTAACGACCGTGACGAGGATCGCGGCGCTCGGGATGATCGTCAGCCACGGGTCGAACGCGTTCGGGTTGTACCGCGACGGGATCGTCAGCGTGCCCCAGGTGTCGGCGAGCATCGTCCCCCAGCTCGGCGTCGGCGCCTCGATCCCAACCCCGAGGAAGGTGATCCCGGCCTCGAGCATGATGTTCGTGGCGAACGCGATCGTGCCGAAGGCGAGCAGCGGGCCGGCCAGGTGCGGGAGCAGGTGACGGCGCATGATCCGCCAGTCGCTCGCTCCGATCATCTCCGCGGCCTCGACGAACTCGCGCTCGCGCAGCGACAGGATCTGGGCGCGGACGATCCGGGCCGGATAGAACCACGTGAACACCCCGATCAGGAGCACCATCGACAAGACGCCCTTGTTCAGGAACCCGAACGTGACGTCGTTCAGCTGGTCGCCGACGGTGCTCCCGAGCATGATGATGAAGAGGAGCAGCGGAAATGCCATCACGAGGTCGGTGAACCGGGAGACGACCGAGTCGGCCAGGCCGCCGAAGTACGCAGCAATCAAGCCGAGGATCGAGCCGATCAGGAGCGCGAGGAGCGTCGCTCCCGCGGCGACCAACAGCGAGACGCGGCCGCCGTAGAGCAGGCGGAGGAACTCGTCGCGGCCGAGCGCCCCGTCCGCGCCGAGCACGAGCAGCGTCGTGCCGGTTCCCTTCGGCGGAGGCGGCAGATCGATACCGAGACTTCCCGCGCCGATCTCGTCCGTGTCCGGGACACGCGTCCACGGATCGGCGGGCTTGTAGTTGTGCACCGCGTAGGGGAAGAGGTCGTTCGGTCCATGGCCCAGGAGCCGCGACGCGATCGTCGGGCCGGCGATGACGCCGAACGCGATGACGACGAGGGTCGAGCCGCAGACGAGCGCCAGCTTGTCCTTGCGCAGCCGCCGCCAGGCCAGCGTCCATTGGCCGGCGGGACGGACGGTCGGAGCCGCGGCCGCAACAGCGCTCGCCACGCTTCAGCTAAGCCCGCTGAGCCGTTGTTGTACGACGCGGAGCGCGCGAATCACGTTCGAGCTACACCCGCTGAGCGTCGTATGTTCCGAATTCTTCGCGGAGCTCGTTGCAGATCTCGCCGATCGTGCAGCGCGCCCCCAGCGCTTCGCGCATCGCGGGGAGCAGGTTGTCGTCGCCGCGGGCGACGTCGCGTACCTTCCTCAACGCCGCGGCCGCCTCGTCGGCGTCACGCTCGGCGCGAACCTTCGCCGTGCGCTCCAGCTGCCGCCGCTCCGCCTCCGGGTCGATGCGGTGGAGCTCGATCTGCTCGGACTCGTCCTCGGAATAACGGTTGACGCCGACGATCACCTTCTCGCTCTTCTCCACCTGCTCGTTGAACCGGAATGCCGCCTCCTCGATCTCGCGCTGGACGAACCCCTGCTCGATCGCCTCGACGGCGCCGCCGAGCTCGTCGACCCGCTCGATCAGCTCCCAGGCGCGCTCCTCCAGCTCGTCAGTGAGCGCCTCGATGAAATAGGAGCCGCCGAGCGGATCCGCCGTGTCGGTGCCGCCGCCCTCGTGGGCGAGGATCTGCTGCGTGCGGAGCGCGATCCGGGCCGCGTGCTCGGTCGGCAGCGCGAGCGCCTCGTCGAAAGAGTTCGTGTGGATCGACTGCGCCCCGCCGCAAACGGCCGACAGCGCTTGCACGGCAACGCGGACGACATTGTTCTCCGGCTGCTGCGCCGTCAGCGTCGAGCCGCCGGTCTGCGCGTGGAAGCGAAGCGCCTGCGCCTTGGGGTTGGTCGCGCCGAAGCGCTCGCGCATGATTCGCGCCCACAGGCGTCGCGCCGCGCGGAACTTCGCCACCTCCTGGAAGAAGTGGTTGTGCGCGTTGAAGAAGAACGACAGGCGCTCGCCGAAGCGGTCGGGCGAGAGGCCCGCGTCGACCGCCGCCTGGCAGTAGGCGATCCCGTTCCCGAGCGTGAATGCAAGCTCCTGCACTGCCGTCGCCCCCGCCTCGCGGATGTGGTAGCCGGAGATCGAGATCGTGTTCCAGCGCGGGATCCGCTCCTCGCAGTAGGCGAAGAGGTCGGTCGTGATCCGCATGGACGGCCGCGGCGGGAAGATGTAATTCCCGCGCGCGCAGTACTCCTTGAGGATGTCGTTCTGGACCGTCCCGCGGAGCTGCTCGGGCGTGACACCCTGCTCCTCGCCGACTAGCTCGTAGAGGAGAAGCAAGAGCGCCGCGGGCGCGTTGATGGTCATCGAGGTCGACACGTCGCCGAGCGGGATCTGGTCGAAGAGGAGCTCCATGTCCGCCATCGAGTCGATCGCGACGCCCGTGCGGCCCACCTCGCCGGCGGCCCGCGGATCGTCGGAGTCGTAGCCGAGCTGCGTCGGAAGATCGAAGGCGACCGAGAGCCCCGTCTGGCCGCGCTCCAGCAGGTAGCGAAAGCGCTGGTTTGTCTCCTCGGCCGACGCGAAGCCGGCGTACTGCCGGATCGTCCAGGGCCGCCCGCGGTACATGTCCGCGTACGGCCCGCGCGTGAACGGGTACTCGCCCGGCGGCTCGAGCTCGTCCGCGCGTACATCCTCGGCTGAGTAGACCGGCTTCACCTCGATGCCGGAGTCGGTCTCGCGCCGGTCCTCAGTCGTCGCCACGACGGGAATGGTACGTAGGCCGGGGGCGCGGCTCTGTCGACCTACTTCACCAGGTCGTCGAGCG
>JBKPFU010000090.1:0-26292 GCA_046728975.1 Actinomycetota bacterium | reverse complement strand
ATCGCCGGGTCGCGCGAGCTCGGCCTGTACAGCGTCGCCGTGGCGTGGTCGGAAGCCCTCTGGTACCTGCCGACGGCGCTCGCAGCGGTCCAGCGGCCGGATCTCGTCCGGGCCGATCGTCGTGAGGCGGGTCGCCAGGCTGTGCGCATCTTCCGCGCGACGGCGCTCGTGACCGTGGTAGCGGGAGCCGCGATGATCGTCCTGGCGCCGGTCCTGTGTGTGGACGTCTTCGGGAGCGACTTCCACGGTTCGATCGACGACCTGCGTGTGCTCGTCGCAGGCGCGCTCGGCATGGTCGCGCTCAAGCTCTTCGGCAACGCGCTGGTGGCCCAGGGGCGGCCCGGCCTCCAGAGCGCTTCGATCGCGGTCGGCTTCGTCTGCACGGTCGTCCTCGACGTGCTCCTGATCCCGCCGTTCGGCGGCCTCGGCGCCGCCCTCGCCTCGACGCTCGCCTACACGGCCGCGGGCGTTGTCGTCGGCGCGGTCTTCGTGCGGACGCTCGAGCGCCACGCGGCGGAGTTCGTCCCGCGAACCGGCGACGTCCGTTGGCTCTTCAGGCAATTGCGCACCCGCCTCCGCCGGACACGGGCACCGGCCGAGGGTGCGATCGCGCCCTAGCGCCGCGGCCGCTCGTTTGCCCGCTGTGCAGGGGAATTGACAGTTCGAAGACGAAGATGTAGCTTCGATAGCGCCACGAGCGAACGCGGGGGGATTCTTTTGACGCGGTTCCATCATCTGTGGTTGTTGCGATCGAGGGGTCGGCGCGCGGTGTCGGCCATCGCAGTCGCCGCGTTCCTCGTGGTCCCGGGAGCCGCCGGCGGCACCGCGGACACGCCGCTCACTATCACCGCGATGGTCTACGGGACGCCGGGTGCAAACGGCTGGTATACGAGCAACGTCACGGTCAACTGGAGGATCGACGGGCCGATCAGGTCCTCGCAGGGCTGCGAAGCCGTCACGCTCACGACGGACACGCCCGGCACGACGCTCACGTGTAGAGCGACGAGCCTCGACGGCACGACGACCGCTCAGGTCAGTAAGACGATCAAGCTCGACAAGACCGCTCCCTCGCTTAGTCGGGTGACGGCGACGCAGGGGAACCGAATCGTGCGGCTTCACTGGCGCGCGTCGGCCGACACGCGGGTAGTCGAGGTCGCGCGTTCGCCCGGCACGCGCGGCGCGCGCAGGGCGGTCGTCTACCGCGGCACGGCGAATGCTTATCGCGACAAGGGCTTGCGGGCCGGCCGCGCCTACCGGTACACGGTGACGGGGTTCGACCAGGCTGCGAACCACGCGGCGAGGACGGTCAGCCTCAGGGCTGCTGGGGCGTTGTTCGGACCTGCGCCCGGCGCGAAGGTTGCCTCGCCGCCGACCCTCTTCTGGACCCCGGTCAAGGGCGCGAGCTACTACAACGTGCAGCTGATGCGCGGCCAGAAGATCTTCAGCGCGTGGCCGACCGGCCCACGGCTCCGGCTTCCGAGGGCGTGGACGTACGACGGCCGCCGATATCGCCTCCACCGGGGCGTCTACCGCTGGTACGTATGGCCGGGGTTCGGACCCGTCGCTGCCGGTCATTACGGCCGTCTGCTCGGCGGAAGCTCGTTCCTTTTCGCCGGCTGAGCTCGCGGTCGCCGACCGAGGCAACGTTCAAATTGACACGTCTCGTACGGCGTAGTACCGTCGGCGGCCGTAGGGAGAGCAACGACGGCGGGGGGTGGCGACCGTCAGGCGGTGGATCCCGAAGCCAGAGTTGCTGCGGCGCAGGGGTCGGCGCGGGGGCTCGCGGCGGCCGGCTTTTCGCTGGGTTGCCGCGCGATCTCTTTCACTTTTACTAGTCGCAGCGGCGGCATTGGTCATGGTTCCCGGCGCCACTGCGGCCGAGTCGATCACACCGATCATCTACGGCTCGCCGGGGGCCAACGGCTGGTACACGAGCAACGTCACCGTCAACTGGAAGATTGATCCGCTCCCCGAATCGTCGACCGGTTGTGATGCGAGGACGCTCGCTGCGGACACGGTGGGGACCACACTCACGTGCTCCGCGACATGGCCCGGCGGCACCACGATCACCGTCAGCAAAACCTTCAGGGTCGACAAGACGCCGCCGGCCGTCACCGCGGCTCCCACCCGGGGCGCGGACGCGAATGGCTGGTACAACCATCCACTCGGCGTCTCCTTCTCGGGCACCGATGCGACTTCGGGCCTCACCGGCTGCTCCTCCGCTGCCTACGGAGGGCCCGACAACGCCAGCGCGGCGGTCTCCGGCAACTGCCGCGACTACGCCGGCAACGTCGGGAGCGCGGCCTTCTGGTTCAAGTACGACGCCACGCCTCCGAGCGTCTCGAGCATCACCGCGAAGAACCGGAACCGGAAGATCGACCTCAAGTGGAAGGCGTCGGCAGATACGCAGCTGGTCGAGGTCACGCGTTCGCCGGGCCTCCGCGGCGCGGGTGTCACCGTCGTCTACCGAGGTCCAGCATCGAGCTACCGCGACACGGGTCTGAGGGTCGGGGAGCGGTACCACTACGTGGTTACCGCGATCGACCCTGCCGACAACCGCGCGGCGAAGTCGTTCGCGGTGACCGCGACGGGAGCCCTCCTCAGCCCCGTCCCTGGCGCGACAGTCGGACGAGCACCGCTGCTCGTGTGGGCACCGATTAGGCGGGCAAGCTATTACAACCTCCAGTTGATGCGCGGCGGGAGGAAGATCCTGAGCGTCTGGGTCACGCGGCCACGGTTCCAGCTCCGGCGCACCTGGGTCTTCAACGGCCGCCGCAACCGGCTCCGCCCGGGCGTGTACCGCTGGTACGTCTGGCCGGGGTTCGGGCTGTTCTCTGCGGGTCGGTACGGCCGCCTGCTCGGCGGAAGCTCGTTCGTGTACACCGGCTAAGGAGCCGCCTTGCGTCGATACGCCGCCCTCCTCCTCCTCGGCCTCGGAGGGCTGCTCCTGACCTCCGGCGGCCAGGTCGTACGCGGCGCGCCGGACGTGCCCGGCGACCCGACGCCCCCCGTCGTAACGCCGATCATTTTCGGGACGCTTGGCTCGAACGGCTGGTACGTCAGCAACGTCACCCTCAACTGGAAGGTCGAGGACCCGGAGTCGGTGATCTTGTCGTCGAGCGGGTGCGACGCGAAGACGCTCACGGCCGACACGCTCGGCACGCAGTTCACGTGCTCCGCCGTCAGTGATGGCGGTCAGACGACGGTCAGCAAGACAATCAAGCTCGATAAGACGCCTCCGGCGGTCACCCCGACGCCGGACCGGGCCGCGGACTCAAACGGCTGGTACAACCACGGACTCACGATCAGCTTCGCGGCCACTGACGGAACCTCCGGCGTGTCGTCGTGCGACGCTCCGAAGAGCTACTCAGGTCCGGATACCGCGGCCGCATCGCTGACCGGAACCTGCCGCGATGTGGCCGGCAACAGCTCTTCACCGTCGTTCGGGTTCAAGTACGACGCGACTGCGCCGCAGGTCACGGGAGCGACACCGGCCCGGCCGGCCGACTCGAACGGCTGGTACAACCACGCACTCACGATCGCGTTCAGCGGCACCGACGCCACGTCGGGCATCGCCTCGTGCACCCAGGCGAGCTACACAGGCCCCGATACCCCGTCCGCCTCGGTGAGCGGCTCCTGCCGCGACGCCGCCGGAAACCAGAGCACCTCCAGCGTCTTTGGGCTCAAGTACGACGCGACCGATCCAGCGATGAGTGCGACCGCCTCGCGGTCGGCCGATTCGAATGGGTGGTACAACCACGCGCTCAGCGTCAGCTTCGCGGCGACGGACGCGACCTCGGGTGTGGCCTCGTGCGACGCTCCGAAGAGCTACTCGGGTCCCGATAGTGCGAGCGCGCCCGTCGGCGGCTCGTGCGTCGATCGTGCTGGGAACAGCACGAGCACGTCGCTTACGTTGAAGTACGACGCCACCGCTCCGCAGGCGAGCTCGACGGCCTCGCGCGTTCCCGACGCCAACGGCTGGTACAACCACGCGCTCACCGTCAACTTCGCCGGCAGCGATGCGATGTCGGGTCTCGGCAGCTGCGCCGCCCCGAAGACGTATTCCGGCCCCGACAGTGCCGCCGCCACGGTCGCCGGAACGTGCGCCGACATCGCAGGCAACTCCGCGAGCACTTCGCTCGATCTCAAGTACGACGCGACGGCGCCTGCGCTCACGGGCGCGACACCGGCAAGGGCCCCCGACTCGAACGGCTGGTACAACCGCGCGGTCGCGATCACGTTCCAGGGCAACGACGCCACTTCGGGCGTCGATGGCTGCACCCAGGCCACCTACTCGGGCCCGGACAACGCATCGGCGTCCGTGAGCGGCTCCTGCCGCGACAAGGCTGGCAACGAGAGCGCCGCCGGCGCGTTCGGCCTCGAGTACGACGCCACCGGCCCGGCCGCGACCGCGACTTCGTCCCGCGCCGCCGACGCCAACGGCTGGTACAACCACGCGCTCACCGTCAGCTTCTCCGCCACCGACGCGACGTCAGGCATGAGCGGGTGCGACGCGCCCAAGACGTACTCCGGCCCGGACAGCGCCAGTGCCTCCGTGAGCGGATCCTGCCGCGACGTCGCGGGGAACAGTGCGACACCGTCGCTCGCGCTCAAGTACGACGCCGCCGCCCCGCTGGCGAACTCGACGCCTTCGCGTGTCCCCGACGCGAACGGCTGGTACAACCATGCGCTCACAGTCAGCTTCGCCGCCAGCGACGCGACGTCGGGCGTCGATACGTGCGACGCGGCGAAGACCTACTCCGGGCCCGACAGCGGCAGCGCCTCGGTGAGCGGCTCCTGCCGCGACAAGGCCGGCAACCAGAGCGCCGCCACCGTGTTCGCGCTCAAGTACGACGCGACCGTGCCGACCGCGAGCGCGACACCGTCGCGGGCGGCGGACGCGAACGGCTGGTACAACCACTCCCTTACGGTCAGCTTCGCCGGCAGCGACGCCACCTCAGGCCTCGACTCGTGCACGGCCACCCAAATCTACAGCGGCCCCGACAACGCAGCGGCTGAGGTCGGCGGGTCGTGCCTCGACAAGGCAGGAAACGTCGCGGGCGCATCCGTACCGCTCAAGTACGACGCGACGGCGCCGCTGGCGAACTCGACGACTTCGCGTGTCCCCGACGCGAACGGCTGGTACAACCACGCGCTTACCGTCAGCTTCGGCGGCACTGATGCGACGTCGGGCGTCGATACGTGTGACGCGGCGAAGACCTACTCCGGGCCGGACAGCGGCGGCGCCTCGGTGGGCGGCTCGTGCCGCGACAAAGCCGGCAACTCGAGCGCCGCCAGTACGTTCGTCCTCAAGTACGACGCGACCGCGCCACAGGCGAACGCTGCCGCGGATCGCACTCCCGACGCCAACGGCTGGTACAACCACGCGCTCACCATCAGCTTCTCGGGCAACGACGCGACGTCCGGAATCGATAGCTGTGACGGCCCGAAGACTTACTCCGGCCCCGACAGCACCAGCGCCGCGGTCAGCGGCGCCTGCCGCGACAAGGCCGGCAACACGGGGGTACGCGTCTTCGCGGTCGGCTACGACGCGACGGCTCCGCAGGTAAGTGGCGCCGCTCCTGCGCGCCAGCCGGATGCCAACGGCTGGTACAACCACCCGCTCGCGCTGAGCTTCCAGGGAACCGACGCGACTTCTGGCGTGAACGCCTGCACGCAGGTCACCTACGCGGGACCCGACAACGCGAACGCGTCCGTGAGCGGCTCCTGCCGCGACCGCGCCGGGAACGCGAGCGGCTCGACCGCGTTCGCGTTCAAGTACGACGCCAGCGATCCCCAGGTCACGAATGCGGTCGCGGCGCGGACGCCCGATCGCGCGGGGTGGTACAACCACGCGGTCGCGTTCGCATTCCAGGGCACGGACGCAACTGCGGGCATCGCCGACTGCCCGGGGACGACATATCAGGGCCCGGACAGCGGCACCGCAGCGGTGGCCGGATCGTGCGTCGACGAGGCGGGTAACCGCGGTGTCGCCCTCTTCCCGCTGAAGTACGACGGGACGGGCCCACAGGTCAGTGCGACTCCGGGACGCGCGGCGGACGCGAACGGCTGGTACAACCACGCGGTCGACGTCTCCTTCCAGGGCCGTGACTCGGTCGCAGGGCTCGAGTCGTGCGCGGCACCGCTCAGCTACACCGGGCCCGACAGCAAGTTCGTGCTCGTCCGCGGCTCGTGCCTCGACAAGGCAGGCAACGCGGGTCTCGGCGCCTTCGCGCTCGGCTACGACACGACCGCGCCGCAGGTGACCGGCGCAACCCCCGCACGGGCGCCGGATGCGAACGGCTGGTACAACCATCCGGTCGCGGTGAGCTTCAAGGGCAGCGACGCGACGTCGGGAGTGGATGCCTGCACGCAAGCGAGCTACGGCGGCCCCGACAATGACAGGGCATCGGTCAGCGGCTCCTGCCGCGACCTGGCCGGCAACCAGAGCGGCGCCGGGACATTCGGGCTGAAGTACGACGGGACGACGCCGTCGGTGACGGACGTGAAGGTGAAGGCCGGGGATCGGTTCGTCGTCGTCAGCTGGCGCGCCTCGCGCGACACGGTCGTCGTCGAGCTCACGCGCACGGCGGGGAAGCGTGGCGCCTCGGTCGTCGTCTACCGCGGCACCGGCGACACCTACACCGACCGGCGGCTTAAGAACGGGGTGCGATATCGGTACGCGGTCACCGGCTACGACGAGGCGCGAAACGAGGCGACGAGGTCGGTGGTCGCAGTTCCGCAGGCGCCGCTGTACCGCCCGGCCGCGGGCGCGAGGATGAGCTCCCCGCCGCTCCTGGCCTGGAAGCCCGCCCCCAGTGCGACGTATTACAACGTCCAGGTGTGGCGGAGAGGGAAGAAGATCTTCAGCGGGTGGCCCTCACGCACGTCGCTTCGTTTGAAGCGCACATGGGTGTATCAGGGGCGCGCGTACCGGCTGACGCAGGCCCTGTACCACTGGTATGTGTGGCCCGGGTACGGCCGGCCTTCCGCACGGCGGTTCGGCCCGCTGCTCGGCTCGAGCTCGTTCGTCATCACACGCTGAGCGTGGTTCCGTCAGGCGGTGCGAGGGCCGCCGCCGCGACCGCGGCCGGGCCCGATCCCGAGCAGGGTCATCGCCAACGCGAGGAACACGCCTTCGCCGAGAATGAGGGCGATGAGCGCGAGCCCGCCCGCCAGGAGCGCGGTCGAGTTACGCGCATCGGACCCATCTGGTGAGCGCAGGATCGCAACCGGCGCGAATGCTCCGGGCAGCAGGACGTTCCGCATCGCCCGCCAGGGCTGTGAGGCAGGTTCCTCTTGTCGCGTCGCCCGCGTCTTTGGGTTAGAACTTGGCGTCGTCGGCGTCGCCGTTCGTTGACGCGAGGGCGGCGTCGACGTCACGTGCTGCGGCATCCCCTCGACGGATGAACTGGAGCTCTGAACGGGCGCCGCCGGAGGTTGAGTCGACTGCGCGGGAGCGGGAGGGGTGGCGCGAGAGGTCGTGGCCGGAGCAGGGGGCGTCGTTCGTGAAACCGGGTCCGGGCGCAGCCCCGTACTGTTCCGCGCGGGGGCGGGGTCCGGTCGGGGGCCCTGCGCCCGCGCCTCACCGCCGGCTGCCGCGAACGCGGCTACGCAGACCAAGAGAGCGAGGGACCGCGCAAAATAGGATCGACCCGCCTGCCGCTCAATCCATCGACCCCGCCTGGCCAACGGCGGCCTCCCCTCGTTAACAACCCTTGCCTCCGGCCGACTTGATAATCGATAGCGCCCCGTGTGTCAAACGGACGTATCCGAAGCCAGGCGGTCCCGAACCTCGGCCGGAGCCTCCGAGGAGATGAGGCGGATCGTGGTGATCGGACCGGCCGGCTCCGGCAAGTCGTGGCTTGCGCGGAGGCTCAGCGACGCGCTCGGGATCAGGATCGTGCACCTCGACAAGCTGTACTGGAAGCCGGGTTGGGTGGCGACACCCCCAGGCGAGTGGGAGACGCTGCAGCGCCGGGAGCTGCGCGACGAGCCGTGGATCGTCGAAGGCCTGCACGAGGCCACGATGCACCTCTGGCTCGAGGCGGCCGATGCCATCGTCTTTCTCGACGTCGCGCCGCTGGCGTGCCTGTGGCGCGTGACGCGCCGGAGACTCGACTCGGAGGAGGACGTGAACGCGCCGGAGGGATGCGAGCCGGCGCCGTTCCATCACGCTCTGCTGAAGTTCGTGCGGCTCCAGTGGGAGTATCGGAAGTCGACGCGCGGCGAGATCCTGTCGGATCTCGAGGCCCGCAGGGACGGGACGCGCGTCTTCGTGTTGCGGACGAGAGGCGACGTCAACGCGTTCCTCGGGGCGTTCACGGAGCGTCGCGAGCCGCCGCCGGCCGGCGCGCCGACATATCATTGACCGGCCGCTTGCGCGGTCCGCTTCCGCTCGTGGAGGGTCTCGCATCAGATCGAGCTCCTTTTCAAGTCCGCTGAAAATCGAAACGGTCACGACCCAGGACGCGTTCGCCTCCCTCGCGGGGCAATGGGATGACCTCGTCCGGTCGATGCCGCGGCCGAGCCCGTTCCTGCTCCATCCCTGGCTCCAGGCTTGGTGGAGCCACAACGCCGAGGAGGCGTCGGTGGCAGTCCATCTGGCGTATCGCGACGGCACCCTCGTCGGTGCGTTGCCGCTCTCCGTGCAGCCGCGGCTCGGGTTGCGAGTCCTGACTTTCCCCGGTGGCACCCACTCGGCGCTCGCCGATCTGCTCGTTGCGGACGGTGAGGACGCAGCGGTGGGAGCCGCGCTCGTCGAGCAGGCGGCATCGTCCTCGCACGATTTCGCCGACCTGTACGGCCTTCCGAGCGGGAGCCGGCTGGTCGAGGCGCTCGGCCCGGCCCGCCTGCGCCTCGTCAAACGCTCGGAGGCCCCGGTCCTGGACATGCAGGACGGGTGGGACGCGGTGTATCGGGCGAAGCTGTCGTCGAAGCGGCGCAACTTCCACGGCCGCCGCCGCCGCCAGCTCGCCACGGCCGGTCGCGTGGAGGTGTTGGTTGCCCAGACGGAGGAGGATCTCGCGTCGGCGCTCGAGGACGCGTTCGTCGTGCACGAGCGCCGCTGGGCGGGTCGTCCCGACGGCTCTCGCTTCACCACGCCGGCCGGCATGCATTTCCACCGCGACGCGATCCGCGCGCTGGCCAGGGTCGGGGTCCCTCGCATCGTGACGCTGAAGCTGGACGGTCGAGCGATCGCATTCCATTACTACTTCCTGCTCGAGCGCCGGATGTACGTGCACCGGATTGCGTTCGATCCCGAGTTCTCGCGCTTCTCGCCGGGGCTGATCAACACGCTGGACGCGATCGAGGCTGCCGCCGACGAGGGGGCGACGGTGGTCGAGTTCCTCGGCGGCGCCGAGCGCTACAAGCTCGAGCTCGCCGACCGGCTCGACCCGCTCTATCAGGCGTTCGGCCTGGCGCGAACGATCCAGGGGCGCGCCGCTGTCGCCGGACGGGTCGGCGGGATCCGTCTGCGCAGGGCGCTCAAGCGCTCGTCGACCCTGCGCCGCTTCTACTTCGACGGGCTCGCCCCCGCTCGACGCGCGCTCGGCCGCGTCACCGGGCGATCTTGAGCGACAGCGGTCGCTCGAACGGCCTCCAGCTCGGTAACCCGGCTTTCTACGCCGTGAAGGCGGGTCTCACGCGCGCGCGCTCGGCAGCGTGGGCCGTTCGCTCGCGCGGGCACGCCAATGCAGACGGCCTCCGGATCCTCTTCTACCACCGCGTTTCGGCGGACAAGGACGAGCTCGCCGTCGACCCGCGCAGCTTTCGCAGGCAGATGGACCACCTGGCCTCCGCCGGCTACGAGGTCATCGATGTGAACGCCGTCGCCGATCTGCTCGACTCAGGGCGCCTCGCGCCGCGCACGGTCGGGCTCAGCTTCGACGACGGCTACCTCGACGTCGCCGAGCACGCCCTGCCCATCCTTGCCGAGCACGGCTTCCGCGCGACGGTCTTTGTCGCTCCAGCGGTGATCGACGGTGCCGCCTCGTTCGAGTGGTACGAGCATCAGCCTCCGCTGCTCGGCTGGGACGACATCGTGAAGCTCGACGGCGAGGGGACACTCTGTTTCGAGTCGCACTCGCTCACGCACCCGAACTTGCTGAGCGTGCCCGACGAGGAGGCGCACCGCGAGATCGAGGGCTCGAAGCTCGCGCTCGAGGACCGTCTCGGCCGGCCGGTGCAGCACTTCTCCTATCCGGCAGGGCTGTTCGGCGAGCGCGAGCGGAAGCTCGTCGTCGACGCCGGGTACCGCGCGGCGGTGTCGTGCGAGCCGGGCGTGAACGCTCCGGACGTCGATCGATTCGCGCTGCGGCGTCGGCAGATCGACGCACGCGACACGTTCCTCGACTTCAAGGCGAAGGTCGGAGGCGGCCACGACTCGCCGCCGCCGCTCAGGCGGCTCTACCGCCGTTTCCGCTACGGAGCCGGCGAGCCGGCGCGGGCGAGCTCGCGGCGATAGACCTCGAGGTGAGCGGAGCGGAACGACGCGACATCGAACGCGTTCTCCGCGCGCGCGCGGCCGGCGGCGCCTAGGCGCTGCCGGAGCTGCCGGTCGAGAAGAACCCGCTCCAGGGCGGCGGTGAGCTCCGTCGCGTCCCCCGCGGGGACGAGCAGGCCGGTCTCACCGTCGATGACAAGCTCCGGTACGCCGCCGACGGCCGAGGCCACCACCGGCAGGCCCGCGGCCATCGCCTCCATCACCGACAGCGGCAGCCCCTCCGAGGCGCTCGACAGGACGAACACGTCGGCCGCCGCGAGCAGCTCCGGGACGTCGCTCCGCTCTCCGGTCAGCCGCACGCGGTCCTCCAGGCCCAGCCGCGAGATCTCCCGCTCGATCGCGGCTCGGTCGGGCCCGTCTCCAACGATCAGCGCCTCATCGAACGAGCCCGGGCCGAGCGCGGCGAGCGCGCGAACCAGGGTCAGGAAGTCCTTCGGCCGCTTCAGGCGGCCGACCGCCACGAGCCGCGGCGTCGCGTGGTCGTGACGCGCACGCGGAGCCGCGGCCGCGTCGACCGCGTTCCGGATGACGACCGTCCGCTCGGCGCGACAGGTACGAGCGCGGAGGCCCCGCACGCGCTCGGTCTCGGAGACGCAGATCGTCGTCGTCGTGACCCTTGCGGCAGCGCGATCGGCCCAGCGGTAAAGCACCGAGACCAAGCCTTGGTGAGCGGCGAATGCCCACCCGTGCGCCGTGAAGATCCGGATCGGAACGCGCGCTGCGACCGCGGCGAACCGACCGAGGATGCCTGCCTTGGAGCTGCTCGCGTGCAGGATGTCCGGCCGCTCACGGCGTAGGAGGCGGATGAGCTCGACGAAACCCGCCAGGTCGCGCCAGGGTCTGATCGGCCGTCTGACGTGTCGGAGCGGAACGAAGCGGGCGCCGGAACGCGCCGACGCCTCCTGGAGAAACCCATCGCCGTGTGTGGCCACCGCCACGTCGAACTGCTCCGCCAGTGCCGGCAGAAGCGACGCGACGTATCCCTGCGCGCCGCCCACCTCGCCGAGCGTGATCAGCAGCAGGATGCGGGGGCGCCGCGACATGTCGCCGGGACGGCCCGCAGGCGAGGAAAATGGCCGCGACGCCTCGGGATCGGCCGTCTCAGGCACGCGGGTCCGCATGCCGGTCTATCCTGCCTGAGATGAGGCGGCGGCCGTGCCTGACCGCTCGAGCGGGGTCACGGAGGTAGCGCGTGGCGACCGCTCAGCCGCTCGCTGTTCCACGACGGTCGCCGCCCGCGGTGCGCCTGGCGACGCTGGCGGCGGTCTCTCTGGCACTGCTCGCGGTTGCTCTGGTCGCGGGCGTCATCCTCGCGCGCCATCCCCCGACGTTCACCGTCGTCTTCGCCGTCGGCATCGGGCTGCTCGGGACGCTCATGCTCGCGCTCGCGCGCTACAACGCCGCGGTCGCGCTCGGCGTGTTCCTGCTCGCGGCCGTGCGAGTGGAGCCGGCGCCGGCAGACCTCGTCTTCGCAGTTGTGATCGCGGTCGCCCTCGCGACCGGCCGGTTCCGCGTCCGCCGGGTCCAGCTCGCGGTCACGATCCTCGTCGGTCTCTTCCTCGCGCTCAACCTGCTCGCTTCGATCGAAGTGATCGATGCGACCCGGGCGATGCTGTTCTTCTCGATCACGCTCTACCTCGGCGTCTTCGCGCTGTGGCTCTCCGACTACGTGCGCTCTGTTCCGCGGGCGCGCCTCGTCGCGGTTGCCTACATCTCCGCCGCCGTGGCTTCGGCGGCGCTCGGGACGCTCGCGCTGTTCGTCCCCTTCCCCGGCAGCCAGCTGTTCGTCACCGGTCCGCGGGCCCAGGGCCTGTTCAAGGACCCGAACGTCTTCGGCGCGTTCCTTGTCCCGGCCGCGCTCCTGCTCATGGAGGAGGCGGCCGCGCCGCGGCTCCTGCGGCTTCGCAGCATCACGAAGCTCGTGCTCCTGTCGATCCTGACGATCGGGATTCTCTTCTCGTTCTCGCGCGCGGCGTGGCTTAATTTCGCGGTCGCCGTCGTCGTGATGTTCGGCGTGCTTGCGCTGCGGCGCGGCGGGTGGCGCCGGGCGATGGTCGTGCTCGGCGCGGTGCTCGCGGCGGCGACGGCCCTGTTCATCGCGGTCGCCGTCAGCTCGTCGTTCACCTTCCTGCAGGAGCGCGCCCGCTTTCAGTTCTACGACGTGCAGAGGTTCGGCGCTCAGCTCTCGGGCGTGGAGCTCGCCGCGGAGTACCCGCTCGGGATCGGGCCGGGGCAGTTCGAGCGCGTTTCCGCGGTCTCGGCTCACAGCACCTACGTGCGGGCGCTGGCCGAGGAAGGCCTGCTGGGTCTGCTCGTCCTCCTGGCGCTCGTCGTGCTGACCCTCTTCTTCGCGGCCCAGAACACCGCAGCCGGGCGGGACACCTTCGGGATTGGCTCGGCCACCTTGCTCGCCGCTTGGTGCGGCCTGCTCGCGAACAGCATCTTCATCGACACCCTGCACTGGCGGCACCTGTGGCTGATCGCCGCGCTCGTCTGGGCCGGCACGATGCGAGCCGCCGTCCCGCGGGCGCGCTGGGGGCGAGCGCCCGCTAGCCCTGGAGGTACGCGTTCGAGGAGCCGGCGCCCCGGGCGCCGACGGCGATGAGCCCGAGCGGCCTGACGTGGAGGCGCTGAAGCAGGTCGCGGAGATCGATCGCGTTCTGGGGCGTCAGGCGATCGAGCCGGCAGACGATGAGCACGCCGTCCGCCCGCTGTGCGAGCACCTGGCTGTCGACGAGGCCGACGAGCGGCGGGCCGTCGAGGAGCACGTAGTCGTAGTCGGACCGCTTGATGTCGTCGAAGAACGCATCCAGAGCGTCGCTCGCAAGGAGCTGCGCCGGGTCGGGCGGTCTGCGCCCGCTGGCCAGTACGTGCAGGCTGCCGGCGCCGAGCTCCGCCGAATACGACGGCATGGCGGCCCCAACGGCCTCTGAGTTCGCGCCGCCGTCGCGACTGTGTCGGGCGCCTGCGAGGACCTCGGCGAGCCCCGGCGCCTGGGCGACGTCGAACAGCTCGTGCAGGCGGGGCCAGCGCATGTCGGCGGAAACGAGCCACGTTCGGAGGCCTGCCTGCGATAGCGCCAGGCCGAGCCCGGCGGTGACCTCCGTCTTGCCTTCCCCGTGCAGGGTGCTCGTGATGAGCACGACCTGCTGCTGCGTCGGGGGGAGCTGCATCTTGAGCGCCGCGTGGAGCGTCTGGTAGGCCTCGTATTCGGCACCGCTCAGGGTCTTGGGCTGGCGGCCGAGGCCACGCCGGATGTGAGGGATCTCGACGAGGACCGGAAGGTCGAGCAGCCGGCTCAGCTCCCTGGAAGTGGTGACGCGCGGAGCGATCTGCGCGCGGGCGAGCACGACGAGCGCGGCGATAAAGGCGGCACCGAAGAAGGCGAAGATCGTGTTACGGACGGGCTTCGGGGAGTACGCGCTGCCCGGAGGCTCCGCGGCCTCCGCAAGCTGCAGCTCCGGCAGTGTGCTCGCTTCGCTGACGCTCAGCTGCGTGAGCTGGTCGCGGAGGACCTGGATTTGATTCTGCGACCCGGCCCTCCCGCGCAGTTGAGCGATCGCCTGCACCAGTCGCGCGCGCTCGCGCGTGCGCTGCTGTCGCTGGAGCGCGCGTCGCTTCGCCAGGAACGTGTTCGCCACGGTGTTCGCGATTCTCGCGGCGCCGCCCGCGCTGTTGTCGGTGGTGACGACGCTGACGATGTTCGCATTCTGGTCGACCCCGGCCTTAACTTTGTCCTGCAACGTGTCCGCTGTCTCACCCGGGAGCCTGCGGGCCGCGCTCGCGAGGACGTCACGAGTGGTGACCAGGACTTGGATCGTTGCCAGGCGGCGTTCGATCGATGCGGCGTCTCCCGACCCGAGTGGATCGGCGGCCGGTTCGAGAACCAGCTTGGCACTGCTGCGGTATGTCTTCGGCAGACTGAGGGAGACGACGAGCACTGCGAGGGTCAAGGGGGCGACGATCAATGCGATCAGCGGCCAACTACGGCGAAGCGCATCTCCATAGCGGCTCGGCTCGAGCGGCTCGTCGGGCGGGAGCTCGTACGACCCGTAGGCCTCGGCGCCGTCGGCTGCGTCTCGTCGATTCACGACCACTGAAGATAGCCCCCGATGCTGCTGGACGATCGCCCACCTCCGACCGTCGCGGAACTATTCGCTAACTGCACGTGAAGACCTTCGGCACCCGGCGCTTGGTCGCGAGCGTGCTCGCCTGCTCGGCCGTCGCCGCCTGGCTTTCGGCTTGCGGCGGCTCGGCGCCGGCAGGAGCCGCTCCGCCGCGCGTCACCTACGCCGGGCCCGTTACGCTCGAGCGGCCGACTGTCCTCGAGGCGCACGCGAAGGCTGACGGGGCGCGTGTCGTCGCCGTCACGTTTCTGCTCGACGGACGTCCGCTCGGGACCGACACGAGCCCGCCGTTCGCCTTCGGAGTCAATCCCGGTCTTCTCCGCCCGGGCCGCCACCGCCTTCGCGTTGTCGCGGTCGACACGCTCGGGCGGCGCGGCTCGACGCGCGCGATCGGCCTTCGGACCGTGCGGTACACCCGTGGCATCGTGACCGCGTCGCCGGAGCGGGGGCTTGCCCGCGCGCTCGAGGCTCTGCGGCGCGGCGGCGTGACCGTTCGTCTCGCGGCCGGTCTCTATCGACTCCGCAACGTGAGGCTCGGTACGGGCGCTCGGCTCGTCGGCTCGGGCCCGCGCACGGTGATCAGCGCTCCGCCGGGCGTCAAGTACTGGGCGCTCCTGGTTGCCAAGGGCAAGAACATTCGCGTCACCGACCTGGTGCTCGACGGCGGCGGGCCCGGGCCGGGCGGCGGCAACGCGGTCGCGGTCTTCGACGGTTCCCGCACCGTCCGCCTGCAGCGCCTCGACATCAAACGGGTCCGGAGATACGGCGTGAACGTCTGGGGCGCCCACTCGAACGTCTCGATCCAGGACTCGCGGATCGACGGCGGTGGAACCGCTCAGGCGGGCGTGTACGTGCTGGGTTCCGATCGATCGCGCGACACCAACGTCGTCCGCTCGCGGATCCGCGCCTTTCGTTCGTTCGGAATCCTGCTCGGGCAGAAGGAGTACGGCAGCCGCACGGCCGCGCGCCATGGGCTCGCACTCGACAACCGCATCAGCGACATCCGCGATCCGGCGCGTGACGCATGCGTCCGGTCGCCACGTACCGCGCACGGCTGCGGGACGAACGAGGGCGCGATCTGGACCGGCGGAGTCGAGGCGGCGATCATCGGCAACACGATCCGTCGGGCGAGATGGGACGGGATCGAGACCGTGGGCTCGTCGACGAGGACGACGATCGTCGACAACGACATCCGCACCACCCGCACGGGCATCTACGTCGAGCGCTCGACCAACGACTCGCTCATTTCGCGGAACCGGATCGCCGACGTCGGCACCGGGATCAACGTCGAGTGGCGTCACGGCGGCGGCGGCTCGAACCGCAACCGCTTCACCTTCAACCGAGTCGTCGCGGCCAAGGGGCCGGCCATCTTCGTCGACGTCGAGGAGAACGAGAACGAGATCATCGGCAACAGGTTCGTCGGCGGCCCGCGCCCGGCCATCATTCTCCAGGGCTCGTCGGAGAACCTCGTGCGCAGGAACCGCGGCTGCGGGAACAAGTCCGGCGCGCTCGTCCGCGAGCAGACCGCAAAACGCGAAGACGGAACCCTTGCGCGGCCGCGCGGCAACCGGCTGATCGACAATCGAGAAACCGGCTCCTGCGTGGCGGCTGAGAAGTTCTAAGGCCAACGGCGGCTTCGCTGAAGGCGAGCGGCTCCCGCGTCTACAACCAGAAGACGATCAGTGCAAGCGCGGCGACTACGGCCGCAAAGGCGACGACGACGAAGTTCGCGGCCAGGATCGCGGTGAGCAACCGGCGCGACCGCGGCTCCTCCTCGGGTGAGACTTGAGACTCAGGCGTTAGTGCGGCAGCGCCCGGGACCTGGCTGATCGAAGAGTTCTTGCCAGCGCCCGCCGCGCCGCCGCGTACGCGCCAGCCGACGGCGCTGGCGAGGACATCCGTAATGAACTGGTTCAGGCTCGCGCCCTCGCGCTCGGCGACGCGGGCGAGCTCGGCGTGGAGGGTTCGCGGCATCCGCAGCAGGAGCCGACCGCTGTAGCTCTCTGCGTCTTTCGGCTTCGGGATCTCGCGCCCCTCCTCGAGCGCCGTGTTGATCCAGCCGGCCATCGCCTCCCGGAGCCCGTTCACGGCTTCCTCCGGAGTGCTGCCCTTGCTCGTGCAGCCGGGAAGCTCCTCGACGGTCGCCGCCCAGCCCGAACCGTTCCCCTCCATGTCGCGGACGAGCGTCACCCGGTACGGCAGATCGAGGTACGGGTCGACGCCGGTACTGTCGCGGCCAGTGCTGCGGCGCTCACGGGCGCGCTTCATTCCTCGCTCCCTGACCCTTTGCTCCCTGGCGGACCGTGCCTCATAACGCGTTTTTGCGCGGCGCCTCTGCTGGTATCGCAGGCCACGGCTCATAGTTTACGGCGGTATCGGGAGGTCCGATCCAATTTCGGCGCGCAGTTTTTCGAGCGCGCGGCGGGTCAGGCGCGAGACGTGAACCTGGGAGACGCCGACTTGACGCCCGATCTGCGACTGGCTGAGGCCTTCGAAGAAGCAGAGGTGGAGAACCCGCCGCTCTCGCTTGTCGAGCACTCGGAAGGCGCGTTCCAGCAGCACCCGATCTTCTCCGTGCTCGTAGCCACCCTCGATCGCTTGAACGTCGGACGGGCCGGCGCCGCCCTCCTGATCCCGCGCGGGAGCGGACAGCGAGCGGGGAGTGAGGGACTGCACTGCCGCCAGGGCCTCGACGACTAGGTCCTTCTCGACGCCCGCGTCTCGGGCGAGCTCGGCCGGTGCGTGCGAGCCGTTCGCGAGCGAGAGCCCGAGCTCCTGAAGGCGCCGCGGCACCCTGACCGGCCACACGCGGTCGCGCAGGTGCCGCCGGATCTCGCCGGCGATCGTGGGGATCGCGAAGGAGCCGAGCTCGGCGCCGCGGTCAGGCTCGAAGCGGTCGATCGCCTTCATCAGACCGATCGACCCGACCTGGACGAGGTCCTCGACCTGCTCGCCGCGCCCTGCAAACCGTTGGGCGAGCCGCCTCACGAGCGGCAGATACTGCTCGATCAGGCGGTCGCGAGCGGCCCGGTCGCCGTGCTCGTGGTAACGCCGTAGGAGCTCGCGCGAGGCCGCGCGGCTCGAGACGCGGTCGGACGGCAGCGGAACCAGCTTGGCCGGCCCGGCGGGCGGCGGGCCGGAAGGCCGTGGACGGCGGCCGCGCGGCACGGGAGGCGGCCAGGGAAGCGCCTCGGGGGCGTCGATCAGGGGGCTCGGAGCCGCCCGCGCGATGGCCGGCAGGGCATACGCACGCGTCTCGGCAGGAAGTTGGTTTCCGGATCGAATTTGCATCACGCTCGGAGCCCCTATTCCACGCGAGGGAAATGGTAACTCGTTTCACATCTCCAATCCACTTATTTCTCGCACTTCGGCAAATTTTTTTTGGAAGGAGTGGGTTGATCGAACGCGGCGTTGGGTATCTAAGAATTATCACGCGTGTGAGCGGGAGACTCCGTCGGAATTCCACGAAGGTCGCGGCAGCGGCGCTGCTCTACTTCGCTATTGCCCCAGGCGCCGGCGCCGCAGACGGCTCGAGCCTCACATCCTTTACCGATCCCGCCACGCAGGCGACGCCCGCCGAGCTCCAGGCGCAGATCGCCGACACAGCCACGGCCGCGCCGGAATCGCAGGCTCCGGCAACGGAAATGCAGGCTCCCGCACCCGAAATGCAGGCCCCAGCAGCGGAATCCGAGGCTCCCGCAGCGGAGTCTCAGACTCCAGCGGTGGATGCGCAGGCTCCGTCGGCCCAACAGCAGGCTCCGGCCGTCGATCCTCCGGCCGGCGATTCGCCCGAAGCGACTCCACCGGCGACCACCAAGACACTTCAGCCCGACGTTGCGCCCGTCGCCGATAGCGCGAATTCCGTAAAGGAGAATTCGGGCCACGAATTTACGCAGAGTTCTGTGAAAGAGGCAGTATCACCAGAGACTGATTCGGTGATACCAACGCCCGAAAACCGGGCGATACCACCCGCGGGAGCCCCCGCGTCGGGTCAGGAGAATAAGGCGCCGATCAGGCGCCTTATTGCATCTGGAATCAAACAGGCGAGGCACGGCGAGCCGTCGGCCTTGCGGCGGTCCTTCTCAAGTGCGAAATCGCGCATGAACACGGGATCGCGAGGGGTCGAGGGCTCGAATTCGCAACCACGAACCGAGGTCGCCAGTCCGCGCGAGCAGGCCGCCCCGCAACCGACGGGTGCGAGGGTCAAGCGCAACGCCGCCGGCGCCGGAAATCCGCGTCCACAGGCGGCAAACCCGCAGTATCGCCTCGGAAATCCGCAGTATCAGGCTGCTGAACGGCTTGTTGAGCGGGTCGGGCCGTCCGCTGAGGTCTGGTTTGCCACGAGGTCTGGCGGAGTCGACGCCTGGCTCGGGCACGCCGGCGCGAAGTTCGATTGGCCGAGGATCAACACCTTCGCGACGGACACAGCGATCGGCGCGATCGCGGTTGGTGCCAGGGCGGAGGCGGGCCGCGATACTACGGCCAATAGCCCTGACCATCCGGTCACGCACAAGCCCGCGAGCGGCGGCCCACGCGAAGTTGCGGCCCGTTCAGCGGGCGGCGGGAGCGCCGGTAGTGCCGGTAGTACCGCAAGTGCAACCAGGCCGCTAAACGCCGGCGCGGGGGCGGCCGCCTTAGGGGCGCAGCCGCCGACGCGCGCCGCGCCGAAGCGGCTGGCTGCGCGGCACGAGCCGCCGGCTCGAGAGCTGAGCAATTCGAGGCTCATCGTCCAGCTCGGCCTCCTCTTGGCGCTGGTGTATCTCGCGTTCGTCATCTGCTGGCTTTTGGCAAGGAGCTCTCGTCCCCGCATGCCGCGCCGGGGCCTGCGCGCATGACGAGCCGCACCCTCGTTCATCACGAGCGGCTCGACGGCCGCCGCTTTGCCCGCGACGCGTTCCTGCCTGTTGGCCGCTTCCTGGCCCGGAACTCCACGTGGGTACGGGAGATGGGCTACGCGCTCGCGGTCCTGCTGCCGGTCTACGTGCTGTCGATCGGACACCTCTCCCCGCTTGGGCTCGCCCTCGCCGTACCCGCGCTCTACGGAGCCGTGTGGTTCTTCGCGCTGCGTCGAGCCTTCGCTGCGGTGCACTTCGCCCTCGGGATTCCGGTGCGGGCCACGGCAGGGACGCTGATGGGCCTCGCGGCCGTCTCGGCGCTCAACTTCTGGTTTCCGGAAGCGTCGTTGCCCGCATCGACCCTTCTCGCCGCCGCCGCATTGATCCTCGCCCTCTCGACGGTGTGGGAGCTGGGTGCGCAACGTCTAATCGGGAAGCGGCGGGTTCTCATCGTCGGAACCGGTGAATGCGCGGCCGCAGTGATCGAAGCGGTCGAGGTCGACAAGGACGCTCCGTTCAGGGTGGTCGGGCTGGTCCGGGGGGAGAGCGAGAACGGCCCGGCGCCCGCCTCGGGGGCGCCGCTGCTCGGTGCTGCCGGCGATCTCTCCGAGATCGTGGAAGCCGAGCAACCGGACTTGATCGTGCTAGCCGACGGCGACAGGAGCGAAACCGCCGTCAACCGCCTGCTCGACGTTCGGTCCGACGGATTCAAGGTCGTCGGCGTCACGCATTTCTTCGAGCACGCATTCGGCCGCGTCCCGCTTCCGCACGTCACTGCGACGTGGTTCGTGAGCATGCTCCACCTGCGGCACCGGCCGTACACGCGGTCGGCGAAGCGGATGTTCGACATCATTGTGGCCTCCGTTTGGCTTGCGCTCACGGCGCCGCTCTTCGTGCTGATCACGCTTCTCGTGCGGATGACGCCGGGGCCGGTGATCTACCGGCAGACGCGAGTCGGCGAGGGGGGCAAGCTCTTCACGATGTACAAGTTCCGGACGATGCGCGCCGACGCCGAGGCGGGAGGCGCGCCCGTCTTCGCGGCAGAGCGCGACCCGCGCGTGACGGTGGTCGGCCGGATCCTGCGCAAGACCCACCTCGACGAGCTGCCGCAGCTTTGGGACGTGGTCAAGGGCGACATGTCGATCGTGGGGCCGCGGCCCGAGCGGCCCGAGTTCGTGCCGATGCTGGAACAGGCGGTGCCGTTCTTTACGCGTCGGCTCATGGTCAAGCCGGGCATCACCGGATGGGCTCAGGTCCGCTGCGACTACGCGTGGGATTGCGACACGGCCGCCGACAAGCTCTCGTACGACCTCTGGTACCTCCGGCACCGGACCTTGATGCTGGACTTCGCGATCTGCGCGAAGACGTTCTCGTCGCTGTTCGTCCGCCCCGGGCGGTAGCCCGACGCGAATAGCTCGTAACCATAGGCATAATCATTGCTTATGGATACGCGGCAGTTGGCCGCGTTCGTCGCCGTCGTCGAACGCAAGAGCTTCTCGCAGGCCGCCGAGCGGCTTGGCGTGACGCAGCCCGCGGTCAGCCTCCAGGTCCGCTCGCTCGAGAAACGCCTCGGGCAGAAGCTGCTCGACCGCTCGGGGCGCCGCGTCGAGCCGACCGAGGCTGGGCTTCGTCTCTACCGCGGCGCGCAGCGGCTGCTGGCCCTCGAGGAGCAGCTGCTCGAGGACGTGGCCGAGGAGGACGAGGCCCTTCGGGGCGCGCTCGAGATCGGCGCCTCAACGGGGCCGGGCGGCACGGTTGTGCCGGTGCTCCTGTGCGAGTTCCAGCGCGAGCACCCGGAGGTCGTGGTCCACCTCGAGGTTTCGGACACCCAGACGGTCGTCGACCGCGTCGCAGACCGGGAGCTCGAGCTCGGCGTCGTCGGCGCGGCGCGCCGTCACCGCTCGGTCGAGTACGAGCCGTTCTTCCGCGACGAGGTCGTTCTGGTTTGCCCGCCCGACCATCGGTTCGCCGGCCGCGCGGTCAGCCTCGACGAGCTCCGCGGAGAGCCGCTGATCGTGATGCAGGAGGGCGCCGGCGTGAGGCAGGTGATCGAGGACGAGCTGCGCGAGGCGGGGACGCGGCTACGTGATCTCGACGTCCGGCTCGAGCTCGGCCTGCAGGAGTCGGTGAAGAGCGCGGTCGAGGCCGGCTACGGCGTGACGTTCATCTCGAAGACCGCGGTCGAGGGCGAGCTCGCGGCCGGGACGCTCGCCGAGGCGCGGGTCGAACGCCTCGAGCCCTCGCGCGAGATCTCCCTCGTCCGGGGCGCGGGCCGCTCACCGACCCGCGTCGCGCAGGCATTCGTCGAGTTCGCGCGCCTGCGCCTGACGTCGTGATCGTCCGCTGGGGGCTCGACCAGCTGAAGCCGCTGCTGGACGAGCTCGGTATCGAGCGCCCCTTCCTGATCGCGAGCGAGCGCTGGCAGGGCTTTGACGCGGTCGGCCGGTGGAGCGAGGTGCCGACGGAGCGGATCGACGCGATCGGGAGGGAGGTGGCGGGTGCCGGCGCCGACGGCCTGCTCGCCGTCGGGGGCGGCAGCGCGATCGATCTCGGCAAGGCCGTCTCGGCGACGACGAGGCTGCAGCTGGTTTCGGTCCCGACGACCTATTCCGGCGCCGAGTGGACGACGTTCTTCGGCGTGCGCGATCCCGATCGCCGAATGAGGGGCGGCGGTGGCGGCGCGAGGCTCGCGGGCACCGTCTACGAGCCGGAGCTGACCTTCGACCTGCCGCGCCGCGAGAGCGGCGGCACGGCGATGAACGCGCTTGCCCACTGTGCGGAGGCGCTGTACGTGAAAGGTCGCAACGAAGTCGGCGACCGCCATGCGCTCGAGGGCGCGGCATTGATCGACGAGCATCTGCCGGCCGTCCTCGAGAACGGTCACGACCGCGAGGCGAGGGCCGGGCTGCTCGAGGGCGCGATGCACGCGGGGGGTGCGCTCGCCGCCGCCGGGCTGGGGCTCGGTCACGCGATGGCACAGGCGGTCGGCGGCCGCTACGGCGTGCCCCACGGCGCTGCCAACGCGCTCTGCCTTCCTCCCGCGCTTCGGTTCAACGAGCCGGTCGCGGCCCGTGAGCTCGGCGCTCTGGGGCGCGCTATGGGCACGGATGATCCGATCGGTCGGTCCGCGGAGCTCGCACGCATGGGCGGGTTCGCGCGCCTGCGCGACCTGGGCGTGCCCGGCGACGAGCTCGGAGAGGTCGCAGAGGCGACCGCTGTCCGTCCCGGTGCGCTCGCGAACCCGCGCCCGGCCTCGCCGGCCGAGATCGAGCAGCTCTTTCGCGCGATCTACTGACGCGGCCGGGCGACGAAGGCGAGCGTCTTCACGCCCAGCTCGTCCAGCGGGTAGCCGTTCCGAAACCGCTCGGCGAGCTCGAGCTGCCGGAGAAGCGCGAGGTCGTCCTCGCTCGGGCGCGACGGTCGCTCCTGCACGACTTCGAGCCCCGCCTCGTCGAGCAGAGCGAGGTAGTCGTTTCGCCGCAATCGGTTCTGGAAGTGGATCGGTGAGTTGACCAGCCGCCACGTCTGCTCGGAGAACCGGAGGAAGTTGTACCGCGAGACGGACGGGTCGAAGTACGAGTAGTGGTCCTGCATATCGATGCGGCAGCTGAAGATTCCGTCGGGGCGGAGCAGCCGCCGGCACTCCACGAAGATGCGGCTCAGGTCGTCGGGCGGGATGTGCTCGCACGTGTCGGTGCTCGAGATGAAGTCCACCGATGTGGGCGGGAGGCCGGTGTCGCGCGCGTCGCGCGGGGCGAGGTATTCGATCCCGACCTCGGCCAGATCGCGCGGAGGATCGAGGCCGAGTCGGCGCGCGGTGTCGGCGACGAGGTCGAGCCTGACGCTCGGCCGGATGTCGACGAGGATCTGCCGCCGGATCCCGTGCTTGAAGTAGGTGAGCGGGACGATCAAGTCCCAGCCCGCGCCGAACTCGTAGAAGACCAGCTCGTTCCGCGGGCGCCGAGGGCCATGCTCATCCAGGGCGGCCAGGTGATGCTCGGCTCGCTCGACCTTGCGGGCGAACGCGGCATCGGATGAAGGCAGGTTGCGGAGGACGCGCCGCTGGAAGACGTAGTTGAGCCGCTCGCCCTGCGGCAGGTGCCCGATCGCCTTCTGAACCGCCGCCTTGGCCAACCACCTCACGGCGGCGAGGATAGTCTCAGCAGGGAGTGGTCGAGACGTCGCCGCCGGGGCCGAGCTCGTACAGGTCGCCGCCGTGTCCGTGGATCTTCAAGCAGTAGGACGTGGCATCCGCGCGGACGAGCTCCACGCCCTCTACCTCGTCGACGCTCCCACCGACGTAGGTGCCGGCCTGCGCGCGGTGGACGTCGAGCAGGGTGTCCGCCCGCCTGGCGACGAAGGTGGCGCCTGCGATCTCGGCATCCCCGCGCGCGCCGCCTCCCTGCGGGCCGACCTCGCCGGTCACGTTGCGCAGCTGTGCGGCGCCGAGATAGGTGGCGACACAGAGCGTGACGAGGAGCGAGGAGACCCCGAGAAACCGCATGGACAATAAATCGGCGCCGCTTGCAGGCGTCTTGAGCAACGATAAGTTCTCTTTATAAAAAGGATTAAGGAACGGTGCTAAGCTCAGCCCGTGCGCTTCGACGTCCTCGTCGTCGGTAGCGGTGCGTCCGGCCTCGCTGCCGCCGTCTCGGCGGAACGGGCCGGCGCTCGCGTTGCGCTGGCCGCGAAGGCGGCCCCGCAGTCGTGCAACTCCGCGAAGGCGCAGGGAGGGATCCAGGCTGCCTTCGGCGAGGACGATTCGTCCGAGCTCCACGCCGAGGACGTCTGGAAGAGCTCGCACGAGACGGCGGACCGGCGGCTCGTCGAGGTCTTGACCAGTGAAGCTCCTGCCGCCATCCACTGGCTCGAGGAGGTTGGCGTCGAGTTCACACGCGAGAATGGCGGCTACCGCCTTGCGAGGTGTGGCGGTGCGAGCCGCAAGCGCCTGCTGCAGGTCGGCGACAGGACGGGGCACGCGATCACCAAGGCCCTGCGGAAACAGGTCGAGGCATCGAGCGTGGAGCTGTTCCCGCGCTCGCCCCTGGAGATGCTCGAGCCGACGGCGAACGGCTGGCGTGCGCGGTGCGGCGAGCACGTGATCGACGCGGCCACCGTGGTGCTCGCAGCCGGCGGTCGTTGCTACCGCGAGGCCGAGGAGCGCGGCGAGCTCTCCACCAACCATCCGGGCGCAACGGGCGAGGTGACGCGCCTCGCTCTCGACCTCGGCGCGGAGGCGCGCGACCTCGACGCGCTCCAGTACCACCCGAACGGCGGTGCGTGGCCGCCGAACATGCAGGGGTACTCGATCCCCGAGACGACAAGGGCTTACGGTGCGACGCTGCTGAATGCCGAGCGCGAGGAGTTCACCGATCCGCTGGGGCCGCGCGACGAGGTCTCGCAGGCGATCTTCGACGAGGTCGCCGCCGGCCGCGGCGTCGAGACCCCGGACGGGCGACCCGCAGTCTACCTCGATACGACGCAAATCCCGGAGCCCGACGCCCAGGTCTCGCTTCCGTACATGCTGCGGCGGTACCGCGGCGGAGGCATCGACCCGCTGAAGGAGCCGATCCTCACCTACCCGGTGCTCCACTACCAGAATGGCGGCCTGGTGATCGACGAGCACGGACAGACGACGCTCGAAGGCGTCTACGCCTGCGGTGAGATCGCCGGCGGCACGCACGGGCGCAACCGGATGATGGGCAACTCACTGCTGGAGTGCACGGTGTTCGGCCGGCGCGCCGGCAAGGCTGCCGCGGAGAAGGCAAAGGGATGAGTGAGATCCGCTTCGACGATCAGGTCGTGCTGGTGACGGGCAGCGGCCGCGGCCTGGGTGCGGCGTACGCCCGCGCGTTCGCGGCCCGCGGCGCCTCCATGGTCGTGCATGACGCGGGCGTCGAGCTGGACGGCAGCGGCGGCGACCCGACCCTTGCGGAAGACATCGCGCGGGAGATCACAGGCGTCGCCTGCGTCGAGAACCTCGAGACTGAGGACGGCTGCCGCCGAACGGTCGAGTTTGCGCTCGAGCGGTTCGGGCGGCTCGACGTCGTCGTGCACAACGCCGGCCTTCTCGTCTGGGAGGAGCTCGATGCGCCGGCGGCGAGCTGGGAGACGATGCGCCGCGTCAACGTCGACGCGCCGTTCCACGTCACGCGCTTCGCCTTTCCCGCGATGAGGGAGCAGGGCTACGGGAGGTTTGTCTTCACGACCTCGGGGCGGGCGATGTCCGTCGAGCGGACGCGGCCGGGCCTCGCCGCCTACGCGACCGGAAAGATGGCCCACGTCGCGCTGATGTTCGTCACGGCGGCCGAAGGTGCGCCACACGGGATCCTGGCCAACGCGATTGCGCCGGCCGCGGCGACTCGGATGCTCAGTCGCCGGGTCGAGCCGGGAGAGCTCGAGCCCGAGCAGGTCGTGCCCGGCGTTGTCTTCCTCGCCTCGAACCGCTGCACGTTCTCGGGCACCGTGCTGGAGGCGGCCGGCGGCGAGTTCAGCGTCGCACGCTGGACGTCGAGCGACGACGTCGACTTCGGTCGCGAACCCGTCACGCCCGAGACGATTATGGAGCGCTGGGCAGAGATCGAGGGAGCGGTGTCGGCATGAGCACGGTCACGACGGACATTCAGCAGGCCGTCGAGGACGCGGCGGCGCACCTGTACGTGTGGGCGCTGAAGGACATCCCGCAGGACCTGCGCGACGCGCTGGCCGACGCGCGCGAGCGAGAGACCTCGGTGCCTGGGCAGCGCGTCCTGGACACGATCGTCCGCAACGTGCAGATCGCGGACGACGACAAGAACCTCGTCTGCCAGGACACCGGGATCGC
>JBKPFU010000089.1:0-39443 GCA_046728975.1 Actinomycetota bacterium | reverse complement strand
TCGTCGACGTCGGCGAGCACCCGGGCCGCGCGCGACGCGCGCTCGGCGAGCACGTCTCCATCGCGGACGAGCGCACTCGTGGCGACGCCCGTCGCGGTATCAAACGCGAGCGTCAGCATCACCGACAGTTTGGTCGATCAGAGACGGCTCCGGGCTCTCGAAGGCGATCGTTCTCCGCTCGGGATCCACGTGCCCCAAACGTACCGATACACGCGCGGGAGGCAGGACGCCGGCGCCGGCCTCGGGCCACTCGACGAAGCAGATCGCGTTGTCGAAGTAGGGCTCGAGGTCGCCCCACTCGGCCGGCGACAGCCCCTGAAAACGGAACAGGTCGAGGTGAGACACGTCAGGCGAGCCGCGATAGCGGTGGCCGACGGTGAAGGTCGGGCTGGTGACGGGGACGTCGACGCCGAGCACCCGGCACGCGCCGCGAACGAACGTCGTCTTGCCGCTGCCGAGCTCCCCCGAAACCGTCACGACGTCGCCGACGCGCAGCGCCTGCGCGAGCCGGCCGGCGATCTGCTCGGTTTGCTCCGGAGAAGACGAGGTCAGCTCGGCCCGGGCCACGCCCTGACCACTTCCCGCTCGAGCCGCCGGGACACCTCGACCCCGAGCCGTTCCTCCATCGCCGCACGCGCGGAGAGATAGGAAGACAACGCTTCATCCAGCGACGCCGGCGCGGAGGCCACGCCGAGCGGGCGGAGGATATGTCGCCACAGCTTGTCCAGCTCTTCGGCAAGCAGCTCTCTCTTCCCGGCCGCGTCCTTCGAGCGGAGCCAGACGAACCAGTCCCAGAAGTGGCGGTCGATCGCCTCGAGTGTTGCGGCGCTGGGCTCCCACGGCGGCTCGAGCTCGTGAGGCTCGGACAGGAACAGCAGGTCGATCTTCACCGGCCCGTGGAGGATGAGCATGTACGTCCAGTACTCGCTGAGCCGGTCCCATTGCTCGGCCAGGGGATCGAGCCCCGCGAGCCGCGTTGGCAGCCCGGCCGCTACTGCGTCGAAATCGTCGACCTCGACTGCGAAGTCCCAGTCGGAGAAGTCGCCCGCCGTCCCCGCGGCGCGCGAGCCGATCAGCTCCACGCTCGTGACGTGCGGGTCGCCGAGCAGGGCCGAGCGGACGCGGTCTTCGATCGTTAGGAGGGGTTGGCGGAATCCCGCTCGTCGCCGGGGCGGGCTGGGCGGTGCGAGGCAAGGACGCGGGAGCGTCGTGATACTAGGAGCCGGAGGCTGCGACCGAGGACGCAGCCTTGCACCGTTCCAGCGCGTTCCGGCGGCTCAGCGTTGTATTTCGCCAGACCCTCCCTTAAAAGAGGCCGAGCTGAACGGCCGGCTCCGGCGCAAGCGCCACGAGCGTCGGCCCGGTCGGCTCCTGTGCGTCGAGCGAGCGGCCCATCAGCTCCGGCAGCCTGCGGAAGTCGTCCTCCAGCACTCTGAGCATCGCGGGCGTGTACAGCGCCGCCGCCGGGTGGTACAGCGGGTAGAGCAACACCTTGCGCCCGCCGATCGTCGTCTCCTGCTCCTGCCCGTGGACGCGGGTGATCCCCGTCGGCTTCCCCGAGAGCAGCTTCGTCGCGAAGTTGCCGAGCGTCGCGACGACCGTCGGCTCGATCAGCTCGATCTGCCGGAACAGATGGCCTTCGCACGCCTCGATCTCGTCGGGCGCAGGGTCGCGATTGCCGGGAGGGCGGCACTTCAAGACATTGGCGATGTAGACCTGGCTGCGCTCGAGCCCGATCCCGGCCAGCAGGGTGTCGAGCAGCTTGCCCGCCTGGCCCACGAACGGGAGCCCCTGCTGATCCTCGTGGAACCCCGGCGCCTCGCCGACGAAAATGAGGTCGGCGTGCGGGTTGCCGAAGCCGAACACGACCTGCGTTCGGCCCTCGGCCAGCCGGCACTTCGTGCACGCGGCAACGGACCGCTCGAAGGCGTCGAGCTCGATCGGCCGGAGCGGCTCAGCCGCAGCCACAGCTACCGCCGCAACAACCGCCCGACGGGGATCCGCCGAAGCTCGGTTGCTGCTCGGCGGTGCCGTGAGTGGCGAACACGGAGAACTGCTTTCGCACGTTCTCGGCGCCGCACTCGGGACAGTCAGGGTCGTGACCGTTCCGAACGAGCTCCTCGAAGTGCGACTCGCATTCCATGCAAACGTACTCGTAGATCGGCATCGCCTCGGGAGTCTAGGCACGCCTCCGGACGCGCGGCAAACGGTGTGCGGCGATCAGGCCGGATACGGCCTGGCGCCGCGGGATTCCAGCTCCTCCGCGGCCGATTGGCCGATCCAGTTGACGAGCCAGACCACGATCACAGTCCCCACGTAGGTCCAGAAGCCGTCGATCGAGAAGTCGGGGGCGATCCACTCGGCGAGGGCGACCATTGCGATGTTGATCACGAGCAGGAACAGCCCGAGCGTCAGGATGATCAACGGAAGCGTCACCAGTGTGAGGATCGGCTTGATGATCGCATTCGCGATCCCGAGCACCGCCGCGCCGATCGCGAACGCCCAGAACCCGTCGATCCGAACGCCGTCGAAGATCGCATCGGCCAGCCACAGCGCGGCGAGGTTGATCCCCCACGCGATCGCCAGCCGGATCACGAAGTACACGCGATCAGTCTACGGCGTCGCGGTCTGGTACGTGTCGGCTACTACACTGCCCGTGCCTGGCATCCATTACGGAGCTGGAGCACCGGTTTGGTCACAAGCGTGAATGTCATCGGCCGCGGCCGGGTCGGATCGGCCGTCGCGGCGCGCCTCGAGGAGCGCGGCGTCGAGCTGCGTGAGGATGCCGAGTTGCACCTGCTGTGCGTTCCCGACGCGGCCATTGCGGACGTGGCCAGGGGTCTGACCCCCGGACATGGCTGGGTCGCCCACGTCAGCGGGGCAACGCCGCTTTCGGCGCTCGACCCGCACCAAGGGCGCTTCAGCATGCATCCGCTCCAAACCTTCACGCGCGCGCGAGGACCGGAACAGCTGGATGGAGCGTTCGCGGCCGTCAGCGGCGAGAGCGACGAAGCTCTCGCGCACGGGTTCGAGCTCGCGCGCACGCTCGGCCTCGTGCCGTTCGAGCTCGACGACGCCAAGCGCCCGCTCTACCACGCGGGAGCGGCGATTGCCTCGAACTACCTCGTCACGCTCTACCGCGCGGCCGCCGCTCTCGCCGAGTCGTCCGGCGCCCCGCCGGAGGCGCTCGTCCCCCTCATGCGGCGGACGATCGAGAACGGCTTCGAACTGACGGGGCCGATCGAGCGCGGCGATTGGGAGACGGTGGAGGCGCACCGCGCCGCGATCCGCGAGGTGCGCCCCGATCTCGAACCGCTCTACGACGTGCTGGCAGACGCGACAAGCCGGTGAAAACCGTCCGTACAGCCCGTGATTTTCCGCTCGCGACCGAAGGCTCCGTGGGGCTCGTTCCGACCATGGGCGCCTTTCACGAGGGCCATCTCTCGCTCTTCCGGGCCGCGCGCTCCGAATGCGACGTCGTGGTGGTCTCGCTGTTCGTCAACCCGGCCCAGTTCGACCAGCGCGACGACCTCGAGCGCTACCCGCGCGACGAGGAGCGCGACGCGAAGCTGGCCGAGGAGGAAGGCGTCGATTACCTGTTCGTGCCACCTGTCGACGAGATCTATCCCTCGGGCTTCCAGACCTGGGTCGAGGTCGAGGAGCTGTCGCGCCCGCTCGAGGGCGAGTTCCGGCCCGGCCATTTTCGGGGCGTCGCAACGGTCTGCCTGAAGCTCTTCAACATCGTGCGTCCGCACAAGGCCTACTGCGGCCAGAAGGACGCACAGCAGGCGGCGGTAATCCGGCAGATGGTGCGCGACCTCGCGGTGGGGGTGGAGATCCGGGTCCTCCCGACCGTCCGCGATCCCGACGGGCTCGCCCTCTCCTCGCGAAATGTGCTCCTCTCCGCCGAGGAGCGCGAGCGGGCGCGGAGCCTGCCGCGGGCGCTGCGCACGAAGGATCCGGTCAGGGCCCGCGCGCTGCTGGACAGGCTCGAGGTCGACTACATAGCGGTCGCCGACTTCGAGCCCCGCGTCCTCGCCGCCGCCGTGCGCGTCGGTGACGTCAGGCTGATCGACAATGTCGTTCTGGAAGGAGAAGAGAGATGACGGTTCCCGCCGGCAAAATGCCGCTGCCCGAGCTCGTCGAGATGAAGCGGCGCGGCGACAAGATCGTGATGGTCACCGCGTACGACGCACCGGGCGCGCGCTTCGCCGAGGACGCCGGCATCGACGTGATCCTCGTCGGCGACACCGCGGCCATGGTCGTGCTCGGGCACGAGGGCACGACAGTGCCCGTGACGATGGAGGAGATGCTGTTCCTGACGCGGACCGTCTCGCGTGCGGCGCGGCGCCCGATCGTGATCGGAGACATGCCCTTCGGCTCGTTCCAGGTCTCGGACGAGAAGGCGGTCGAGAACGCCGTCCGCTTCCTCAAGGAGGGCGGCGCCGATGCGGTCAAGCTCGAAGGAGCGGGCCCGTCGCTCTCACGGGTGAGCGCGATCGTCGGCGCCGGCATCCCAGTCATGGGGCATGTGGGCCTGACCCCGCAATCGGCCACGATGCTCGGCGGCTTCAAGACGCAGGGGAAGACGGCCGACAAGGCGCGCCGGCTCGTCGACGATGCCCTGGCGCTCGAGCAGGCCGGGGCATTCGCAGTCGTCCTCGAGGCGATTCCCGCACCCGTCGCCGACGAGATCACGCGACGGCTGACGGTGCCGACGATCGGGATCGGAGCGGGCCGCGGTTGCGACGGCCAGGTGCTCGTCTACCACGACCTGCTCGGGCTCACGGAAGGCCACCTTCCGCGCTTCGTCAAGCGCTACGCGAGCCTCTCACGCGAGATCCGGGACGCGCTCGAGCACTACGCAGAGGAGGTGCGCTCGGGCGCGTTCCCCGAGGAGCAGCACACCTATTCGATCCCGGACGAGGAGCTCGCCGACTTCGAGGCGCGCCTCGCAGGCGACGTCGGCGAGCGGTAGACGACCCGCGCTCCGAGCGCGAGCAGCGCGAGCGACCACGCGACGAAGACGAGCTCGAGCGCGGCGAACGCGGTCGCTCCGGCTCCGTGATCCGCCCCGCCGCTCCTGAACGGATCCGTACCGTAGACCGCGAGGCGTACCGGCCAGACGACGAAGAGCGAGAGCGCGATCGGAGCGGCGGCGAACGCAACGACGTGCCTCGCCTGGCGGAAGCTCGCGGTCCCTCCGAGCGCGCGGATGCCGCCGTACAGGAGCGCGCCTAGCGTCCAATAGGCGGCCACGCCGTAGAAGCCGCCGCCGATGAACGCCCAGACCGCGACCAACAGGGCGTCGTAGGCCGGATCGTTCATGACGGTTCCCGCGACCGGCGTCCAGAGTACTGCGGCGATCCCGGCCAGGATGACGAGCGCAGTGATCGGCTCTTCGCGGGCGTGGGCGGCGCGCCGCGAGTCGTCGCGCAGCCCTTCGAACACCTCGCGGGGGCTCACGAGCACGCTGACCGCGCGGACGAGCCAGGCACGATCGAGGTCTTGCGCGGCCGGGTCGCTCCGGGCGCTCACACGTTCAGCGTAGTCCCTCGCCGGGTACCTCACGGCTCGTGATCGCGGCGGGGCTGATCGTGGCCGCAGTTCTCGTGCTCTTCCTGCTCGGGTTCGTCGCGCCTCATCTCTCCGAGAAGGAGCAGTACCGCCTCGACAAGCTGCTGGTCAAAGGCGCCGGTGAGGCCCGGCACGTGCCGGGCAAGGTCGGAGACTGGCTCGCGAAGCCGTTCACGACCTCGCGGAAAGCCGCGGACAAGAGCACGACGGCGGGCCGCAAGGTTCGGTGGAAGCTTCCCTTTTAGGTCGTTAAGCCGCTGCCGCCGCGACCTTGGGCAAGAGCCGGCGTAGGTACTGACCGGTGAACGATTCGTCCACATCGGCCACGTCCTCGGGCGTCCCCGTCGCGATCACTTCGCCGCCCGCCTCTCCGCCCTCCGGCCCGAGGTCGACGATCCAGTCCGCCTGCTTGATCACGTCGAGGTTGTGCTCGATCACGAGCACGGTATTGCCGGAGTCGACCAACCGCTGCAAGACCTCGAGCAGCTTCTCGATGTCGGCGAAGTGCAGGCCCGTCGTCGGCTCGTCGAGGATGTAGAGCGTCCGCCCGGTCGCCACCTTCGACAGCTCGGACGCGAGCTTCACGCGCTGTGCCTCTCCGCCCGACAGCGTCGTCGCCGGCTGTCCGAGCTTGATGTAGTCGAGGCCGACGTCGTGCAGCGTCTGCAGCCGGCGCCGCAGCTTCGGGATCTTGGCGAAGAACGCGAGCGCCTCCTCGACCGACATGTCGAGCACGTCTGCGATCGACTTCCCCTTGAAACGCACCTCGAGCGTCTCGCGGTTGTAGCGGGCGCCCTTGCACGTCTCGCACGGGACGTAGACGTCCGGCAGGAAGTGCATCTCGATCTTGATCTGCCCGTCGCCCTTGCACGTCTCGCAGCGCCCGCCGCGGACGTTGAACGAGAAGCGCCCCGGCTTGTAGCCGCGGATCTTGGCCTCGGGCGTGAGCGAGTACAGCTCGCGCACGTGGTCGAACAGCTTCGTATAGGTCGCCGCGTTCGAGCGCGGCGTGCGGCCGATCGGGGACTGGTCGATGTCGATCACCTTGTCGAAGCAGTCGATCCCCTCGCAGCCCAGGTGGTCGCCGGGCTTGACCCGCAACCGGTGCAACCGGTTGGCCAGCGCCTTGTAGACGATCTCGTTCACGAGCGTCGACTTGCCGGAACCCGACACACCCGTGACGCAGACGAACTTGCCGACGGGAAACTCGACGTCGATGTCCTTGAGGTTGTGCATCGACGCGCCCCGCACCCAGAACGAGCCCTGGTCTCCGCCGCGGCGCTCGGGCACGGCGATCTCGCGCTTGCCGGCGAGGAACTCGCCCGTGATCGAGCCTTTCACGCGCTCGATCTCCTTCGCGGTTCCCTCGGCGACGACGTACCCCCCGTGCTCCCCGGCACCGGGCCCCATGTCGACCAGGTGGTCCGCCGCGCGCATCATCTGCTCGTCGTGCTCGACCACGAGCACGGTGTTGCCGAGGTCACGCAGCCGCTCGAGCGTCGCGATCAACTTGCCGTTGTCCCGCTGGTGCAGGCCGATCGAGGGCTCGTCGAGGATGTACAGCACCCCGACGAGCTGCGAGCCGATCTGCGTTGCCAGCCGCAGCCGCTGCGCCTCGCCGCCCGAGAGCGTCGCCGCGGCGCGATCGAGCTGGAGGTAACCGACGCCGACGTTGTCGAGGAAGGTCAGGCGCTCGCGGATCTCCTTGATGATCCGCGTCCCGATCAACTGCTCCGTCTCGGTCAGCTTCAGCGAGTCGAGGAACTCGATCGCGCGCGTGACCGACATCTGCGTGAACTGGTGGATGTTCTTCTCCCCGACGGTGACCGCCAGCACCTCCGGCTTCAGGCGTGCGCCGTGGCAGACCGGGCAGGGCCGGAAGCTCATGTACTCCTCGATCCGCTCGCGCTGAGTCGAGGAGTCGGTGTCGCGATAGCGGCGTTCGAGGCTCGAGACGATCCCCTCGAAAGCGAGCATGTAGGAGCGGCGGCGGCCCATGCGGTTGCGGTACTGGATGTAGACGCGCTCATCGCCGGTGCCGTAGAGGAAGAGGTCCTGCTGCTCGTTGGACAGTTCCTCCCACGGCGTGTCGAGGTCGATCTCGTACCGGTCGGCGATCGCCTGGATGACGGCCTCGTAGTACCCCGAGCCCCCGACCGCCCACGGCACCAGCGCCCCGTCGCCGATCGAGAGGGAAGGATCCGGCACGAGCAGGTCGGGATCGATCTCCTGCTGCGCACCGAGCCCGGTGCAGCGCGGACAGGCGCCGTGCGGCGAGTTGAAGGAGAAGATCCGCGGCTGCAGCTCCGGAAGCGAAACCCCGTGCTCGGGGCACGCGAATTTCTCCGAGAACGTCATCGACTCACCGTCGACGACATCGATCACGACCAGGCCGTCGGCGAGCGCGACCGCGGTCTCGATCGACTGCGCGAGCCGCGTACGGATGTCCGGCTTCAGCACCAGCCGGTCGACGACGACCTCGATCGTGTGCTTGTACTTCTTGTCGAGCTCGATCTCGTCCTCGAGCAGCCGCTGGTCGCCGTCGACCTTCACGCGCGTGAAGCCCTCACGGCGGAGCTCCTCGAGCAGGTCCTTGTACTCGCCCTTGCGGTCGCGAACGACCGGCGCGTTGACGGTGAACCTCGTGCGTTCCGGCAGACGGAGCACCTGGTCGACGATCGCCTCGAGGCTCTGGCCCGCGATCGGGCGGCCGCAGACCGGGCAGTGGGGCCGGCCCACCCGCGCGTAGAGAAGCCGCAGGTAGTCGTAGATCTCCGTGACCGTGCCGACGGTGGAGCGCGGGTTGCGCGAGGTCGTCTTCTGGTCGATCGAGATCGCGGGGCTGAGGCCGTCGATCGAGTCGACGTCCGGCTTTTCCATCATCTGCAGGAACTGGCGCGCGTACGCGGAGAGGCTCTCGACGTAGCGGCGCTGGCCCTCGGCGTAGATCGTGTCGAACGCGAGGCTCGACTTGCCCGAACCGGACAGCCCCGTGACGGTAATGAGCGCGTTCCGCGGCAGCCGGACGGTGATGTCCTTCAGGTTGTGCTCGCGGGCGCCGTGAACGACCAGCTCTTCCTGGGCCATAACCGACCAAGTGTATCGGCGGGTTATGACGCGAACAAGTGTTCGCTTTCGTGCCGGATGCCCGACCACGGCCAGTCCTCCGGCCGCTCGCAAAGGCCCGCGCGGACAGGGTTGTGGAGGACGTACTCGCAGGCCGCGGTGAGGTGCTCTTCGTCCTCGATCACCCACGACGAGAAGCGGTCGCCGAAGAGATGGCCGGTGCGTCGGTGGCAGCGGTTGAACCGCTGCGCGTGAAGGCCGTTCAGCCTGTGGATTCCGGCAGAGACGGCCGCGCGCGCGGCCTCGACGACGAGGTGGTAGTGGTTCGTCATCAGGCAGAACGTGTGGCACAGCCAGTCGTGCCGCTCGACGCTCTGGCGGTAGAGGTCGAGGAATCGGAGTCGGTCGGTGTCGTCGAGGAAAATCACCGTGCCGTCGACGCCGCGCGCGGTGACGTGGAAGATCCCGTCCGGGAGGTCGCTTCGCAGCTGGCGGGTCACTCTACGACCGTAGCTCGCCTTGGCGGTGCGGTCGGTGTGCACGGCGCCGCTTGTTCCGAAATCGACACGCCTGCCATGGCCGTAGCGGCCAAGGCCAAGGGTCTGACCCTGCTTTACATTCGCTTCCTAGTCGGCGCGGCTTTCGACGTCGGACCGGACGGCGACGAGGAGGCCCAGACCGCCGAAGAGCGCGGCGTACACCAGCGCGGTAGCGACGCCGCCCCAAGCGCCCAGCAGGTCGCTTGTTCCCTCTCGATGCGCCACGAGGACGGCGGCGATCGCATGGCCCGGGGCGTAGCGGGCGTCACTGCCGATCGCTCCGACCGCAGCCTCGCCGATCAGCAGCCAGACCATGATCAGAACGATCGCAGCCGTCTGACGACGCAGCAGCGTCCCGAAACCGAGACCGATGGCTCCCGCAAGCACCGATGCCGCGACGGCCCCCAAGAACGGTGTCATGGTGCCGCCTCCGAGCTCGAGGTCGACGCCACGGCCGCTGTACCAGATCTCCGTGATTGCCAGCGTCAACGCCGCGGACACGACCGCGAACGCGGCGGCGAGCACCACGACCGCCGCCAGCTTGGCCGCGAACACCCGCTCCCGAACGGGAACGGCGAGGAAGGTCTGGTTGATCGTGCCGTGCGCGTACTCGGTGGTGACGAGCACCGAGCCGAGCAAGACCGTGATCACGGCGGCGAGGCCCGCCGTCTCGAGGATCGACCGCTGGGTCGTGTGCCGGGCCAAGCTCACCAGGTCTTCCGACCCGATCCGCGTCGAGAGAACGAACACCAGCAGGGCGACGAGCGCCAATCCGAACCAGAGCAGCAGACGCGTCGTCACGGTCTTCAGCAGCTCCGCACGGACAAGGCTCACGACGAGCCTCCGGCCGTGAGCGCGAGGAAGGCTTCCTCGAGCGTCCGGGATTCGGCGACGAGCTCGTGCAGTGGGATCCCGGCTGCGGCCGCGAGGTCGCCAACCCGTTCGGGCGGCGCCTGCACCGCGAGCAGCCGCTCGCCCGCTGCCTCGACGGCAATGCCTTCCGCACGCAGTCGCTGCTGCAGCTCCTCCGCCCGCGGCGAGCGCACCCGCGTCGCCCCGGAAACGCGCGCCGTCAGCTGCTCGACGGACTCGTGTGCGACGAGACGGCCACGGTGGATGATCACGACCTCGTTCGCAAGCTGTGAGACCTCGGCGAGCACATGGCTCGACACGAACACCGTGCCGCCTCCCTCCGCGTAGCGACGCAGGAAGTTCCGCAGCCACCGAATCCCCTCGGGATCGAGGCCGTTCGCGGGCTCGTCGAGGACGAGGAACTCCGGGCTGCCGAGCAGGGCCGCCGCCACGCTCAGCCGCTGCCGCATCCCGAGCGAGTACGTGCCGACCTTTCGTTTCTCGGCCGGAGTCAGCTCCACCTCCGCCAACACCTCGTCCACGCGCGCCCGCGGGATCCCGGCCGCCGTCGCGAGCACGCGTAGGTGGTTCCGCCCGCTTCGCGAAGGGTGGTAGTTCGAGGCCTCGAGCACAGCGCCGACGGTGCGAAGCGGAGACCCGAGCGCGCGGTACCGGCGACCGGCGATCGTCGCCTGGCCGCTCGTCGGCAGCACGAGACCGAGGAGGATGCGAAGCGTCGTGGTCTTGCCCGCGCCGTTCGGGCCCAGGAAGCCGGTGATCGTGCACGGCCGAACCTCGAAGGAGAGATCGTCGACGGCGGTGACGGAGCCGTACCGCTTCGTAAGTCCGCGAACCTCGATCAAGCGGTCGACCGCTCGACCAGGCCGCGCACCCGCCGTGCCTCCGGGACATGTCGAATCGCGAGTGACCCGGCGATCAGCGTTCCATAACCGAGCAACCTGCCGAGCGCGCTCTGCTCGACCGTGATCTGGCCCGCGTCGGCCGTGCTCGTCCGGCGCCTCAGCGTCCCCGACATGAGCATGACTCGACGCGTCGTGACCACAACCCGCGTCCGCTCCCACCTCCAGACAGCGCGAAGCGCGAGCAGCGCCGCACCGATGAGGAAGGCAGCGCCGATCACGAGCAACGGCCAGCCGCGCGAGTAGAGCAACCCGCCGGCGGAAGCGAGAGCGAATACCTTCGCGAACGGGCGCGCGAGCACGATGCCGTGGCGGCGCGTTTCGAGGCAGACTCGCTCGGCTGGATCCACGTGCGCGAAACCTTCGCGTGTGCAGGGCCGTTTCCTCTCTATGAAGGAAACCGCCCGCAAGGCGCTCGTCGCGACGGGAGTCGCAGTCGCGGTCATTGCGCTCGCCCTCGCGCTTTGGAAGCTCCGGATCCTGATCTCGCTGATCTTCTTGGCGCTGATCATCGCGGCGGCGATGCGACCGGGCATCGACGCGATGCAGCGTCGGCGCGTCCCGCGGGGCGTGGGCATCGCCGTCCACTACGCCGCTCTCGCCGGCCTGGTGGCCCTCTTCCTCTGGCTGGTCGTTCCCCGAGCCATCAACCAGATCGGGGAGGCCATCGGCTCGGTGCCGACCTCGAGCTCCGAGCTCGACAAGGCGACGAGGGAGTCGACGGGAATCAAGCACGAGATCCTGGCCGGCATCCAGAAGCGCCTCGAGCGCCTCCCCGCGGCCACCGACGTCGTGCACGCGTCGGTGACGGTGACGACGACAGCCTTCGAGGTTCTCCTCGGCATCTTCTTCGTCCTCGCCGCGGCCGCCTACTGGATCTTCGAGCGCGACCGCGCGATGAGCCTTGTTCTCTCGCTCTTACCAACCCGAAGGCGCCGCGTCGTGCGCGACACCTGGGATCTGATCGACGCAAAGCTGGGCGCGTTCGTCCGCGGGCAGCTCCTGCTGATCCTTTTCGTCGGCACCGTGCTCTCGCTTGCGTTCTGGGCGATCGGGCTCAGGTTCTGGCTCCTGATCGGGATCTTCGCCGGAGTGGTCGAGATCGTCCCCGTCATCGGCCCGCTGGCAGCCGGAGCCGTCGCCGTCGGGGTCGGGCTGACCGAGTCTTGGCAGCTCGCGCTGACCGCCGGGCTGATCGTCCTCGGCGTTCGGCTCTTCGAGGACTACATCGTCATTCCGCGCGTGCTGGGCCACGCGGTCGGGCTCTCGCCGCTCCTCGTGCTCGTCTCCGTCACGGCGTTCGGGCTCTTGCTCGGCGGCTTCTACGTCCTGGTCGCGGTGCCGATCGCGGCCGTCGTCGCGACGCTTCTGGACGTGATCGTGCTGAACAAGAACCCGGCCGAAGAGGACGTCCCCGCCGTGATTTTTCCCGCGAAGGACGCGGAAACCGGCTAGGCCTTACGCCAGCGTCCGAAAATGAGGGCGCCGAGCGTGAAGCCGAGCCCGAATGTCCCGAAACCGAAGGCGCCCACGGCGACGACCTTGCGCCAGGGCGAGAGCCGTTCCCAGCGGCCGATGGCCTCCTGCTCCTCGTGCGTCAGCGGCTCGCCGCGGCGCCGCTTGCGCATCGCGCCGCCGGCGCGCAGGCCGAGGTAGAGGTCGTCGAAGATCTCGGTGGATTCGTCTGCCACGTACCTCAATGTATAGCGTCGTTCGGGAGTGGCGGTGTGTGTCCTGCATATCTCCGACCTGCACGCCGGCAGCGTCGCCGAGGCCGAGGTGGAGCGCGGGCTCGAGCCCCTGATCCAGCGGATCGACCCCGAGCTGATCATCGTCAGCGGCGACCTCACGCACCGCGGGCGGCGCGAACAGCACGAGCGCGCGGCGGCGTTCCTGAACCAGCTCGGCAGGCCGCTGCTCGTGATCCCCGGAAATCACGACATCCCCTACACGTTCCCTGCGCGCTTCACTCGCCCCTTTCGCGAGTTCGAGCGGATCTGGACGACGACCGAACCGGTCTTCCGCTCGGGATCGCTGTTCGTGGTCGGGCTGAACTCGGTTCGCCCGTGGCGGCATCAGTCGGGCGGCATCCGCGAGAGCCAGCTCCGCAAGGCCGCTGACTTGCTCGCGGGCGCACCCGACGGCGTCGTTCGGATCGTCGTCCTCCATCACCACCTGATCGGCGCGCCCTGGCGCTCGCGTAAGAAGCCCGTCGCCCGTAGAACCCGTGTGCTCGCCTCCTTGGTCGACGCCGGAGCGGAGCTGATCCTCGCCGGTCACATCCACCAAGCGGCCGTGGCCGAGCGGCACGAGTTCGAGGTCGCCCCGGGCGCGCTCCGTGGCGTGACGGTCTCGATCGCCCCTGGCCTCGGCCAACCGCGACCGAACCGCCGCGGCGAGGCCCGCGGGTTGCACGTCTACGAAGTCGGAACCGACGTCGTCCGAGTCGAGACCTACGTCTGGCGCGAGGACGACTGGGGGCTCACGGCCGTGCGGCAGTTCCCGCGAGGCCGTGAGCCCCTACAGACGGAGCCTCTGTCCTAAGCCGTCCGCGCGCGCGCGCCGCCCCAGAAACGGCCGACGAGCGCGACAAGGATCACGGCCACGATGACGCCGACGATGAACTCGAGCCAGCCGCTCTCGAAGATCACCCCGGCAAGCAGCAGTGACCCGATTCCGATCAGGATCGTCAGGATCCACCCCATCGGGTCTCGCCCGGGGTGAAGAAGCCGCCCGAGCGCCCCGACGATAGCGCCGACAATGATGAGCCATACCCAGTGCATGCGGCGTAGATATCCGCCCAGAATCTGGTGAAACCTTTCGGAACGCTCAGATCCGCGAGAGCAACTCGCGCTTCTTCGCCTCGAACTCCTCCTCCGAGATCGCCCCTGAGTCCCGAAGCTCGGCCAACTTGCGGATCTGCTCGGCCGTGTCCTCCCGCTCGTACGCACGTTTGGCTGGCGAGGCGAAGATGCTCGACTTCCGCCGCGCGGGCGGCCGGTATGCGTCCGGGCCGGTAATCGGCCGCTTCTGGACGAAGCGGCGGTAGGCGACGACGAGCAGCGTCGCCGCCACGATCTGGAGAAGCAGGTAGACGAAGACGTCGCCGCTGGTGTCGGCATTCGCACCGAGAAAGGCGGCGCCGATCGCGCTTCCGATGAGCGACCCGCCAAGCCCGATCGCGAGCGTCAGCCAGATCGGCATCGGATCGGGCCCCGGCACGGCCCAGCGCGCGAGAAGGCCGATCAGAAAACCGCTCAGCAGAAGCAGCAGGATCGCCCCGAGCACAAAGCTCACGCTAACGGATCGCGATGACCGCGAAGAAACACAAACAGAAGAAGAAATTGATCGTGCCGCCGCATTGGCAGGTCGCGCCCGGGGCCATAGCTTCGGCCCCTTGCCAACGAAGACGACATCGTGCAGGCAGCCGCGAGTCGCGCTCGCGGCGGTGGCCGCCTTGGCGAGCCTCGCAGCGGCTTCCCAGCCCGCGTTCGCGTCCTCCCCCAACGCCGTCGTCGGCGAGCTGTACGGCGGCGGCGGCAACGCCGGCGCCGCGTACCGGAACGACTACGTGGAGCTCTTCAACCGCGGCAGGGCGCCGGTGTCTCTCGGCGGCTGGTCCGTCCAGTACACGAGCGCCGCCGGCAGCAGCTGGCAGGCGACGCCGCTCACCAACGCCACGCTCGCCCCCGGCCAGCACTACCTCGTCGCGGAGGCATCGGGTGGCGGAAACGGCGCGCCCCTGCCGGCGGCCGACGCCGCCGGGACGATCAACCTGAACGCGACCGCCGGCAAGGTGGCGCTCGTCGCGTCCACGACGCCGCTGTCGGGGACATGCCCGCTTGCAGTCGACATCGTCGGCTACGGCGCCGGCGCGAACTGCGCGGAGACCGCGGCGGCTCCCGCACCGACCAACACGATGTCGATCGAGCGGAAAGGCGAGGGTCTCCTCGACACTGACGACAACTCGGCCGACTTCACGGCGGCGCCACCGCACCCGCAGAATCGGGGCTCGCCGTGCACGATCAGCTGGGACGGCCCAACCTCTGGCTCGTGGCACGCCGCCTCCAACTGGGATCTCGATCGACTTCCCGGCACGAGTGACCGCGTCTGCATCCCAGGCGGCAACAGCGTCGCGCACAGCACGGGGAGGACGATGGTCGCGAGCATCGCGGTCGCCCCGGCCGCGACACTGACGATCGCCGGCGGGACGATCAATCCAACCGGTCCAGAAGGCTCTTCGTTCGACGGGACGGTCGAGGTGATGGATGGCTCGCTTCAGCTGGAAGCGAGCGAAACCGGTCGCGCCGGCGTCGTCGAGCAGTCCGGCGGAGCGCTCGGCGGCTCCGGAGCCCTGAACGTGTTCAGCCGGTACGACTGGAGCGGCGGCTCGGAGCAGGGCCCGGGCAAGACCTCCGTCGTCTCCGAAGGCGCCTTGTCGCTGAACGGCTCGAGCCACAGCCTCGGCGGCGGCCGCGCGCTGGTGCTCAGCTCGACGACCGCCGCGAGCTGGTCCGCGGGAGATCTCCGACTAGGAGACGCCGAATTTGCGGTTGGAACAGGATCGTCACTCGAGACCGGCGGCGACCACGGCGTCTACGGCGACTCGCCGAATGCCGGCTTCGTCGTCAACGGCCACTTCGCCGTCGCCTCGGGACGGTTCGTCGTGCACACCGACACCAACTGGGACGGCGGCGACATCTGCCTGTCGAACGGTTCCGCGCTTTGGATCGAGCGAACCCTGACGATCCATTCGGGGGCCGGCGGCATCTGCGGCGCGAGCGGCAGCATCGAGGTCGCGGGCCAGGGCAGGCTCGAACGCGCCGGGGCCGGGACAACGACGTTCTCGAGCCCCGTCGCGAACGGCGGGACGATCGCGATCGGAGACGGACAGACCTTCCGCTTCGACGCCGGCCTGAAGCTGACCGCCGGCGGCTCGCTCGTCGGCAACGGCACGGCGCACGGAGAAGTGACCAACGCCGGCGGCAGGGTGGCGCCGGGTGCCTCCGCCGGGATGCTCACGATCGACGGCGACTACATCCAGGAGGCCCAGGGCACGCTCGCGGTCGAGCTCAACGGGCCCGGCACCGGCGACTTCGACCGCCTCGTCGTCGCCAGCGGCGCCCGGCTGGCGGGAACGGTGGCGATCACGGCCGGTTTCGACCCTGCGCCGGCGACGGGCCTTCAGATCCTGAGCTCCGCAGCGCGCACCGGCACGTTCGCGACCGTCACCGGAGCGACGCTTCCCGGCGGCAAGCGGTTCGAGCTCGTGTACCCGACTGCCGCCCCGTTCGGCGCCCGCCTGCTCGTCGTCGCGCCGCCGACGCCTCTTCCGCCGCCTCCGCCTCCGCCGACGCCACCGCCGGCGCCGCCTCCTCCTCCGCCGCCGGCGCCGCCGCCCCCGTCACCGCCGGTTCCGCGGCCGCGCAGCTGTGTCGTGCCGAGGGTGGTTGGAAGACGTCTAGCCGCCGCGCGCCGTGCCATCGCACGAGCCCGGTGCCGAACGGGCGCCGTGCGAAGGGCGTACTCGCGCAGGCTGAGGCGCGGCTTCGTGATGCGCCAGGCGCCGCGACCACGGACGCGGCTTCGCACCGGAGCGCGCGTGAACCTGATCGTCAGCCGCGGCCAAAGACCCGCTACTACGCCGCGGCCTCGGCAGCGGCCAGGAGCTCGCGCCGGAGCTCCTTGATCTCATCGCGCAGCTTCGCCGCGTACTCGAAGCGAAGCTCCTCGGCGGCCGTGAACATCTCCTCTTCGAGCTGGATGATCAGACGGTCGAGCTCTTCCTGCGACATTCCCTGGACTTCGGCACGCCCCTTGCGCCGCCGCGCCGGCACCGTCGGAGACTCGAGCGCCAGGAACTCCGCGATGTCGGAGACGCCCTTCCGGATCGTCTCCGGCGTGATCCCGTGCTCCTCGTTGTACGCGAGCTGCACCGAGCGCCGGCGGTTCGTCTCGTCGATCGCTTCCTTGATCGCCTGCGTCAGCTTGTCGGCGTAGAGAAGAACCTTGCCGTTCACGTTCCGCGCCGCGCGACCGATCGTCTGGATCAGCGAGGTGCGGCCGCGCAGGAACCCTTCCTTGTCCGCGTCCAGGATCGCCACGAGTGAGACCTCGGGCAGGTCGAGGCCCTCCCGGAGGAGATTGACGCCGACGAGCACGTCGTAGTCGCCGAGGCGCAGTTCGCGGATGATCTGGATGCGCTCGAGCGTGTCGACCTCCGAGTGCAGGTAGCGGGCCTTCACGCCCGACTCGAGCAGGTAGTCGGTCAGGTCCTCGGCCATCTTCTTCGTCAACGTCGTTACGAGCACGCGCTCGCCTGCCTCCTCGCGGCGGCGGATCTCGTTCAGGAGGTCGTCGATCTGATTCTTCGTCGCCCGCAACTCGACCTCCGGATCGACGATCCCCGTCGGCCGAACCAGCTGCTCGGCGACCCGTGTGGAATGCCGCAGCTCGAAGGGGCCCGGAGTTGCCGAGACGAAAACCATCTGCGGCACCTTGGTCAGGAACTCGTCGAAGCGAAGCGGCCGGTTGTCGAGCGCCGAGGGCAGCCGAAAGCCGAAGTCGACGAGCGTCTGCTTGCGCGAGCGGTCGCCCTCGTACATGCCGCCGAGCTGCGGCACCGTCTGGTGCGATTCGTCGATGAAAACGACGAAGTCGTCCGGGAAGTAATCGAGCAGCGTGAACGGGTGCGAGCCGGGCGGCCGGCCTTCGAGGATGCGCGAGTAGTTCTCGATCCCGGAGCAGAAGCCGAGCTCCTTCATCATCTCCATGTCGTACTCGGTCCGCTGCCGGAGCCGGTGCGCCTCGAGCATCTTGTTCTCCGACTCGAGCTCCTTGACTCGGCCCTCGAGCTCGGCGCGGATCTCGTCGAGCGCGCGATCGATCGTCGGCTTCGAGGTGACGTACTCGGTAGCCGGCCACACAGCCAGGTTGTCGAGGCGGGCGAAGACCTCGCCCGTGAGCGGGTCGAAGTGCGTGATCGACTCGACCTCGTCGCCGAAGAAGGAGATCCGGTACGCGGTCTCCATGTTCGCCGGCTGCACCTCGACGACGTCACCTCGCACGCGGAACCGGCCGCGTCCGAGGACGCTGTCGTTGCGGACGTACTGGTTGTCGATCAGCGTCCGCAGAGCCTCGTCGCGGTCCGTCTCCTCCCCCACGTTCAGGATCAGGACGCGGCCGCGCCACTCCTCCGGCGATCCGAGGCCGTAGATGCACGAGACCGAAGCCACGACGACCACGTCGCGTCGCGTGAAGAGCGACGACGTCGCCGCGAGCCGCAACCGCGCGATGTCCTCGTTCTGCGAGGAGTCCTTCTCGATGTACAGGTCGGCCTGCGGGACGTACGCCTCAGGCTGGTAATAGTCGTAGTAGGAGACGAAGTACTCGACCGCGTTGGCGGGGAAAAACTCTCGGAACTCGTTGCAGAGCTGCGCGGCGAGCGTCTTGTTGTGCGCGATGACGAGCGCCGGCTTGCCGACTTTCTCCGTGATCCACGCCATCGTTGCGGTCTTGCCGGTTCCGGTCGCGCCGAGGAGCGTCTGGTACCGCTCGCCGGCGGTCAAACCCTCGGCGATCTCCTCGATCGCCTGAGGCTGGTCACCGGTGGGCGAGTAGGCCTCGGATGTTTTGAACTCGGCCACGCCGGGACAGGGTATCTGCGGTGTCTGCCTATCCCGAACGCCCGCCCTACAGCTCCTACGCCGTCATTGTCGCCACGTTCGGCGGGCTGCTCGCGGGCGCCGGTGCGCTCGGCCGGCTCTACCAGCGCGACCCGCAGTGCCAGACGGCGCTGGACTTCGCCGTGCTCGCCGCCGCCACGTTCAAGGCCGCCCGGACGCTCGCCCGGGACGAGGTGACGAGCTTTCTCCGTGAGCCGTTCGTGCGCGGCCCGGCGTACAGCGGGGAGGGCGAGGAGCCCGTGGAGGGCGGGATGGAGCAGGCGATCGGCGAGTTGGTCACCTGCACGCGCTGCATCGGCACCTGGGCTGCGGCCGGCCTCGCGTCGACGCAGATCCTGGCGCCGCGGTTCGGACGCCTGCTGACCTGGTCGCTCGGCGCCGCCGCCGCCAACGACTTCCTCCAGGCCGGATTCAACGCCCTGACCTCGAAGGCCAATGAGCCCCAGAGCTAGGAGGGCGCGAGCGCGAGTGCGCGCCGCTCGCGGAGCGTGACGGCAGCGCGCGCGCCCATTGTGAGCGTCTGAACCCCGGCGACAACGGCGAACAGCGGGACGATTCCGGCATGCGCGAGGATCACGCCCGCTCCGAGGTAGCCGAGCGGGCCCGCCGCAGTGTCCGCAGCCAGCACCGCACTGAGCACCTGGGCGCGAAGCGGCTGAGGAGAACGCAGCGTCATCATCGCGTGCAGGGACGGGTTGGCGACGCCGTTTGCGACCCCCGACGCGAGCAGGGCCCCGCCGACGATCCAAGCCGGGCCGGCTCCGAGCAGCAGCCAAAGCGGCAGTGCCTGCGCCACCACCGCGACCGAGATGAGCATCAGCGGTTCGAACCTAGGCCGAAGCCGGAACGACAACGCGTTGCCGATCACGGCGCCGACGCCGAAGCACGCCAGGAGAAGACCTGCCACGCGCGCGTCACCGTCGTAACGTGTGAACGCGTAGAACGGCAGTGCCGCGAAGAGCGCATTCCAGGCCGCGTCGCCGATCGCCATGCTGATCGTCCAGGCACGGAGCAGCCGGTCGCGTGCGAGGTAGCGCAGGCCGGCGAACATGCCGCGGGGATCGTCCTCCTTCGAGGCCCGCGCGATCGCAGTTCTGGGGACGAACAATGCGATCGTCACCAGCGCGAACGCGAAGGTCGCCGCGTCCAGAACCAGCACGGCGGGCGCTCCGATCACGGAGATCAAGACACCCGCGAGAACCGGACCGAGCAGCAGCGTCGCGCGGGTCGCCGCTTGCAGGAGCGCGTTCGCGTCGCTGACGCGCGCCTCCTCGTCGTCGAGCAACTCGGCCAAGGCGACGCGCTGCGCCGCGAACTGCGGCGCCCAGAGAGCGCCGCCCGTGAAGACGAGCGCGAGCAGCAGTCCGAAGGAAAGAGCGTGGAGCGAATGGAGGACCGGAACCGTCAGCACGACCGCGCCCGCACCGAGGTTCGAGAGGAGCAGCGTCCTCCGGGCTCCAAGACGCGCGGCGACCGTCCCGCCGGGGATGCCGAGCAGCGCGACGCCGGCGACCTCCGCGGCCAGCACGAGACCCATCTGCGCCGCCGAGCCGGTGGTGACGAGCACGAACCACGGCAGGGCGAGCCACGTCATCTGCGACCCGGTCGTGGAGACGACCTCGGCGACGAGCAGCGCGCTCACTCGTCGGTCGCGAAACAGATTTGCCGCGTTCATTACCTCAGCGAGCCGAGACGGGCGCGCGGACGATCCTGATATCGCCGCTCATGGCCGTCGCGCGAAGCTCGACGAGCGGCGCGCCGTCTTCGGGCGGTGCATCCGAGAGCTCCAGCTCGGAGGTCGTCTCACCGCTCATCGCGCGGGCATCGACCCAGAGGTTCGACCCCTTCCGGATCCCAACCTCGATGTCGCCCGAGGCCGACTGCAGTGTGACGGCCCCTTCGCGCACCGCCTCGAGTCGCTGATCGCCGGAGGCGGTCAGGACGGTGACCGTGGCACCGGCGTCGCGAATCGCGACGTCGCCGGATGCGGTCTTGACAACGGTGGCGCCGCCGACACGGCCGAGCTCGACGTCGCCGGACGCGGTGTTGACGACTGCGGCTCCGCCAACCGTCCGCACGTCGACATCCCCGCTCGCGGACTTGACTGCGGCGTCACCGCTGATTTCGTCGATCTCGACGTCACCGGACGAGGTCTTGGCCTCGAGAGAACCGATCCGTCCGCGGCCCTGGACATCCGCCGAGGCGGATTCGACGCGCGCGTCCACGCCGTGCGGCGCGCGGACCGAGAGCCGGACGTTGACCCTGCGCCAGAACCCGAACCCGATCCGCCGGCGGTCCTCGACGTCGACGATCACCTCGTGGCCGTCCGGTGTCTCGCGCGCCTCGACGCGCGCGCCCTCGAGCAGCTCGCTGACCTCGTCCTCGTTGCCCCGGGCGTCGAGCTCTACCTCGGTCACTGCCCCGTCGACCGTCTCGAGATCGATCCGGCCCTCGGGCAGGCGCAAGTCGAGTCTGACGCGTCCGGGCGTGTCGTACCGCTCGCGGATCATCGTCGCCCGCCGCGGACGCGGCGCAGGATCTCGAGCGCGGGAGCCGGCGTACTCGCTCCGCGCGGGTTACGGGAATCGATTTTGACGTCGATGTGACCGAACGGAAGTCGGAACAACATCGCTACTCCTTTCAGCCGCGGGCGAAGCCCGACAGGCGGTTGCCGGGCCCGCGCCGCTCGCTCCCGCCGGCGACCAGCCGGCCGAGCGCGCGCACGAGCCAGGTATTCACGGAGACGCCCTCTCGCGAGGCGGCGATCTCGATCGCCGCCTTGAGACCCTGGGGAAGACGGAGCGAGATCCGGGCTACGAGCTCCTCCTCGCCGCCGCCCGCCGGAGCAGCCTCGGCCGCTTCCTCGACGTAGACGAGCGACGGATCCTGTCCGGCCACGCGGATTTCGACGTGGCCCGAAGGCAGCTGCGAGTTGAGCTCGAGCGCCGCCTCCGTCAACGCGTCGAGGAGTCGTAGGCCGGCCGAGGCGCCGACCGCGGCGCTCAGGCGGCGGGCTGCCTCCGCGACGGTGTCGTCGCCGACTGCTGCGATCTGCTCAAGGTCGGCCTGCAGCCCCTGGACGAATCCCTGTAGCTCCATCGTGATGTCATTATGACATCATTATGCGTCTGTCAAACATCACGATGGCGCTGAGCCCAGATCGCCTCCGTAACCCCGCCTGTAGAGGCCTTTCAGGTCCTCCACGCGATCGACGTAGTGGCGCGTCTCCGAGAACTCGATCCGGCCGCCTTCGCGTCGCCAGCGGTCGACGTTGTCCTGCCCTGCGTTGTAGGCAGCCAAGGCCGTTTCCTCGTCGCCGTACTTGTCGAGCAGGTGGCGCAGGTACCACGAGCCGTAGCGCACGTTGATCTCCGGGTTGTAGAGGTCCTGGACGCGAAACTGTGAGCCGCCGGTGTGCACTGCTATCCCTTCTGCCGTCTCGGGCAGCAGCTGCATCAGCCCGATCGCGCCGGAGTCGGAGCGGACGTCTGCCTTGAACTTGCTCTCGGCGTAGATCACCGCTGCAAGCAGCGCCGGGTCAAGCCGGTAGTTCTGAGCATGGCCGCGGACGATCTGCTCGTACTTGAGCGGGTAGCGAAGGCGGATGTACCAGCCCGGCTTTTCGGCGAAGGCGTATGCGGCCACGGAGGCAAACCCCAGGGCCAGCACGAGCAGACCCAGCGTGCGCCTCATCCGGCCCGTACCGTCAGTTGCTGCATCACGCCCGCAACGAACTCGTCGAGCTTTTCGAGGGTGCCGTCGTTCACGTAGGCGAAGTCGGCACGGCGGACCTTCTCCTCGTCGGGGATGAGCCGTTGCTGCCGGGCGGTGAGCGGGACGCTTGCTCGTCTCGAACGCAGCTCCTCGGGCGCGGTGATCGCGACGACGACGTCGAAGCGACTCTCGCCGCCGGCCTCGTAGAGCAGCGGAACCTCGGTCGCGCAGACGGCGGGCGGCTCGGGGAGCTGCGCGAGCTCGTCGCGCCAGCCGAGATATTCCTCGGCGACGCGGGGGTGGAGCAGCGCCTCGAGCCAGAGCAGCGCCTCGCGGTCGGCGAAGACGACGTCGGCGACGGCGGCTCGATCGATTTGGCCGGCGTCGTCGAGGATGCGGTCGCCGAAACGCTGGACGAGTGCGGATCGGATGGCCTCGTCTTCGCGCAGGAGGGCGTGAACGATCTCGTCGCTGGAGACGGTCGCCGCTCCGTGCCGCGCGAACGCGGCAAGCGCCTCGCTCTTGCCGGCGCCGATCCCCCCGGTGATCGCGACCGCGATCGGTCGCCGCGACAACTTACTGCTCGGTCTGCTGCGCCTCGGCCTCTGGCGGCGCCGCGGGCGCTTCGCCCTCCGAGTCGCCGGGCCCCTGCTCCTCCGGAGCGACCTGGTCGGCGGCGATGCTTTCGTCGGTCCGCTCCGGCTCGACCTCGGGCTCGTCCTCGGGCGCCGGGGGCTCGAGGCCGGCCTCTGCTGCGGACGCCTCCGGGAAGACGTCCTCGGAGAGATCGATCTGAGGCGTCGCGTGCACCTCTTCGGCATCCGGCGGGGGCCCGCCGAGCTCCTGGCCCTCGACGCGCTTCAGCGAAAGCGAGAGCCGGCGACGCTCAGCGTCGACCTCGATGATCTTGACCTTCACCTCGTCGCCCTGCGAAACGACCTCGCGCGGGTTCTCGACGTGGTGCTGCGCCAGCTCGGAGATGTGCACGAGCCCCTCGACGCCCGGGAGGATCTCGACGAAGGCGCCAAACGTGACCACCTTCGTCACCTTGCCGTCGACGACGTCGCCCTCGCCGTGTTGCTCCAACACCTGCTGCCAGGGGTCGCTCTGCGTCTGCTTGAGCCCAAGCGAGATCCGCTGGCGCTCGCGGTCGATGTCCAGCACCTTCACCTTGACGGTCTGGCCGATGTCGAGCACCTCGGACGGATGGTTGTCGTGGCTCCAGGACAGCTCGGAGATGTGGATCAGGCCGTCCATCCCGTCGAGATCGACGAAGGCGCCGAAGTCGACGATGTTCGATATCTGGCCGTCGACGACGTCGCCGGGGTTGAGCCGGTCGAGAATCGCCTGGCGCATCTCCTTGCGTTCGTCCTCGAGCACCGCCCGCCGTGAGAGGACGACGTTGTTGCGCGAGCGGTTGAGCTCGATCACCTTGCAGCGGAGCTCCTGGCCGAGGAACTCGTCCAGGTCCTGCACGCGGCGGATGTCGACCAGCGAGGCAGGCAGGAAGCCGCGCACGCCGAGGTCGAGGATGAGGCCGCCTTTCACGACCTCGATCACCTTCCCGTCGACGGGCTCGCCGGACTCGGCCGCCTGCTCGATCTTCTTCCACGCCATCTCGAAGCGGGCGCGCTTCTTGGACAGGATCAACCGTCCCTCGGCGTCCTCCTTCGTCAGCACGAGCGCGTCGATCTCGTCGCCGAGCTTGACCTCGTCCGCGGGATTGACCGAGCGCCGGATCGACAGCTCGGAGACGGGTATGACGCCTTCCGACTTGTAGCCGATGTCGATCAGCACCTCGTCCTTGTCCACGCGGACCACCGTGCCATGCACGACCTCCCCCTCGTTGATCGTGGGAAAGGTCGAGTCGTAGTCCGGAACGAGCTCCCCGTCGGGGCCGGTCGTCCAGACGCCTTCTTCGGTTGTGGGCACGGTTTCGTTGGCCATCAAAGACGGGTCAGTGTACCCGCTCGTTTTCGCAGAAAGGCGCGGACGGCCGGGAGGTAGTCGTCGGGTTTCTCGATGAAACTTATGTGACCCGCACCCGCGACGACGTGCAGCTCGCTGCTCGGGATCCCTTCGTGGAGGACGCGTGCGGCGCGGGGGCTCGTCGTGCGGTCGTGCTCGCCGACGATCACGAGGGTGGGCTTGCGGACGTCGGCGAGCTTGGGCGTGTAATCGAAATCGCCGTAGCCGACGTTGGCGAAGTGGCGGAGCACAGCCGGGGTTCCGAGGGTGTCTTCGAAGGCGTTCGGGGGCGGCTCGCCGTGAAAATGGAACGGCAGCTGCACGCCCAGGAGCTCCTTCAGCTCCTCCTCGGTCTGCACTGTCTTCTCGTGCTCCCACGATGCGGCGATCGGCCGGCCCGCCTCGCCCATCTGTTCGAGCGAGGCGCCGACGTCAGCGAGCAGCGCCTCGCTCGTGTCGCCACCGCCGGAGATCACGTAGGCGGCTGCGCTGCCGAGCTCGGTCGCGTGCCAGGTGGCGATGATCGCGCCGAAGGAGTGGCCGAGCAGCATGAACTCGTCCAGGTCCAGCGCCTCGGCCAGCAGGTCGACGTCCCGCGCGAAGACCTCGAGGCTCAGCGTCTCCGGATCGACACGCTCGCTCCGGCCCTGGCCGCGCTCGTCGACGTAGAGCAGCCGGAGCTCGTCGGCGAGCGGGTCGAGGTACGGCCGGAACATGGTGTGGTCGAGGCCCGGCCCGCCGTGAAGGATTATCAGCGCCGGCGCGTCGCGCCCGCCGACCTCCTCGACGAACATCTTGTACCCATCCGGCAGCGTGACGTGCACGGACCGGACCTTAATGCGAACGCCTCCGCGCCACGCTCCAGGGCCAAAGCGGCCAGGTCCGAGGGTCTGACCCTAATTTACAAACGCCTGTCCCCGCGCCAGGCGACCCTAGCTCTTGGCCTCGTTCCAGTCTTCGCCGACGCCGATGTCGACGCCGAGCGGCGGATCGAGTTCGTACGCGCCGCACATCTCCTCGCGAACGAGCTCGCGAACCGCGTTCACCTCCGCCTCCGGCGCCTCGAGCAGAAGCTCGTCGTGCACCTGCAGCACGAGCCGAGCGCTCCGACCCTCGTCTCGCAGCCGACGGTGGATCGCGATCATCGCGACCTTGATGATGTCCGCGTTCGAGCCCTGCATGACGAAATTCACCGCGAGCCGCTCTCCCAACGACCTCGTCTGCCGGTTCGACGCGCGCAGCTCGGGAACCGGCCGCCGTCTCCCGAGCAGCGACGTCGTGTAGCCGTCTTCGGTCGCCTGCTCGATCGTGCGCTGGATGAAGTCCTGTACATGCGGGAACCGAGCGAGGTACGCGTCGATGTACGCCTGCGCCTCCTCGCGCGGGATCTCCAGGTTCTCGGAGAGCCCGAACGCCGAGATCCCGTAGACGATCCCGAAGTTGATCATCTTGGCGATTGCGCGCTGATCCTTCGTCAGCGCCGCCGGCTCGACGCCGAGCACCTCGGCCGCGGTGGCCGCGTGGATGTCGTCGCCGCGCGCGAACGCATCGCGCAGCTTCGGCTCGCCCGAAACGTGTGCGAGGATCCGAAGCTCGATCTGCGAGTAGTCGGCCGACAGCAGCCTGCAACCCTGCTCGGCGATGAACGCGGAGCGGATCTCGCGCCCGAGCTCCGTTCGGATCGGAATCGCCTGCAGGTTCGGGTTCGTCGTCGATAGGCGCCCGGTGGCGGCGACCGCCTGGTTGAACGTCGTGTGCAGACGCCCGTCCTCGCCGATCAGCCCGGGAAGCGGCCCCAGATAGGTGTTCAACAGCTTTGAGTACTCGCGCCACTCCTCGATCACTCCCACGATCTCGTGCTCGCCGCGGATCGACCGCAGCACGCGCGTGTCCGTCGAGTAGCCCGTCTTGCCCTTCCGGCCCGGCGTCAGCTCGAGCTTCTCGAACAGGATCCGGGCGACCTGTTGCGTCGACCCGAGCATGAATTCCTCGCCCGCAAGCTCGTGCGCCCGCGACTCGAGCTCCTCGACGCGGTCAGCGAGCCGGGCGGTGATCTCGCCCATCCGGTACGTGTCGATCTTGACACCGACCGCCTCCATCGCCGCGAGCACCTCGGTCAGCGGCAGCTCGATCCGGCGATAGAGCTCCTCCTGCCCGCGCTCGCGCACCCGCTCGACCAGCGGATCGCGAAGCCGAAGCGTCGCGGCCGCGTGGCGGACGAGCCGCGCGGTGTCGTCGTCGGTCGCGGGCTCCGGCAGGAGCTCGACCCCGTATTCGGCCGCGAGATCGTCCAGCTCGTACGACGCCCGACTCGGCTCGATCAGGTAGGCGGCCAGCATTGTGTCGTCCACCGCGGCAACGCGAAGCGACTTCGCGTCGTGCGCCACGACCTCACCGTCGAGCTTCGCCGGACGGTCGCCGAGCACGACCTCGTTCCCGCTCGCGATTGCCGCGCGCTCGCTTTCGGCGGCGAACCCGAACGGCCCGGCCAGCCCCGCGAAGTCGCCTTCACGCCAGCGAACCGTCACGCCCGTTACGCGCCGCGCCGATGCCGGGACTGCCTCGTCGAGCTCGTCGACGCGGGCGAGCAGGTTGCGGAACTCGAACCGCCGGAACATCTCCTTGAGCTGTGAGCGGTCTGGCGGATCGAGCACCAGCTCCGCCGGATCGCAGTCGACGTCGAGGTCCCGCCGCATCGTCGCTAGCTCCTTTGCCGCGAGCGCCTGCTCGGCGTGGTCGCGAATGGCCCTGGAGCGCGCCGGCGTGAGCTCGTCGACGTGCTCGAGCACGTCTTCCAGCGAGCCGTACTGCGCGATCAGCTGGCCCGCCGTCTTGTCCCCGATCCCCGGAATCCCGGGGATGTTGTCCGACGGATCGCCTTTGAGGCCGATGAAATCCGGCACCTGCTCGGGCTTGATCCCCAACCGCGCCTCGACGCGCTCGGGCGTGTAGACGTGCACGTCGGAGACGCCGCGTGGCGTCATCATCAGGCAGACGTTCTCGGATACGAGCTGGAAGGCGTCGCGGTCGGTCGACACCACCGTCGTCTTGATCCCGGCCTCGTCCGCACGCGCAGCCAGGGTTGCGATCACGTCGTCGGCCTCCCAACCGTCGAACTCGAGATTTCGGTAGCCGAACGCCTCGACGATTGGCCGGAAGTAAGGGAACTGCTCGCTGAGCAGGCCCGGCATCGGCTTGCGCTCGATCTTGTACGTCTCGAGCAGCTCGGTTCGGTGAACCGGCCGCGTGTCCCAGGCGACGGCGACACCGCGTGGCCGGTAGTCGGCCAGCAGCTTGAACAGCATGTTGGTGAAGCCGAGCAGCGCGTTGGTCGAGACCCCTTCGCTCGTCGCCAGCTCCTCGGGCAGGGCATAGAACGCCCGGTAGGCCAGGTTGTTGCCGTCGACGAGGAAGAGCTCGCTCTCGCGCGCGGGCGCGTCGTCGAGCTGAAGCTCCGCGCCGGTCAGTGTCTTGGGCACAGGGCAACGGTATCGTCCGGCGGCGATGCCGGGACTCGAAGTTCTGCCGTTTTCCGAGGAGCATCTCGGCGCCGCCGCGCAGCTCCTCGCCGCGCGTCATGGGCGGCACCGCGAGGCCGAGCCGCTACTCCCCGAGGACGTCGATTTCCGCGCCGAGGTCGAGCAGCTCTGGCGAGACGGCGCATCCGGAGCGGTCGCGTACCGCGATGGCGCACCGGTCGGCTTTCTCCTCGGCAACCGCCGAGACGACGAGGTATGGGGACCGAACGTCTGGGTCGAGTTCGCCGGACATGCCGTCGAGGAAGCCGAGACCATCCGCGACCTCTACGCGCACGCAGCTCAGCGGTGGGTTGACGACGGACGCCTCCGGCATTACGTGCTCGTTCCGGCGGGCGATCCTGCCCTCGTCGAAGCCTGGTTCCGTCTCGGCTTCGGTCAGCAGCAGGCGCACGGGATCCGCGAGGTCCCAGCGCACACCGAGACCAACCTGCCGGACGGTTTCGAGATCCGCGCTCCGCGCTTGGACGAGGTCGACGAGCTCACGCAGCTCGACCTGGCGCTGCCGACCCACCAGCGAGCCGCACCCGTCTTCTCGTCTCGTCCACTGCCGAGCCGCGAGGAGCTGCGACAAGAATGGGAGGACACGCTCTCGCGGGACGAGGAGGAAGTCTTCATCGGCTACCGCAACGGCTCGCCGGTCGCCTGCTGGTCGTTCGTACCGGTCGACCTTTCGAGCCACCACACCGGGTTAGGGCGTCCGCAGCCGGCCTGCTACCTGGCATTCGCTGCGACCGTTCCGGAGGCTCGCGGGTCCGGAATCGGGACGGCTTTGACGGACGCAGGCCTTGCGTGGGCGGCCGAGCAGGGGTACGAAGTCATGGTCACGGACTGGCGCGTCACGAACCTGCTCGCCTCGCGTTTCTGGCCGCGGCGGGGCTTCCGGACGAGCTTTCTGAGGCTGTACCGCTCGATCCCGTGAAGCGCATTCCGCTGCTCGCGGGCTCGCGGGTGACCGTTGTCGACGCGCCCGACGACGCGGTCGTCCTGAGGCCGCCGCGGCCCGGCGAGGGCATCGCCGACGTCGGCGCCGCGGTCCGCGACGCGCTCCGCTTCCCCCTTGCGGGAGAGCCGCTCGAGGCGCTCGCACGACGCGGTGGCCGCGCGACGGTCGTCGTCGGCCTGCCGGAGCTGCCAATCCCAAGCGCTCAACATGACCCTCGCCCGGAGGCGCTGACGGCCGTGGTGCGCGAGCTCGTGCGGCTGGGGGTGCCCGTCGAGAACCAAACCCTCTTGATCGCGGGCGGTCTCGCCCGGCGCCCATCCAAGCGCGATTTGGAGGAGCTCGCGGTGGTTTCACCGGAGTTCGCGCGCCGGTTCAGCGGGCGCGTCGTGATCCACGACGTCGAGGGGCAGGAGCTGGTCCACGTCGCCGATGTGGGGCGTACACCCTTGCGTGTAGACCGGGCGCTCGTCGACACCGACCTCGTCGTCGTCATCAGTGCGGCCGAGACGGTCCTGCACGGAGGACCGGCAACGCTGCTCGCCGCGACGGGGCGGGAAAGCCTGCGCGCGGCCGGTGCCTACTCGCTGCTCGAGACCACCGCCTCGCACGGGTGGCGCCTAGGCGTTGCGCTCGAGCAGGCGCTCTCGCGGAACGCGCCGGTGATCGGCGTCTCGCTGGTCCTGAACAACCCGCTGCTGACGGGAGCAGTTCAGGGGTATCCCTACGAAGCCGAAGCGCTCGAGCGCGTCGTCCGGTCACCGCTCCGACACGGGTTCGGCCTCCTCCCCGCCCCGGTCCGTGACCGGATCATGAGGTCGCTCCGCCGCGAGGTGGGCGTGGCGGCCGCCTACGGCGGCCCACCCTCGGTCGCTCATGCCGAGGCGCTGCTGCGCGCGATCGAGTCCCGCTCGACGCGCCTCGAAGGACAGCTCGACGCGATCTGCATCGGCATCCCGCGCACCACGCCTCATCTGCCGCGGGAACGTCCCAACCCGCTACTCGTGACGTACCTCGGACTCGCGCTGGCGCTCCGCCTCTGGCGCGACGCCTTCCCGCTCGTCGACGGCGGGACTGTGATCCTGCTCCACCGCTTCCATCGGCACTTTCCCCACCCCACGCAGCAACCGTACCGCGCCTTCTTCGCGGCGGCGATGTTCGGCCGCGAGAGGGAAAACCTCGTAGAGGCGGAGCGCGCGGCCGCCGACGACCCGCGCGCGGTTGAGGAGTATCGCGGCGGCCGCGCCTGCCACCCCCTGCTTCCGTTCGCCGACTGGAGCGCCTGCGAGCCCGCGCTCGGGCGTCTCGGCGCCGTGCTCATTGCAGGCTGTCGCGACGCGACGGCCGCCAAGCAGCTCGGCTTCGTACCCACGCACGGCGTCGGCGCCGCCCTCGCGATGGCCCACGGCCGCGCCGGCGGCCAGCCGCGCATCGGCTTCCTGCTCTCGCCTCCCTACTTCCCTCTCGAAGTCGTCGTCTAGGACTCGCCGAGGTACGTCTTACGGACGTCCTCGTTCTCGCGCAGCTTCTTCGCATCGTCGGCGAGCGCGATCGTCCCGGTCTCCATCACGTAGCCGCGGTGCGCAGTGTCGAGCGCCATCAGCGCGTTCTGCTCGACAAGCAGGATCGGTGTCCCCTGCTCGTTGATCTCCCGGACGATCTCGAAGATCTTCTCCACGAACAGCGGCGCGAGGCCCATCGACGGCTCGTCGAGGAGCAACAGCTTCGGCTGGGCCATCAACGCGCGGCCGATCGCGCACATCTGCTGCTCGCCGCCCGACAGCGTCCCCGCCTTCTGGTTCTTGCGCTCGGCCAGCCGCGGAAAGAGCGTGAAGACGCGATCCATCGACTCCTTGATGCCGCCGCGATCGTCGCGCTGGAACGCGCCCATCTCGAGGTTCTCGACCACGCTCATGCGCGGGAACAACCGCCGGCCCTCCGGCGACTGCGCGATCCCCATTTTCACGATGTCGTGCGGCGGCTCCTCCGTGATGTCCTCGCCCTGGAAGCGGATCCGACCTTGACGCGGGTGGTTGAGCCCGTTGATGGAGCGGAGCGTCGTCGACTTTCCGGCGCCGTTCGCGCCGATCAGGGTGACGATCTCCTTTTCCCGCACCTGGATCGAGACGCCCTTCAACGCCTCGATCGAGCCGTAGAAGGTGTGGATGTCCTCGACTTCGAGGATCGGCTGCGCGGCCGCGTTCATCCGGCTGAAGCCTCTGCGGTCGCCGCCGTTCCGAGATACGCCTCGACCACGCGAGGATCGCGCTGGACCTCCTGCGGCGACCCCTCGGCGATCTTCTCGCCGTAGTCGAGCACCGTCACCCGCTCCGAGACACCCATGACGACGCGCATGTCGTGCTCGATGAGCAGGATCGTCAGGTTTCGCTCCTCGCGGAGCTTCGAAATGAAGCCGGTGAAGTCCGCAGTCTCCTGCGGGTTCATTCCGGCGGTGGGCTCGTCGAGCAGCAACAGCTTGGGCTCCGTTGCGAGCGCCCGGGCAACCTCGAGCCTCCGCTGGTCGCCGTACGACAGGTGGCGCGCGAACTCCTCGTCGCGGCCCCGCAGTCCGCAGTAGCGCAGCAGTCCGCGCGCACGCTCGTCCGCTTCGTGCTCCTCCCGCCTGACCCTAGGGGTACCGAGAATGCTCTGGACGATCCCGCCCCGGAGCCGGGCGTGCATTCCGACGAGCACGTTCTCGCGCGAGGTCATGTTCTGAAACAGGCGAATGTTCTGGAAGGTGCGGCCGATGCCGCGCTCGGTGATCGCGTGGGGCGGCTTTCCGGTGACGTCTTGGTCGTCGAACGCGATCCGACCCGCCGTCGGCTTGTACACCCCCGTGAGCATGTTGAAGAACGTCGTCTTGCCGGCGCCGTTCGGGCCGATGAGGCTGGTGATCGAGTGCTCGGGGATGGTGAAGTCGACGTCGTTGACGGCGACGAGGCCGCCGAACTCCTTTCGCACCTGTTCCGCTATGAGCAGATCGCGGGCCATCAGTGCTGGTGCTGCACGTCGTAGAGGGGCTCGTCACTGACCCCTTCGCGAAACTCGGCCTTCCGGCGCTCGCTCGGGATCAGTCCCTCCGGCCGGAACAACATCACGATCACGAGGATCAAGCCGAAGATCCCGAACTGGTACAGCGGCACGTCGATGTTCGTGTTGAAGTTGCTGTTGATCCACCCGCCGATGTTCCCGAGCCCTTCCTGGTTCAGGTACGAGAGGAAGGCCCCGCCGACGATCACTCCCCAGACGTTGCCCATCCCCCCGAGGATGACCATGCAGAGGATGAACACCGATATGTTGAAGTAGAAGTCCGCGGGGAACGTGCCGCTCTTGAAGCTCGCGTAGTACGCACCCGCGATCCCGCCAAAGAATGCCCCCGCCGCATACGCCCACGTCTTCGTCCGCATGAGCGGAACACCCATGGCCGCAGCGGCTGTCTCGTCCTCGCGAATCGCAATCCAGGCGCGGCCGAGGCGGGAGTCGCGTAGCCGGACGCTGCAGAAGACGGTGAACAGCACCAGCAGAAGCGCGGTCCAGTAGAAGAGATCGACGGACGAAACGTCATAGCCGAGGATGGTCTCGTGGTAGTTCAGGTAGTCCTTCGGAAGGCCGACATTGGAGAGCGCGTTGCCGAAGCCCGGTGGGTCGATCGGGTTGATGCCCTGTGAGCCGTTCGTCAGGTTGAAGCCGGTTCCGAACAGGTTGTCGCCGTTCAGGGCGATCTGCGGCATGATCTCGCCGAAGCCGAGTGTCACGATCGCGAGGTAGTCGCCGCGTAGCCGCAGCGTCGGCAGGCCGATGAGCACGCCCGCGATTGCAGTGAACACAGCGGCGATGGCAAGCACCAGCCACATCGAGATGTGGAAGCCGGGCACGTTCGGGCCGACGCCGACCGCGCCGAGATGGACATTGCGCGTGTGGAAGTGCTGCGACGCGAACCAGGCCGCGGTGTAGGCCCCCATCGCGTAGAAGGCGACGTAGCCGAGATCCAGCAGCCCGGCGTAGCCGACGACCATGTTCAGGCCGATCGCCATCATGATGAAGATCAGCATGGTTACGGCTGTGTCGACGGTCGGGAACGACCCGAAGACGGGCATCGTGAACAGGTTGTCCTGGACGACCGGGTAGATCGCCGCGAGGCCGATGACCACCAAGGGCAGCGCCCAGCGCCTGTACCGGACGGGGACCCACGAGAACGCGAAGGCGATCGCGAGCCCCAGCGCGAGCGCCGGCTCCGGAACGATGAAGATCAGGACGATCGCGGCCTCGACGCCCGCGCGCCAGGGGATCGGCGGCAGCTCCGAGAGCCAGAAGAGCGCGAAGATGAGCGCCGCCGCCACGCCGAGCGAGAACTCGAGAGCCGCCAGCGCGATCACGATCGCAAGCTCCACCGCGACCCAAACAGCCCAGCGGACGCGCTGCGGCTGGGCGGCCCACCGTGACTTGGCCCCCTGCCAGCGCACCTCCAGATTCACCGCCATCTACCCGCCCTCCGGGGTCCGCTCCCCGAGCAGGCCCTCGGGACGGAAGACGAGGATGATGATCAGGATGCTGAAGATGATCGACTGCGTCCAGTCACTGCCGGGCGTCGCCCACTCGAGCCCGTTGTTGAAGGACTCGATCATCGCGATCACCAATCCGCCGAGCACTGCTCCCGGCAGGTTGCCAATCCCGCCTACCACCGCGGCCGTGAAGGCGATCAACCCCAGGCGAAAGCCTTCGTTGAAGCGGATGTTCGTGACCTCGAGGGCGTAGAGGAGGCCCGCCGCGCCGGCCAGCGCGCCGGCGATCAGGAACGTGAACGAGATCGTGCGGTTGACGTTGATGCCCATGATCGCCGCCGCGTCTCGATCCTGAGCGGTCGCGCGCATTGCTTTGCCGTGCCGCGTGTACTGCACCATCCAGATCAAGCCGACCAGGACGGGAGCGGTGAAGAGCAGCACAATCAGCTTGTCCCACGTGTAGTCAATGCCTCCGATCGAGAACACGGTCCCGCCGGGGAGGATCCCTTCGACCGAGGTCGGGCGCGGGCCCTTCCAGACGAGGGCGATGTTCTGGAGGATGAAGGAGACACCAATCGCGGTGATCAGCGGCGCGAGGCGCGGAGCGTGGCGTAGGCGCCGGTACGCGACGAGCTCGATCGTCGCGTTCAGGGTCGCGCAGAAAACCATCGCGATCACGAGCATCAGCAGGATCGTCGGCCAGAGGACCAGCGGGTCGGTGTTCGCGGTGAGCGCGAACCACCCGACCATCGACGCCACCACCATCCCGCCGAGCATGAAGACGTCGCCGTGGGCGAAGTTGATCAGCTCGAGGATCCCGTAGACGAGCGAGTAGCCGAGCGCGACAAGTCCATAGATCGCGCCGTTGGTCAGGCCGATCAGAAACAGGCCGTAGAACTCCGCCGGGTTCTTGACGAGGTTGACGCCGAGCCAGATGACCAGCAGGCCGACGAAGACGAGGCCCAGCGCCGGAAGGATCGCCTCGGGGGCCCGGGCCCCGAGCGAGGGAAGTGGAAGACGGCGCGCCTGAGTTGCCATCGCTTCGAGTGGGCTAGGGGGAGGCCGTCCGGCCTCCCCCTACTCCCTGGTTACGTTCGGTCGTCCTGCGCTATCCCTTCACGAAGCTGAGCTTCGGCGTAATCGTCTTGACGAACTGGTCCTTGCCGTTGCGGATCTGGAAGAACGTGACCGTCCCGAGGGTCGTGTCGCCGTTCTTGTCGATCTCGAAGCTCCCGAGAATGCCGTTATTGACTTTGGTGCCGAACATTTGAGCGGCAACCTTGTCCCGCGCACCATCGGCCTTGTCGATGGCGTCGAGCAGAACCTGGGCTGCCTGAGCCGCGTACGCCGTGTACGGATCCGGCGCCTTGCCGCGCTCCTTCTGGAAGGAGTCGGCGAACTCCTTGCCCTTCCCCGTCAACTGGTCGATCGGAATGCCGGGCTGGCTGATGTACATCTGGTTCGCAGCCGCGCCCGCTCCCTCGATCGTCGCGGAGATCGGCGTCCAGCCGTCGGGGCCGAGAAGCGTGACGTTCGACCCGAGGCCGCGTCGCAGGTCCTTGACCAGCTTGCCGCCGTTGTTGCAGACGATCCCACCGAGGAAGACGGCGTCTGCGCCCGTGGCCTTGATCCGGCTTGCGACAGCGTCGTACGTGGTGGCGTTCTTGTCCCACTTCTGGTTGCCCAGGATCTGGATCCCGAGCTTCTGCGCCGACCGGACGAACAGGTTGGCGATGCCGCCGCCGTACGTCTCGCCGTCGTTCAGGACGAAGATCTTCTTCAGCCCGAGCTGCTGGGCGAACAGCGCGTTGGCCGCGCCCTGGAACTGGTCGTTCCAGACCACGCGCGCGTAGTTGCGCTGCCCGGTCGGGTAGTAGTTGTCCGGCTCACCGGACTCGGTGCCGGGGCCGCCGATCGTCAGGCCCGGGTACGTGTTCGACGGGCTGACCATTGCAAGCGGCCCGTCCGTCGCGCGGTTCAGGACCGGGATCACGAGCTTCGCGCAGCCCGAGTTGAACGTTCCGATCAGGCCGAGCATGTCGTCGTTGTTCGCATACGAGCGAGCGTTGGCGGAGCACTTGGCCGAGTCCCAACTTCCGGCCTGGGCCGTCGAGTCGTCGCAGGACTGGAAGCCGATCTTCTTGCCGCCGGCCTCCCAATTGCGCTGCTTGAGCTCGAACTCGACCGCGTCCGCCATCTCCGTCGTCAGGGAGCGGTTCGCGCCCTGGAGCGGGAAGTCGGATGCGATCAACGCCTCCGGATCGCCGTCGCCTTCGTAGCGGATCGGGCCGCAGGACGCCGACGGAAGCGCCGTAGCCTTGCCGCCCCCTCCACCTCCGCCGCCTCCGCCGCCGCCACAGCCGGCGGCTATGAGCGCCAACGCGCCGACGCATGCGGCGAGTACTGCAATCAGTACACGTCTACTCACTCTTCCTCCTCCGTCGCCCGAAGTTTTGCTTCCTTTTCTACTACCCCTGCCGCGAGCCAGGGGTTCTCGACATCCGCTTGCGAGAGGGCAGTATCGAGCCAACGCCCGACGCTTTCAACTTGGAAGGTGCTGGGTGGCCGGCTTGATCGGCCGCGGGCGGCGAACAAGGTGCCGACCGCCTTCGTGAGCGGCGTCCGAATGAATCGGCCGCCGCGGGCCAAGAACGCGATGCCGAAGGAGGGACTCGAACCCTCACGTCCCGAGGGACACTGGATTTTGAGTCCAGCGCGTCTGCCAGTTCCGCCACTTCGGCCGGGCCCTCATGGTAGCCCCCGTCGTCATGGAACACTCTGGGCGTGGCGAAGCGCGTAGGCGTCCTGACCGGCGGGGGCGATTGCCCCGGGCTGAACGCGGTGATCCGCGCGGTGACGCGCCGTTCGCTGCAGCGAGGCGACGACGTCGTCGGCGTCCGAGAGGGTTGGCTCGGGCTGGTCGAGGGCCGCTTCTCCGAGCTCGGCGCGCGAGAGATCTCGGGGATCCTGCCACGCGGCGGCACCATCATCGGCACCTCGAGGACGAACCCGTACAAGCTCGATGCGGTCGACCGCGTGCTCGAGCACTTCGAACGGGCGCGGCTGGACGCGCTGGTGGCAATCGGAGGCGAGGACACGCTCGGCGTCGCAGCGCGTCTGCACGACGAGCGTGATTTTCCCGTCGTCGGCGTGCCGAAGACGATCGACAACGACCTCTCCGGGACCGACTACACGTTCGGCTTCGACACGGCGGTCACGATCGCGACCGAGGCGATCGACCGGCTGCACACGACCGCCGAGTCGCACAACCGCGTGATGGTGGTCGAGGTGATGGGACGCCATACCGGCTGGATCGCGGTCCTGAGCGGGATCGCCGGCGGCGCGGACGTGATCCTGATCCCCGAGCACCCGATCTCGATCGACGAGGCGTGCGCCGACCTCCGGCATCGGCACGAGCGCGGGTTGGACTTCTCGATCGTCGTCGTTTCCGAGGGATACGAGCTCGAGGGCCTCGGCGACCAGGACGAGGTCGATCAGTTCGGCCACGTCCGCCTCTCGCAGCGTGGAGTCGGAGACGCCCTCGCCCGTCAGATCGAGGAGCGAACCGGCTACGAGACGCGCGTCACCGTGCTCGGGCACGTGCAACGAGGCGGCTCACCGACGCCGCGCGACCGCGTGCTCGCGACGCGGTTCGGGCTGAAGGCGGCCGACCTCGTTGAAGCCGGCCGTTTCGGGCGGATGGCCTCGCTTCGCGGCGACGAGATCGTCGATGTGTCGCTGAAGGAGGCGACCGCCGAGCTGAAGACGGTTCCGCCGGAGTGGTACGAGACGGCGCGCGCCTTCTTCGGCTAGTCGACCAGCAGCAGCGCGTCCGTCGGCGCGTAATCGTCGGTCAGGAGCGGCACGCCGTCGGTCGCGATGGGCGCGTCGCGCCGGTCTCTGATCGCCTTCGACAGGTCGACGATCTCGGGCCTGTTCTCACGCAGGCGCCGCCAGCGCTCGGCGAGGAAGCCGGGCGACGGAGCGGCACCGTCGGTGGCGACGAGGATCAGGTTCCTGACGGCCTCGTCGTCGCGATCGCCGGGGTCGAGCACCGGATGGACGAGCACGGTCGAGAAGACGGAACGGTAGGTGCGGTACTCGGCACGGAAGAGCTCCGACTCGTCCCCTGAGATCGCGCCGATGATGTTCACGACGATCACCCCGCCCGGCGCGAGGCGAGCGCGCGCGAGCTCGAGGAACTCTCGCGTCGTCAGATGGAACGGGATCGAGTCGGAGTAGAACGCGTCGATCGCGATCACGTCCCACCGCTGCTTGTGCGTCGCGAGGAAGCGCCGCCCGTCCTGCACGTCGACCCGCAGGCGGGGGCTGCGCGGGAGCGCGAAGTAGCGACGGGCGACGTCGACGACCACGGGGTCGAGCTCGGCCACCCGGATCTGGAGCCGTGGAAAGTCACGCCACATCCGCTTCGGTGCCGAGCCGCCGCCGAGGCCGACGAAGAGGACGCGGCGCGCCCGCGGGTTGTACGCCAGGCCGAGGTCGAGGTAATCGGTGTACTCGAACCGAGTCCGAAACGGCTGCCCGAGATACATGCCGCTCTGGAAAGAGCTGTCGAAACGCAGATACCGCGAGTCCCGATCGTCGGCCACAGTCAGGCGGTGGTAGCGCGTCTCCTTGCGATACACGAGCTTGAGACCCTCGGCGGCGGTATCGACCTCTTCGCCCGCACGATCCCGTTGCAGGCGATAAACCGGCGACCAGTTGCGCGCCTGCGCCGCCGAAAGCCTGCCGCCTGTGTCCGGCGCGAGCGCGATCGCTGCCACCACCGCGGCTGCGGTCGCGGCCGCCGCGCCGAGCGACGGCGCGAGCAGGCGCTCGGAGAGGGCGAACGCCGCCGCGGTCGCGAACAGGGCGGCCGCCGCGGCGGCGAACAGCTCGTCGATCCCGAGCTGGGGGACGAGCCAGAACGCGGTCGCAAACGTGCCGACGATGCTCCCAGCGGTCGAAACGGCGTACAGCCGTCCGGCCGTCCGGCCGACGCGTTCGACGGAGCGCGCGAGGAGCCGAACGGCGATGGGGCTGACCATGGCGAGAATGACGCTGGGCGCACCGAAGAGCACGATCGACGCGAAGAGCGGATCAAGCCGCGGGCCGGGGTCCCAGTCCACCAGGGCTTCGAGAACGTGCTCGTCGACGAGCGGCACGAGCAGCACCGAAAATCCTCCGGCGGCCAACACGGCGACGAGCAGCCACGGCCGCGGCAGGGCGTCGGCGAGCGCGCCGCCCGACCAGTAACCGATCGAGAGGCCCGCGAGCACGACCCCGATCAGCGCGCCCCAGACGTACAGCGAATTGCCGAAGAACGGCGCCAGCACCCTGCTCGCCGCAATTTCGACGCTCAACACGACGGCACCGGCAACGAACGCGGCGCCGCCGAGCGCGAAGCTCCGATTCACCGAATCAGCTCGACGAGCGGGAAGGAACGGTGCCGTCGAGGAGGCACGAGGAAATTCTGCCGATGACTCGTCCGCAGGACCGAGTTGATCCCCTGCCCGCGGTCGCGCGGCTGGAACGGCAACCGCCTCCCGTTCGGGAGCACTCCGTCCATGGCGAGCCGGTTCCGGTGGAAGTCGTCGCTCGTCGGGTTGAAGACGATGAAATGAACCCCGGCGGACGCCTCGTTCTTCTGCCCGTCCCGGGCCGGGTCGGCGCTCCAGAAGAACGGGTTGTCGAGCGTGTTGAAGTCTGCCCGGTGCGGGATCGCGGTCCCCGGCCCGTAGATCGCGCCGCTCGCACCGACGGCGGTCGAGGGAAGACGGGAGACGGTCTGCAGCGCCGCCGAGTGGCCGATCTGCTTCGTCCGCGAGAAGTCGCGTTGGACGCGCGCGGCGTCGGAGACGTCGTCGGGACCCTGCGGCACGGTCTGCACGTCGGGCTTCACGTTCAGCCCCGGCCGGAAGACCGTCGCCACGCGCTCGTCGTGCGGGAAGTTCACGTACCACGCCTCCAGGTCCTCCGTGATGTGAGACACCGCAAGGTGCGTTCCCTGCGCGAAGTAGCCGCCGGGCGAGTATCCAAGCTCCTCGATGTTCGCGATCTTGGGCGGCCCGAGGCCCGCCCTCTGCGTGGACGTGAAGCCCAGGAAGAGCTCGGAGCCGTCGGGGATCAGGTAGGAGC
>JBKPFU010000088.1:0-8835 GCA_046728975.1 Actinomycetota bacterium | reverse complement strand
CTGAGCCGCTCCGTGACGTACATCATCGCCGAGCCCTGCATCGACATCAAAGACCTCTCCTGCGTGGACGTCTGTCCGGTCGATTGCATCCACGAGTTCGAGCGGATCCTGATCATCGACCCGGAGGAGTGCATCGACTGCGGTGCGTGCGAACCGGAGTGTCCGGTCGAGGCGATCTTCCCCGAGGACGCGCTGCCGGATAAGTGGGAGCCTTTCGTGAAGATCAACTACGCCTACGGGGACGGCGCGGACGTGGTCAACAACCTCGTCAACGAGTACGCCACCGAGCACAACGTGCAGAACCCGCCGCTCGAGACCTAGCCCCTGGCCGCATAAGACCTGCCGTTTCGGGTAGGCAATGAGCAGATCCAAGGCAAGGGGGTTTTGCGTATGCCACAGGAAGCTTGGAGCAACAAACGAGAGCGTCAGTACGAGCACATCAAGTCCAGCGCGCAGGAGCGTGGAACATCGACGAAGCGCGCGAAAGAGATTGCCGCCCGAACGGTCAACAAGGAGCGCGCGCGGTCAGGCGAGGCGCGGGAGTCGTCCCGGACGTCGCGGCGCGACATGTCGTCGAGCCGCCGGGGCGGCCAGCGCTCCGGGACGAACCGGCCGAAGGGCCGCACGAAGGAGCAGCTGTACAACGAGGCCAAGCGGCGGAACATCGCTGGCCGCTCGAAGATGAACAAACAGCAGCTTCAGCGTGCGGTTGATCGGAGAAAGTAGAAAAGCAGTGGGAATTCGGGCTCGCGGCGCGTCGTTATCCTGGCGAGCGTGAGCCCGAAGACCCTCGACCACGTCGCCCTCTGGGTCGCGGACCGCGACCGAATCGCCGCTTTCGTCACCCGCCACTGCGGGATGCACGTCATCGAGCGAACCGACAAGTTCACGCTGGTCGGATCGGACGCGCGGCGTGGCAAGCTGACGCTGTTCGCGGAGGAGGGGCCTCGCGAGCGAGGCGCGCTGAAACACGTGACGCTGCGCGTCACCGACTTCGAGGCGGCGCTCGGGGAGCTTCCCGCGGATCTCTCGGTCGATCGGCCCCGAGACGGTGAGGCGTACTTCGACGTCTCCGAAGGGCTGCGGCTCGGCCTCGTCGAGGCTCGGACGGACGTCGAGTACGACCTCGACCACGTCGCGCTCTTCTCGCAGCATCCCGAGCAGACCGCACGTGCGTACGAGCGCCTCGGCTTTCGCTACTCGCCGCCCGGACCGTCCGGCTATCCGCGCGTAACGGTCGGCGGCGCGTTCGTCGAGCTCCATCCCGGCGAACCCGGCGACCCTGGGCGGCCGCTGTTGAACCACCTCGCCGTCCTCGTCGACTCCGCCGACGACCACCTCGAGGAGGCGGAGGAGCTAGGGGTCGAGGTCGCGGACGTCGTCGACGCCCCCAACACCTACGCCGTGTTCCTGTGGGGACCGGAGCACGTCAAGATCGAGTACGTCGAGCACAAGGCCTCCTTCAGCCTCCGCTGACCTTCTGATCGCGGGCGCCGGCATGGCCGGCCTCGTTGCCGCGGCCCGGGCGCGCGAGCTGGGCGCACGTTCGCTCGTGCTGGAGAAAGGCGACCGCGCCGGCGGGTCGATGCTGCTCTCGAGCTGCGTGATCTGGCGCTACCGGACGTTCGAGGATTTCCGACGCGCGTGTCCCGGCGGCGACGAGCGGCTCCAGCGGGTCGTGTTCGAAGGGTTCGACGGCGCGCTTGCGTGGCTCGAGGGGCTCGGCCCAAAGGTGGTCTGGGAGGAGACGCCGAACCCGTTGACCGTCGGGAAGCGCTTCGACCCCGTCGATCTGACCGAGCGCCTCGTTCGCGCCGGCGGAAACGTCCGCGTCGGCGGTGGCCTGGTGCCAGGCACCGGGACACGCCTGGAAGGGCCGATCATCCTCGCGACGGGCGGCTTTCCGGTCCGCTATGCCCATGAGCATGGCTTGCTCCTGCGGGCGAACCCGTGGAGCACCGGTGACGGAATCGAGTTCGGGATCGCCCACGGGGGGAGCGAGACGCCGGGGATGGAGGAGTTCTACGGCCGCGCGATGCCGGCGCCCCCGGCGCGAATCACCGAAGCTGATTACGTGCGCCTGTCCCAGCTCTGGGGCGGCAAGGCCCGCGTAGAAAACGAGCTGGGGGAGGAGTTCTTCCCGAATCCTCCGGAGTGGCACGAGAGCGATCTCGCGCAGGCGATCGCACGCCAGCCAGGAGGGACAGCCTGGTTCGTGCTCCCGGCGGAGGCTGCGGCCGACCCTCGACTGCAGGCCGCGCGCGAAGCCGGCGGGACGGTGGTCGAGACGAATGGGGAGGTGCGCCTGCACGTCGCGGCTGCCGTGACGCACACGATCGGCGGCCTTCGGGTCGACGAACGCGCGCGCGTTGTCGGCGCCGAAGCCGTTTTCGCGGCCGGCGCGGACGCGGGCGCGATCTCAAACGGCGGCTATTCGAGTGGCCTTGCCGCGGCGCTTGTGCTCGGTCGAATCGCGGCCGAAACGGCGCTGTCGTCGTAGGCGGCCGGGGCGAGGTCGACTCCGGCTTCGAGCCGCACTGTTAGGAAACGGGCACGAGGTAGGCGCAGCGGCGGTCGTCGCCCGGAAGCGGCGACGGCGCGACCTTGGTCACGCGGAGCCGCCCGCCCTCCTCTTCGACCTCGTCGCCGACAGCGGGCGGATCGCCGTCGCGCTCGCGAAGCTCGTAGCCGCTGGCCTTCCACACGAAGAGCAGGTGCTTCCCGTTCGCCACGGGCGGCGATCTTAGCGGGCTGCGTACGCGGGAAGGACGATCCGGACGCGCGTGCCACCGTCGTCGCCGGCGCCGACCTCGAGCCTGCCGTTGAGCGTCCGTGCCCGCTCCTCGATCGCGTCGAAGCTCGCGCGGCGGCGCTCGCCGGCACCGTCGTCGCTGACGGTCATCTCGATCTCGCCGTTCTCCGCCGGCGTGACCCGGATCGCTATCCGCGTCGGCGGCCCCCGGCGGATCGCCTGGTTCACGGCCTCGCGGATGATCTGGTAGAGCCCGACCTGAGCCTTCTCGGCCAGGGCCTCGGCCGGGCCGACGTCGAGGTCGATCTGCACTTGATTCGAGAGGCCGACCTGCTCTGCAAGCGCCTGCACCGCCGGGGTGAATCCCTGGTCACGGAGGACCACGGGCTCGATGTTGAACGAGAGGTCGCGCAAGGACCGGATCGTCTCGCGGTGGCGCGCCAGCGCCGACCCCAGCACGTCCTTCGCGTCCTCGCCTCGGCCTTGGGTCACGGCATCAGAAACGGCGTCCAGCATCAGGCTGATCCCGGCCAGCGACTGGACGGGCCCGTCGTGGAGGAAGAGGGCGAGGCGGCGCCGCTCCTCCTGTTCGGCCGTGATCAGCTGCTCCGAGAGTCGTGCCCGCTCAGCCTCGCGCACCTGCGCCTCGGCGAGCAGTCGCGCGTTCTCGGTGGCGCGCGCAGCGAAATCCGCGAGCACGGTTGCACGCGCGACGTCGAAGCGCTCAAACCGGCGCCTCCGCACGAGCCCAAGCGCACCGATCTCCTCGTCGCGGACGCGCAGCGGAAGGACGACCGTGTGCTCATCCGAGTCGACGCGCCGCGACGCGCTGGGCGGGAGAATCTCGGCGCGAGCGTCGAACAGGCGCTCGGCCTCGCGGCAGGTCTGTTCGAGGATCTCCTCGGCGTCGAGTAGTGCGGCGATTCGCCCTGTCGACTCGATCAGGGAGTCGAGGAAGCGCGCCTCGGCCGACAGCTCCTCCTCGACGACCTCGTGCCGCCGGCGCTCCGCCACGATCAGGTGAAGCGCAAAGCCTGCAGCCGCGAGGATCGCCGCGCCGAGGCCGAGAAACGCGAGCCAACCGGTCCCGAGCGCGACGCCGAGCAGAGCCACGATCGCCGCCGCCGCGACTGCGCCGATCAGCAACCCGGCTCTCCTTGTCAATCGATGATGGCTTCGCGAAGCGCGATCGCGACCGCGTGCGTGCGCGTGTCTGCTTCCAGCTTGGTGAGGATGTGCCGAACGTGGCTCTTCACGGTCTCCTGGCTGATGAAGAGCCGGGCCGCGACGTCGGCGTTGGACATGCCGTCGGCCAGCAGCTGCAGAATCTCCCGCTCGCGGCCTGTGAGCATGTCGTCGCGCTCGCCGCCCAGGAACGCCGGCATCAGTGCCGGATCGACGAAGCCCTCGCCGGCGACGACCTTCTCGATCGCCTTCAGCAGGGTCTGGTGCGGCGCCTCCTTGAGGATGTAACCCTTCGCACCCGACTCGAGGCCGCGGCTCAACAGGCTCCGTTCGCTGTACGCCGTGAAGATCAGCACGGCTGTGTCCGGAACCCTCTCGGTAAGGACCTTCGTCGCCTCGAGCCCGTCCATCCCGGGCATCCGCACGTCCATGATCACGACGTCCGGCTTCCGTCGCTCTGCGAGCGCGACGGCCGTCGCTCCGTCCCCTGCCTCGCCGACCACACGAATGTGCGGCGCGCGCGACAGCGACAGCCGGAGCCCCTCTCTGACGACCTCATGGTCGTCGACGATCAGGCAGGTGATCTCTCCGTTGCGGCGGGCGGTTTCCTCTGCCATTCCTGGCGGATTGTATTCGGGAAGTCGGAAAACGCCCGGACGCCGTCAGATCGCGGGCGCGAGCTGCGCTTCCTCGGGTTCCGGTGGTGGCACCGCGCGTCGTGCCTATCGTGTGGCTCGCCCGCGAAAAAGGAGCGGGAACACGGCTCCCTGGCACGCGGCAGGGGTCGTGCGCAGCATCCGGACGCTCACCGTCACGCGACGCGAGCGACCGGCTCGGACTCGCAGCCGTCCGCGAAAGGCCGAGACCCGCAGGTTCGCCGGGCTGCACCCCGGCCTCGCGGACCTCACCCGCGTGGTGATCGAACGCACGCGAATGGGTCTGCGGCCGCGGTTGTGCACGACGATCACGAGTCGCCGGCGCGCCCCGGGATAGAGCCCGCGGACGTGTCCGCGGAGCGTGAAGCCGGCACGCGGCCTGCTCTTGCCCGACCCGACCGCCCCCGTTGCCGCCGCGCCGGTAAGCACCGCCGCTGCAAGTGCCACGATCGCCGCCACGCCGACAGGCAACTTGTTCACACGACGACCGTTGCGCTCTTGGCGCTCTCAGGTCCGCGCCAGTTGCCCGTGGCGGGCGTGACCGTGTACTTCCACGAGCCGGCCGGGACGCCGTTCTCGGTACAGGTCAGGGCCGCGATCGTGCCCGAGCAGTTGGCGCCGATCGTCTGAAGGGCGCCGGTGGAGGCGTTGTAACGGCGGACGATGTACCCAGCCGCCGTTCCACCGTTCGTGTAGGAGCTCGCCGCCCAGGTAACGGTGACCTTGTGCCCGCTGACCGAGCCGGCCGGAACGTTCCCGGAACCGAGCGTCTTTGCCATTGCCGCGCCCGAGCCTGATCCGGCGAGCCTCCACGCTGCCGTCGCGCCGCCGGGAAACCCGACGGCGACGGCGACGAAGACGAGGAGCAACCACCGCATCGCGGTTCTCCTGCAGGGGCTACGCGTTGCTGACGGCGGTGACGTCGACCGGGATCGTGAAGATCGCGCCCTGACAGCTGTTGTCGGAGGCGTTGCTCATGCTGACCGCGCCGGAAAGCGTGAACGTCGACGTCGCGCCGGCGGCGAGGTCAAGCGTCAGGCCGCTCTGATCCGTGAAGGTGACGCCCGTCGACGCGTTGCAGGCCGCACCCTTGTCCGAGGTAATCGAGCTCGCAGCCTGCTTCGTGACGGCCGTAACGCGAACCGGGAACGAGTTCGGGTTGGTCACCTTGAGCTTCACCGCGCCCGTTGCTCCGGGGTAGAGGTCGGCGCTGGTTGACGCCGAGGCGTCGCCGATCGTCAGGGCCGAGGCGGAGCCCGCCTTCGCGTAGCCGTTGCCGCTACCGGTCGTGCTCCAGGCGGCGAGGAGGATGCCGGTGACGACAAGCGCCGCGATCGCAGCGACCGCGAAGAAGAGCTTTCGGGAGAGCCGAATCGTGATCACAGGGGTCGATCCTTTCGCAGAGGTGGTGACCCGAATCGCAGGGCCAACCATCGTTCTCGTCAGCGATGAAGCGGCTGCGCTCCCCCGAAAGGGGGGTCAGTGTCTGGACCAAGCAGGGCGCTCGCCTAGACGGCCAGCGCCAGCTGCTCCGCGATCACGGGGGGCTCGGGCTCGACTCGGACGCGACGGCGGTCCCTGATCCCGTACTCCCTCGCGAGCTCGGAGACCAGCTGTCGAGTGGGAGCCGTCCGCTCCTTGCCGAGGTACGCGCGCCGCGCGTAGAGCCGCTCGTACAGCGGCAGCTGCTCGGGCCAGTCGCGGGCGAGCGTTTCGAGGAAGTGCTCGCGGGTGCCGGCGCGGAGGAAGAGCAGGTTCGCCCAGACGCCGCACGCTCCGGCCTCGCGCGCGGCTTCGACCACCGCCTCGAGCTGCTCCGGACGATCGGAGATGCCGGGCAGGATCGGAGCCATGCCGACCGACGCACGGACGCCGGCATCGACGAGGGCAGTTAGCGCTTTCAGGCGCTGTCGCGGATGCGCGGTCGACGGCTCCGTCTTGTGCCAGACCTCCTCGTCGAGCGTGGGGATCGAGAAAGTCACCGACACGGACGCCCGCGACGCCGCCTCCACGAGCACGTCCAGATCGCGGACGATCATCGGGCTGCGGGTGATGATGCTGAACGGGTTCGACGCGTCCGCGAGCGCCCCGAGGCATGCGCGCGTCAGGCGGTACCGTCCCTCGGCCGGCTGGTAGGGGTCGGTCGCAGCGCCGATCGCGACCGACTCCTGTGCCCACGACGGGCGCGCGAGCTCCTGGCGCAAGATCTCGGCAACGTTCGTCTTGACGCGGATCGAGCGCCCGTAGCGGTCGTCGAAGGGGCGGTCGGCGCGGAGCTCGAAGGCGCGCACGTAGCAGAACGTGCAGCGGTGGACGCAGCCCATGTACGGGTTGAGCGACCACTTGAACGCCATCCCCTTCACGCGGTTGAGCGCGGCCTTGCACGGCTCTTCGCGGTACTCCGGTCGCACGGTTTGAGTATAGAACACACGTTCGCCCCGGCGAGCGCCGTCGGCGTGCCTATACTCAGATCAGACCTTGGACGACGACCACCCTCCGAGTAGTCGCGCCCCGGAGAGCGGGGCGTGATCGCTTTCCTCCAAGCCCTCGCGGTCCTGGCGATCGTCGCGGGTAACGCCTTCTTCGTCGCGGCCGAGTACGCGCTCGTGACGGCGCGCCGCACGCGCTTGAACGAGCTCGCGGACAGCGGCAGCCTGCGGGCGAAGATCGCGCTGCGGATCATGGACAGCCCGGTGCGTTTCATCGGCACGGTGCAGCTCGGGATCACCGCGTTCTCGATCGCTCTCGGCGCGGTCGGCGAGCCGATCGTCGAGCACTGGGTCGACGAGCCGCTTTCCACGGGCATCGCCTTCGTCCTCGCCTTCGCGCTCGTGACGTATCTGCACGTGACGCTGGGCGAGCTCGTACCCAAGGCGATCTCGCTGAGCAAGAACGAGCAGACAGCGCTCTGGGTTGCGCTACCGGTCGAGGCGGTCTATGTCGTCACCTATCCGGTCGTGTGGTTCCTGCAGGCGTCCGCCAACGCGTTCACGCGGCTGTTCGGGATCGAGCCCGCTCCGGCGGGAGTCGTCGCCCACACGGAGGAGGACATCCGGATGATCGTCGCGCAGGCGGAGGACACGGGCGTGATCAAGGAGGCGGAGGAGGAGATGCTCTACAAGGTCTTCGATTTCGCCGACAAGGAGGTCTCGGACGTGATGGTGCCGCGCCCGGAGGTCGTCGCTCTCTCGATCGACCTTCCTCCGGACGAATGCCTGAAGGCGGTGATCGAATCGCCGTACACGCGGTATCCGGTGTACCGCGGGTCACTCGACGAGATCGTCGGAGTCCTGCACGTGCGGAGCCTGTTCTCTGCGTTGAACGAGCAGGGATTCGCGAACGTGCGGCTCGAGGAGCTCGTGCGGCCTCCGTACATCGTCCCCGAGACCAAGGACCTGGCCGCGCTGCTCGGCGAGTTCCGGCGGACGAACCAGCATATGGCGGTTGTCGTGGACGAGTACGGGACGATGGTCGGAATCGCGACGCTCGAAGATCTGCTCGAGGAGATCGTCGGCGAGATCGAGGACGAGTTCGACCTACCCGACGAATCCGTGGAGCGTGTCGACGACCACACGCTGCGGATCGACGGGACGTTCCCGATCGACGACTTCAACGACCAGTTCGGGACCTCGCTCCCGATCGAGGACTACCACACCGTGGGTGGCTTCGTGTTCGGCTTGCTCGGCCGTGCACCTGAGGAGCGGGACCAGATCGAGTTCAACGGGACGCGGTTCACCGTGCTCCAGGTAGAGGGATCACGCGTCGAGAAGCTGGAGGTGGAGCTTTTGCCGCGGCCGCCCGTGGAAGAGCAGCGGCTCGAAGAAGCCAGCTAGCGGGCGGTCGCGAGCTCGTCCGTCTTCGCGGCCATCTCGCGGTCGCGATCGGTGATCGCGTTCGCCGTGTGCGTCCACCAACGGAGCGTGACCTTGTTCCAGTGCACTGCGATGTCCGGGTGGTGGCTCTCCCGCTCCGCCAGCGCCGCGACGCGGTTCACGAACGCAAGCGCCTCCACGAAGTCGCCGAAGCGGAATTCGCGCTCCAGCGCGCCGTTTACATCGCTCCAGCCTTCCGGTTCGATCAATCCACCTTAGAGAAGCGTGCGTATCCTGACCATGTTCCGCAACCGCGAAGGAGATCGATGACTCGAATCGCCATGCTCGTAATCGTTGCTCTCGGTGCTCTCGCTGTGAGCGCCGGTGGGTCCGCGTCGCCGTCGGCGACGAAGCTGATCGGCACGGACGG
>JBKPFU010000087.1:0-8055 GCA_046728975.1 Actinomycetota bacterium | reverse complement strand
TCCGGATCAACGAGTACGAGTTCTGGACTGATCGGGTCCGATCCGTCCTGTCTCTCCCTGTTCGTCATGCTCTCCCCTCGGACAGATGTCAGCCGAGGACTGTAGCGGCGCACAGGTGAGACCGCCCACACGTGCCGCGCTTTCTTCACAAGGATTCCCGGTGCTAGCGACAATTCTTCGGGGGAAGCCGGCCGAAGCGCGACTTATGGCGTGACCTGCGCGAGTGAGCGCCGCCAAATCCCGGAACTGTCGTCCTACGAGGGTGAGGGGGTGTCAAAACTCGGACTCTGCCCTGAACCGTGTTTTGACACCCTTCACGGGTCTGTTGACGGCCGAGCACGAGGAGCTGATGCCGCAACACCAGAAGCTCGACGTATTTGGCGAAGTCGCTGCGTCGCCGTCCCAGAAGCAGCTTCAGGACCGCCGAGAACGCGAGATAGGCGAAGGAAAGGACCATTCGGCGATGCTCCGAGAGGACCAGCACTGGTCGCAGCAAGACGAGAACCAAGTCCTCAAATCCTCAGGCAGTCAGTTGCAGAGCCCAGGCACGATCTGATATTCGCGCGCGCGCGTGAACCTCAAGAGAGGTCGCTGACCTCAAGACATGTCGCCAATCCGCCTCGCTGCGAGTCGAACGGGCATTTTGAAACCCCTCAGGTCGACGGTGCGAGTCCGTCAGAGGGCACTGCAAAAGTCCCGCTCGCACGAAGTTTTGGTTCAGAACGGCTTGCTTCTCGTCGAACGTGCCGTGGTATGGAGCCCCTTAATGGAACCTTCAGGAAGGAAAGACCCGCATTCGCGGGCCTCTCCTTCCTCGTCTCCCGCCGTGCGGTCTACGGACCGGGTGGCGGTGGGAAGCAGAACGTGGACGCGTACGGCGAGAAGCGGCTAAGCATGTCTTGCATGTTTGCGGCGCCTTCGCCATTCGCGCTTCCGGCCATCATGTTCGTCAGCCCGCTGGAATTCGGGCTGTGAAAGGCCGGGCCGAACACCATGTTGCAACCGCCCCCCTGCTGCGGCGGCCCTGTGTCTGCGCCCGCTACGGGAATCGCCACCATGGCCGCACACGCGAGCGCAACCGTCGTCCAGAGCGTCGTGATCAGCTTCTTGCTCATGTCATCTCTCCTCTCGCTGTCGTTGTTACGCGGTGCATTCCGGCGGCGCAGCTGCCGGAATGACGTGCGTCTCCGAGCCGGGTGGTAGGACGTAGACGACGTAGAAGTCCACTCCGTCCGGACCAGCGATCGCGCGGTGAACGTGGCCGAAGCCGCGGTCGACGAAGCCCTCGCCGGGGTTGTACGTCGTCTGCTGGCACACATTGGCCTTGGCGTCCTCGTACGTCACCGATCCTTTGACAACTTCGACGAGCGCCGGCCCCGGATGCGTATGCCAGCCGGTCGGCACGTTCGCGCCGAGTCGTACGTGCTGGATGAAGACATCCGCTCCGCTGGGGGTGACGGCACGTGCGAGCGCCGACAGCGGAACCTCGTCGATCGAGTTGTGTGCTGCGAGGAATCCGGTCGGAACCGTCGCAGGGTCAGCTTGCGTGACGTGGTTCGCGATCGCAGCGCCGGCAGCCGCCAGAGCGACGGCCGCGACGACCGTTGCGATTGCCCACCTTCTCATCAGCTTCCACCTCCTCTTGCGGCCGCCGAGACGGCCATCTGCGCGAGCGGGTGAAGCGTGCGGACGTCGTCACATGCGCCCGCGACCGCGCATGCCGCCTGCGGCGCCGCTTCGACGGCGAACGCCCACCCCTCGAGAACGAGACCCGCGGTCGAGCCATCGCGGAGCAAAGCGACGTTCGTGACGCCGAGCCGGGCGAGTTCCTCGAGCGCGCCCGGGTGGAGCGTCGGCTCCTCCTCCGAGGCCGGAAACAGCACGACCACCATCGCCACATCCGCTCCCTTCGCTTGCGGGTCAGTGGCGTCGACGCTAGGTCTGGCGGCCCCTCGCGATCATCGGGGAGCTCCCTCGACTTCCAGCTCCGCGACCCTCGCCGCGAGCTCGACGCGGTTCCGCACGCCGACCTTCTTGAGCAGGTTGGAGACGTGCCGCTCGACTGTCTTTCGCGACAGGAAGAGCTCCTGCGCGATTTCCGGATTGCTCGCGCCCGCCGCGACCAGCCGGGCGATCGCGCGCTCTCGTTCGGTCAGCAGCTCGCCGCCGGGCCCGCGTCGCCACGTGCGGACGCCGAGCGCGCGCAGCCGCTGCTCTGCGACGTGCTGCTCCGTCCGGGCACCGATCTCGCTCGCAGTCTCGGCCGCGACTGTGAGCACATCCTTGGCGCGAGCGCGATCCGTCTCAGCGAGGGCCGTCCCCAGATCGATCCGTGTCCAGAGCGCGTCGAGGACGAAGCCGAGGTCGTCGGCTTCCCGCAGCGCAGACTCGAGAAGCCGAGCGCCGTCGGGCTCGGCGAGCAGTGCCTGCACGCGGCGCCGCGTCAGTTTCTCGCGACGGCGCGCGTGAGCCTGCAGGCGCTCCCACTCTTCGAGCGACCGTGCCGCTTCGGCGCGCCGGCCGACGCGGGCGAGCGCCTCCGCGGCCACGAGCCGAAGCTCCGTCGCACATCTGGGACAACTCGCCACCTCGGCGCAGGCGCGGGCGGCATCGACCTGCGCGACGACCTCCTCCATAAGCTCCTGCCCGCCGACGAGCGCCAGCCACAGCGCCGCAAGCTGATGGAGCTCGATCCGTCCGTGCTCGCTTGCCCTGCCCGCGTACGCGAGCAGGCGCTCAACACCGGCGCGCCAGTCGGCGCGGTGAAAGTCGACCTCGCTCGCAACGCGCTCGACCAGGTGCCGCCCGCGCGCCTCATCCCCGACGCGCGAGGCGAGATCGACCGTCTGGGCCACGATCTCCTCGGCTTCGGCTAGCCGGCCTCGCTGGAGCAAGAGGGCGCCAAGCCAGTAGCCGGCGTCGAGCGTGAGGCGCGGTAGGACGCGGCGCTCGGCTTCGTCCCAGACGTAGCGGATGCGCTCCAGCGCCTCGTCGAGGCGGCCCGCCCGCTGCAGCGCCCTCCCGCTCGCAATCAACGCGGTGAGGTGGGCCTGCTCGTCGAAGCCGCGCGCCACCGCCGCACGCTCCTCGGCCGCGCGTGCCATCGCCTCTGGGGCATCCTCTTGGAATGCCGCCTCGTATTCGACCCGCAATGCCTCGAGGTAAGCCCGCCGCGCTCGCTCGTCCGACTCGTAGAGCCGCCGGCCGCGCGCGACTGTCTCGTGCGCGAGAGCGCGCCCGCGCTCCTTCGCCCCAACGCCCCACAGATCCAGCGCCGCCCGCTGGACGTCAAGCTCGAGGTCCAAAAGCTCGTCACCTACATGTGTCGCGCGCGCACGAGCCAGATAGCCGTTGGCACGGTCGAGATCGTCAAGCGCGAATGCCGACCTCGCGGCCTCGAGGAGCGCACGGGCGCGCCGCACAGAGTCCTGCCAGCGCTCACAAAGCTGCAGGTTCCGCTTCAACGCGACGTCGTGTCTCGCGAGTTCCGAAGCCAGCTCCGCGATCTGTTCGTTCAGCAGCAGCACGGTCTGGGCTGAAGGCTCGCATTCATCAGCGATCGTCACCAGCAAGGCGAGGCCTTCCTCGCCCAGCAGCGTTCGCTGCGGCGAGCGCACGAGACGATCCGCGACGTCGACCGACGGCAGGCCCGCTGCGTGGAGGTGAGCGAGCGACTCGCGCAGGCGGCGGACATCATCTCCGGCGCTCCGCATCAACCAGTCGCCCAGGCGCCGATGCAGATCGAGTCGCTGCTCCTCAGGAACCTCCCCGGCCGCCGCGATGCGGATCAGGTCGTGCACAAGCCGGACCGTTCCACGGGAATCGACGGCGATTCCGCGCGAGACAAGCTCACGCACCGCCCGCTCGACCCGGCTCACGTCCCATTCCTTTAGCTCGGCCGCATCGCTAAAGGCCAACGGACGGCCGGCAACTGCGAGCAGCGCGAGCAGTCCGCCGGCGTCCCCGCTCGCACCACGGAGTCGCGCGGTTACGAGCCGACCGGCGTCGACCTCCGCTCCCGCAGTTCGGACAAGCGCCTCGAGCCAAAACGGGGAACCACCCGACCGCGCTACCACCTCACGCGCCGCGGCGTCGGCAAGCCCTGGGTCCAGCATGCCGACCAGCTCGAGCGCCTCGCCGCTCGCCAGCGGGCCAAGCTCGAGACGCTGGAGGCGCTTCGCTGGTAAGACCTGAGCGAGCGATTCGCTCAGCGAAACCGAGGTCGGCGACGGCCGCCCGCACGCGATCAGCGCTAGCGGCTCTCCCCGGTCATGGGCGGCGCGTACGAGGTAGTGGCAAAGCGCGAGCGAGAGCTCGTCGATCCACTGCACGTCGTCGACGAGCACCAGCGCCGGACCGACCCTGCGAAGCGCCCGATGCGCGGACTCGAAGATCCGCAACGGCTGCAGTGCTGCCGCTTCCTCCCGATCGTCACCGAAGAGCAGCGCCTCCAGCCCGTGCGCCGCCGGCGCCAGGGCGGCGAGCGCCAGCAAAAGATCGGAGGCTGCCGCGAGCGGCACCTCGCGCTCCGGCTCGTAGCCGACCACGCGGAACCGGTTCGACAGCGGCGCCCGCCCGGCCGCCTCTGCTAAGAGCCGGCTCTTCCCGCTGCCAGGCTCGCCGACAACAACAGCAGCGGCAACGTGCCCGGCTGCAGCGGCGCCGGTGATCTCGTCAAGTTCGGCGAGTTCCTCCCGCCGGCCCACGAACCCATTCATCTGCCAAAGCGTACGACGAGTTCAGACATGCCCAAAACGGGGTGAAGGAGCCCTTGGCGCTTCGCGCACTTGCGGACGACGGCGCTGAAGAACGGCGCGCAATCATCGCGACACGGAAACTCCCGAAGTTCGGCGTAGCCAACGCGGACAACGGAGGATGGAGCCTTTGTGGAGCCCCGTGGTTGCAACGGGTGGCAGTCGGTGGCAAGTCACGTGGCGGCAACAAACCGCAGAAATAGGCGAAAACCATTGCCGTCGGTTGCGACCGGTTGCCGTCAGAAGTACATGGTAAGGAGGGGGTCGACGGTTCGAGTCCGTCAGAGGGCTCTGCAAAATCCCCGCAAAGCGGGGCTTCTTCTTTCAGGTCCACTTGCACGAACCACAGCGTGCGGTGGGTATGGAGCCCTTTATGGAGCCTCCAGGTCGAGAAGTGTCTCCGTAAGGGGCCAAAAACGGCCACATTGCCCTCACTAAGTAGCCGCCGCCGTGACACCTCCGCGCGGACCGACACTCTGTCGCGCCGGAGGTCGCGGGTTCGAGTCCCGTCGCTCCCGCTCCTGAAAGCCCAGCACGAGCAGCAAGGGCGATGACCGGGCGCGAACCGGTCACGCGCGAGCGGGACGGCAGAGTCAGGCGAGCGCGCGCCCGGTCGGTCGGCCTGCCGTGCGTCGCGAGCACCTGCTCGATCGGCAGAGCGAGGAGCGGGCGCAACCTCTTGGCGATCTGCTCGGGTGTCATGAGTTTCTCGCTGGGCAAGATCTCGAGGCCTTGGCCGAAGTCGACGAGCGCGTTCGCCGACGACGACCGGACGGCGGTTCTCGATCCACAGGACGACGTCGTTGTGCTCCCATCCCGGGAACGCCTCCACGCCGACGGGCAGCCGATCCCGGCCGCGTACAGGTGCGCCTCGCCAGCGACGGGATGACCCCGAAAGTGAACGAGGTAGAACGGTTGCAGGTCGCCGGCATCACGTTTAACCAGATTGTCAACGGCCCGGGCTGGTCGCAGATCCTGCTCTACGACGCCTCCGGCAGCCCGGTCGAACGCTTGCAGCCTGCCCGCTGAGGACGCGCCGGCGGTCGTGACGACCGCGGAGCGTAACTCCTCGGACGGCCGGGGCGAAGCTCGACCAAGAGCTCCGCCCCGCAACCCTCTAGCGCCCTTTAGCGTTGCTTGGCGAGCTCTGCCTCGCGCCGCTGCTGGGCCTTTCGCTCGTACTCGCTCTTCAGCTCTTTGTAACGATTCGAGTCCCAGCCGATCGGCCTGCCCGCCATCTGCGCGATCAGCTGCTCGAGATGGTGGTGCCAGCCACCGCCGTAGCTCGAAAGGTCGACCTCTCCTTCGAAGGTATGCCGGAGCGTCAGACGGGTGCCGTCGGCCTCCGGCTCGAGCTCGAAGCGGACGAGTGAGTCGGTCGCGCCCTCGTGCCAGGTATACGCGATCACCTCCGGCTCCCGCAGCTCGGTGATCGTGCCGCGTTCGTCTCCGTCTTCGAACTTGAGCACGACCGAGCCGCCTACGCGCATGTCGATCTCGGCCGGCGCCAGCCAGCCTGCCAGCTGTTCCGGATCGGTCAGGGCCCGCCAGACTCGCTCCCGAGGGACCGCGAAGTGTCGCTCGAACATCACCTCGGCCGCTCCCACAGTGCCGAACTCTTCCATCCCTACCCCTCCTTCTCGATCTGGGCTTCCAGTGCGTCGAGGCGCTGCTGCCAAAACTGCCGATGCCGCGCCAGCCAGCCTTCCGCCGTCCCCAACGCCTTCGGCTCGAGCCGATAGATGCGCTTCTGGGCTTCTTCCCGGACCTGGACGACACCCGCCTCGCGCAGGACGCGAAGGTGCTTCGAAACGGCGGGGCGGCTGACCCGGAAGTGGCCCGCCAGCTCGCCCGCAGAGCGCTCTTCCTCGGCGAGCAGCTCGACGATCCTGCGGCGGGTGGGATCTGCCAGTGCCTCGAACACTTCCACGAAGCTAGTGTAACTGCTCAGTTACGTAACTGTCAAGTTACGAAGGCCGCTCAACTGTCCGTGGAGCGCGTAGGGTTCGCAAACTCGTCCGCGGCTCTGGGTGGGCGGCCTGCTCGTTAGGTTCCAGGCTCTTGCCATCGGCGAGGGAGGGGCTGCTTGCTCTGGACGTTCGTGTATCTCATCGTGCGGAATCTGTTCGCCCTGGTGTGGTTGCTGGCGCGGCCGCGTCGCTCGAAGGAGTTCGAGATCCTGCTTCTGCGGCACGAGCTGGCGGTGCTACGCCGGCATACTGGCCGGCCAAGGCTGACCCGTGCTGATCGGGCGTTGTTCGCTGCGCTCAGTCGCGCAGTGCCGCGAACGGCTTGGACGAACCTCGCCGTCAAACCGGACACACTGCTGCGCTGGCACCGCCAGCTGGTCGCGCGCCGCTGGACGTACGCCCATCGCAAGGCAGGGCGACCGCCGCTCGAGCGCTCGCTCCGTGAGCTGATCCTGCGTCTCGCCCGAGAGAACCCGCACTGGGGATACAAGCGGATCGTCGGCGAACTGAAGGGCCTCGGCGTCACCGTCTCGGCGACGGCGGTACGCAAGGTTCTGCTCGAAGCGGGTCTCCGGCCGGCGCCAGAGCGAATTCGGTCCTCGTGGAGAGACTTCCTGCAAGCGCAGGCGGCGAGCGTGCTCGCCTGCGACTTCCTCACAGTCGAGACCGCGTTCTTACAGCGGATCTACGTCCTGTTCTTCATCTCGCTGGCCACGCGGCGGATCGAATACGTCGCGTGCAGCTCGAATCCGGACGGTCGCTGGGTCGCCCAGCAGGCGCGCAACCTCTTGATCCAGTTCGACGATCACCAGCCGTTTCGGTTTCTGATCCATGACCGGGACGGGAAGTTCAGCCACGCCTTCGACGAAGTGTTCCGGAGCGAAGGGATCAGGGTGATCCGGACGCCGGTCCAGGCACCGAACGCGAACGCATACGCCGAACGCTGGATACGAACGCTCCGCGCCGACTGCCTCGATCGAATCCTCATCCTCGGCCGCCGCCACCTCGAGAATGTGCTCCGCGTCTACCGCCGCCACTACAACGAGCACAGGCCGCACCGCGCGCTACAGCTGCAACCGCCCGACAGCCGCGACCCAACGCCGCTGAACGCGACCGATCGCTTACGCCGCCGCGACCTCGTCGGCGGACTCATCCACGAATACGAGGCCGCATGAGTTTGCGAACCCTACGGGCCGGCCGGAATCGATTCCGAATGGCAGCTCCAGCGCCTGCGGGGCACCATGATCGGAGCCTTCGGAGCCCCGTAAGGTGCCCTGAAATGGCTGGTTAGCAGGCAAAACGGCAGAGTCCGCAACCGCTCTTTTTAGGCA
>JBKPFU010000086.1:0-14686 GCA_046728975.1 Actinomycetota bacterium | reverse complement strand
CATCACCAGGCGCTCGAGAAGGAGGAGCGGTTCTCGTCCTGGCGCCACGAGGAGATCGGCCGCCTGATCTGGACGCTCGGCGCGATGGCCGCGGAACGCGTCTTCTACGGCGAGAACTCGACAGGCGTCGGCGGCGACGTGCAGAGCGCGACCGCGCGCGCCGCCTGGATGGTCGGCGCCTGCGCGATGGGGCCCGACCGCTCGTTCGCGAACGGGAGGTTCGACGACGAGACGGCCGAGCAGACGCAGGAACGCATCTCGAAGCGCTTTCAGTCGGTCGGCAAGCAGATCATGAACCGCACCGCCGGCGGCGGCCCATTCAGCCACGACCCGATCGCCAGCGTCCTCTCCGACCGCGAGCAACGCGACCTCGTGGCCGAGATGCTCGGGCAGGCCTATCTTGCGGCGTACCACCTCATCGATCGCAATCAGAAGGCGGTCGAGCACATTGCCGACGTGCTCGTGGAGCGCCGGGAGATCCACGGTGACGAAGTGATCGCGCTGCTCGACGAAGCGAAGCTCCAGATGCCCGAGGTCGACCTGAGACAGGAAGAGTCGTGGCCGAGGCTGTGAGGCCGGCCGCAGCGCCCCGCGAGGAGCCCAAGCAGCGCAAGCTCGGTGCCCCGGCGCCGTTTGCCGGCCGATTCCTCGTCGCCTACGCCGTGGTTCTGCTGACGTTCGGGGCCGGTCTCGGCGTGGTCGCCTACTTCGCGTGGGGCAAGGACGACTCCTCGGCGGCCTGGTCGACATGGAAGCCGCACGCGACCGACTTCAAGGGCGCGCGCGAGATTGCCGCCTACGTCACCAAGCGCTACAAGGTCTCCGAGCAAGGCAAACAGGTCGTGTTCGTGCAGCCGAGCCGCGCAGAGGTGAACGGCCAGCGGATCGTCGGGATCGGCGTGCCGGAGACGGTGGCAGGCACTCCACGGGGCGACTTCAAATACGAGTTCCCGGACAACCTCGTCCTCTACGACCTCTGCGGCGTCGGAGGAGGCGGTCGCTGCGCGCTGCCGCAGGGCGTGCAAGCGCGCGATCCGATCTTCCGGCGGCAGGCGCTCGAGCTCGCGCTCTACTCGCTCAAGTACCTCGATGTCGACGCCGTCGTCACGTTCCTGCCGCCGCCGAGCCAGACCGCGAACTGGGCGCTCTACTTCAAGCGTTCCGACCTGACCAAGGAACTGTCGAAGCCGCTGCGCACCACGATCGCTCCGGGGCCGCCGCCGCGTCTCGGCGTCCGGGACGACCAGACGCCGCTGCACGAGGTGCTGACATACCCGCACTGGTTCAACTCCGAGATCCAGCAGACGCCGGTGGGCAGTCTCGTTCTGCGCCTGGGGCCGCCCGTGATCAACCCGCTCCTTCCGGCAGGATTCGCCACCGGCGGGCAGTAGTAACATCGGCTTGATGCTCGGCGAGGTCCTGACGGCCGCGATCACATCGTTCCACGAGGGCGGGTCGGTCCAGTACGACAAGTTCCGCGAGCTCTGCCTCTACCTGACCGAGAACGGCTCCGACGGGATCGTCGTGACGGGGACGACCGGCGAGGCGCCAACGCTGTCGGACGACGAACGGCTCGAGCTCCTGCGTGTCGCTGTCGACGCCGTCGGCGCCAAGGCGACGGTGATCGCCGGCACCGGCACCTACTCGACCTCCCACTCGATTCATCTCACCGAACAGGCGCATCAGGCCGGAGCCGATGGGTTCCTCGTAGTCACGCCGTACTACAACAAGCCGCCGCCGCGGGGCATCGTCGAGCACTTCAAGGCGATCGCGGCCGTGAGCGACCGCCCCATCATCGCCTACAACATTCCGGCGCGTGTCGTCCTCAACCTCGAGCCCGAGACGCTCGCCGAGCTCGCCGAGATCCCGTCGGTCAAGGCCGTCAAGCAGGCGAACGACGACCTCGAGCAGGCACGCCGCATCCTCGCCGAGACCGACCTTGATCTCTACGCCGGCGACGACAACCTGGTTCATCCGTTCCTCGAGCTGGGAGGGCTCGGAGGCGTCTGCGTGCACAGCCACGTCGTCGGTCCGCAGGTGAAGGAGATGATCCACCGGTTCCGCGAGGGCGATGCCGACGGCGCGAAGCGGATCGACGAAGAGCTCGCGCCGGCCTACGAGCTGCTCAAGGTCGCGCCGAACCCAATCGCCATCAAGGCGGCGCTGAACCTTCTCGGCCACGACGTCGGCGGCCTCCGACTACCGCTCGTCGATGCGAACGAGTCCGAGACGGCGCAGATTCGCGACTGCCTCGAGCGCGTCGGGGCGCTCGAGCCCGCTCCGGCGTAGTTAGAACGCGGCTGCAAGCGGCGCGCCTGCGCCCGCCGTGTCGTGCGGTCGCGAGGCGAGCGCGAGGCCGAGCGCATCGACTACCTCGCCGAGCGCGCGTTCGACGTGAGCTGGCAACCCGCAGCCGGCCACGATGACGACAAAGCCGACAAGCGCGCTGTTCTCACGGCGAAGGGGCAGCGCGACGATGACGCCGGGACGACCGAAGTCGTGCCGTGATGTGATGACCAAGCCGTCCGCGGCCTGCGCCTCGCGCACGAGCCAGCTCTGCAGGGCGGCAGCATCCGGCGGCCCGTCCGTCCCGTGCTCGGCCTCGATCATGCCTCCGAGACCGTGCTCCGACCAGACCAGGAGCCCTAGCCAGTCGACCCGACACGCGCGTTCGAGCCGCTCGGCCAGGAACTCGAACAACGCCAACCGGTCGTACCCGGCCGCGCAGAGGCTGCGGAGCGTTGCGGCAAGCGTCCCGGCACGGAAGCGGCCGAGCACGTAGAGCACGAGACCTAGCGCGGCTATCGCGGCCCCTGCGGCGAGCACTTCGAGGCGCTCGAGGCCGCCGCCGACGAGCGCGACGACAACGCCGAGCAGCGCGACGAGCTCCGGCCGCTCGCGCACGTCGCGGGCGCCGGGCACCGCGGGCAGCCGGTGCGGCACAGCAGCGTCACGCAATTGCGAAAGCTCGGCGGGCGTGAGGACGCTCGCGGGCGTCCGGCCGCGCTGCACGGCGACAAAAGCCTTGGCGATCGCCGGATGGAACTGCGTGCCGCTCGATCGCTCGATCTCCTCCAGAGCCTCATCGCGCGTCATGCGACCGCGAAACGCCCGCGCGGTCGTCATGGCGTCGTATGCGTCCGCGACGCTCAGGAAGTGCGAGGCGAGCGGAAGCTCGCCGCCGTCGACGCCGTAGTAGCCGAGACCGTCGTAGCGCTCGTGCTGGTACTCGACCGCCTTCGCCTGCTGCGCTGCGAAGCGGAAGCGATGAAGCAGCCGAGCCGACAGTCGCGGAGCGCGGTGAACCGCAGCCCATTCGGCATCGTCCAGCCGGCCTGGCTTGCGCAGCACCGACGCGTCCACCGCGACCTTGCCCAGGTCATGGAGCCTGCCCGCCCAGCGGAGCCTCGCAACGTCCCCGGGCGGAAGGCCGAGCGCCTCGGCGAGCTCGCCGACGTACGCGGCCACGCGCGCCGAATGGCGGTGCGTGGTCGGGTCGCGCTCGTCCACGATGTTCGCGAACGTCTCGAGCGCTCCGGCGAGATCGCGCCGCAAGCCCACGAGGCGCGCATTCGCGCGGTCGACCAGGAGCAGGACGGGAGCGAGAGCGAGCAGGTTCCAGTGGTTCCCGTCGGCGAAGAGCGCGATCAAAATCGCGAGGGCCGTCTCGCCTGCGACCGCGATCGGCTCGGCCAGCGGCGCGTGCCACGGGAATGCAAGCGCGACCAGCAGCCAGCGCGCTCCCCAGTAGCCGCACGCGAGCGCGATCAGTGGCACGAGGTCGTCCGGCACTCGCAGCGAGCCGACCTGGCCGCCGGCGAGGTCGAAGGCGGTTCCCGCAGCGATTGCGGTTAGCACGAGCACTGCCGCCCGGAGGAAGATCCGCTGCCAGGCCACGCCCTGGAGGCGCTTCACGGAAAGGACGCCCGCCGCGGCGACGATGGCGCCCGCCCACGGGCCGGTGACGATGGTGGCGGCGAGCTGAACCGGAACGGTGAGCGTGAACGGCCGCTCTTCGACAGGGTCGGACGCGAGCTCGTCGCCTGGATCGAGCATCTCGGCGACGATCGCAGCCGCCGCGAAGAGAGCGACGGTGGTCAACGAGGTCGACCCAAGCTCGTACGCCGACACGACCAGGCCGGCAAGACCGAACGCAATCGTCGCGAGCACGGGCACAGTCACACGCATGCCGCCTCTATCGGTGGAAGCGGCGCGACGTCTTAGTCGGACATACTTGGGCGCCAAGGCGCCGCTTGCGGTGCCGCGTTCAGGATGCGCTGGCTTTGCCTGCGCATCCGTCTGAAATGACCGGTCGACGCGCGTGAAGGACATACTTCGGTGATGCCAAATGACGTGATGCGGATCATTCCGCTCGGCGGCCTCGGCGAGGTCGGCAAGAACATGACCGTGTTCGAGGCGGACGGCGCCGCCGTCGTCGTCGACGCCGGTCTCGCGTTCCCGCGCGACGAGCATCTCGGCGTCGATCTGATCCTCCCGGACTTCGGCTATCTGCGCGAGGTCGGGAGAAGCATCCGCGCGGTCGTCCTTACGCACGGCCACGAGGACCACGTCGGAGCGCTTCCGTACCTGCTGCGCGAGGTGCGCGTTGACGAGGTCTGGGCGACGAGGCTGACGCTCGGCCTGGTCAAGTCGAAGCTGGATGAGCACGGGCTGCTGCGCGCATCGGAGCTGAAGGAGATCGATCCGGAAAAGGAGCCGATCGAGCTCGGCCCGTTCCGCGCGGAATTCGTCCGAGTCGCGCACTCGATCCCCGATTCGGTCGCCGTCGTGCTGGAGACGCCGGCCGGCCGCGTCCTGCACACCGGCGACTACAAGCTCGACCACACGCCCGTCGACGGGCTACGCACCGACGTCGGCCGGCTCGCGGAGCTGGGAAACCGCGGCATCGACCTTCTGCTCGGCGACTCGACCAACGCCGAGCGTCCGGGGGTGACCGGGTCGGAGCGGCTCGTCGGCGAGGCCTTCCGCCAGATCATCCCGCAGCGGACCGGCCGCGTGCTGGTTGCTTCGTTCGCCTCCAACGTCCACCGCATGCAGCAGGCGATCGACGTCGCGGTCGACGTCGGCAGGAAGGTATGCGTCGTCGGTCGCTCGATGCGCAAAAACCTCAACATTGCGCGGAATCTCGGCTACGTGAACATGCCCGAAGAGTCGTTGATCCGCCCGGCCGAGCTCGAGAACTACGCGCCCGGGGAGGTCCTGATCCTCTGCACGGGCAGCCAGGGAGAGCCGCTCTCGGCGCTCGTCCGCATCGCGTATCACGACCATCCGGCCGTGCACGTCGAGCGCGGCGACACCGTGATCATCTCGGCGCGGCCGGTGCCCGGTAACGAGCTCCGCGTTCACGACGCGATCAACCAGCTCGCCCGGGCGGGAGCCGAGGTCTTGCATCAGGAGAACGCGCCCGTCCACGTCTCCGGCCACGGTCATGCCGAGGAGCTGCGGACGATGATCTCGCTCGTCCGCCCGCGCCACGTGATGCCGGTGCACGGCGAGTTCCGCATGCTGGCGGCGCACGCCCGGCTCGCGGAAGAGGGAGGCGTGCCCGAGGGCTCGATCGTCCTGGCCGAGAACGGCGCGGTGGTCGAGCTTTCCGCGGACGGAGCACGCGTCGTCGATCACATCGAGGCCGGGGTCACCTTCGTGGACGGCCTGGGCGTAGGGGACGTCCACGACGTGGCGCTGCGCGACCGCAGGCATCTGGCCGAGGACGGGGTGCTCATCGTCGTCGCCACGCTGGCGTCGAGGAACGGGGGCGTCGCGGGGACGCCGGAGCTGATCGCCCGCGGCTTCGCGGAGTCGGAGCCGTTGTTCGAGGAGATGCGCGCTGAGGCGGGGCGCGTGCTGCGGCAGCTTCTCGACGATGACGTCGCGGAGATCAAGCTGCTCCAGGAGCATTTGCACGACGGATTGGGGCAGCTGATCTACGATCGGACTGGAAGACGTCCAATGATTCTCCCCGTAGTCGTAGAGATATGAGCGTTCGGGCCCGCGAGCCGGGCTGGTCGTACGTGCTCGAGAAGCACGCAGCGGAGGAGGCGACCGTGCAGCGGCTCGTCGCCCAACTCACTGCCTGCGAGGCGGCCGCGCTCGCGTTCTGCCGACTGCTCGAGCGCTGGGCCCGCGGCGAGCCCGAGCCTTCGACCCCAGGGCGACGGCAAGCGGCACTGCGCCGCGCCGCCGACCGCGTCGAGACGGCCCTCGCCGGCCTCGACAGGCCGCTGGGCCGCTACCTGCTCGAGCTGGAGCCCGACCGGGCGGAGGGCCGTTCGTGGTACGGCGCGCCGGGCGCCGCCGAGCTGCTCGAGTGGAAGCCGATCCTCGATCGGGCAGGCGTCCGCGTATGCCCGATCCGAGTCGCCCAGTGCTACCTCGAGCTCGCCGTCTTCGTCCGCGCCCTCCAGGGCCTCGCCGACGCGGCACGGATCGAGTCGACACTCGACCGGTCGTCACTCTGGGCCGGCCTGTTCGACCTCCGCGAGAACCTGCTCGGCAGAACGGTCGACGACCTTCGCGCCATCGCCGCGTAGGAGGGTTCGGCGGAATTCCGCTCGTCGCCGGGGCGGGATGGGCGGTGCGAGGCAAGGACGCAGGGAGCGTCGTGATACTAGGAGCCGTAGGCTGCGACCGAGGGACGCAGCCTCGTGCCGTTCCAGCGCGTTCCGGCGGCTCAGCGTGGTACTTCGCCGAGCCCTCCTAACTCGAAGGATCGTTCGGCTGCGGCCCGAAAAGGGCATCCATGCCGCGCCGCCGGAAGAAGTCGCGCTCCCTGAAGCCGCGCACGCCCGCGCGCGTTCGTAAGAAGAAGCGCAGCGCGAAGACCACCAGCGGCCACCAGCATCCCGAGCTGATCGGGCTCGTGCTCGTCGCCTTCGGGGTCTTCCTCACGACCGTGCTCTACCTGGGCTGGAGCGGCGGTTTCGTCGGGTTCATCGTCGCCGACGCGCTGGACGCGCTCATCGGCGGCGCCGCGTACGCGCTCCCGGTCGCGGCGGTCGCCGTCGGAGCGCTCCTGCTCGCCCGAAGCGAGCTCGTCGATGTGCGGCCGTTCAGGACCGGGCTCGTCATCTTCTCGACCGGGCTGCTGGTGACGCTGCGCGGCGGCGCCCTCGGCACGGGCCTCACGGACGCGATCGGCATTGCGCTCGGCCACACAGGCACGACGATCCTCGGCGTAACGCTCGTCACCGCCGGCACGCTGCTCCTGACGGGAGCGTCGGTCGGCGCGATCCTGCGGCGATCGGGCCGAGTTGTCCGCACGGCGGCACGGCGCACGTTCGCGGCCCCCGAGGCGCCGCCGCTTCGCGTAATCGAGAACCCGGACCCGCAGCCGGCACATCCTCCGGCGCCGCCGCTCGACGCGGCGCAAGAGTTTCCCGATCTCGTCAGCGACCCGGCACCGCGACTGGTCGTAGAGCCGGAGTCGAGCCCTGATCAGCCGAGCCTTTTCGAAGCTCCTCCCACGGAGGCCGAGTACCGGCTGCCCGACCGCGAGCTGCTGCGGCGCTCGGCGCCTGCGAACGGCTCGTCACCCGAGACCGGGGAGCGCGTGGCGGAGGCGCTCGTCCAGACGCTCGCACACTTCGGCGTGGATGCGAGCGTCGTCGGGCAGATCTCGGGGCCGCGGGTAACCCGTTACGAGCTCCAGCTCGCGCCCGGGACGAAGGTGTCGAAGGTCGCGGCGCTGAAGGACGACCTCTCCTACGCCCTGGCGACGACCGAGATCCGCATCCTCGCCCCAATCCCGGGCAAGCAGGCGGTGGGGGTGGAACTGCCGAACGCGAGCCCGAATCTCGTCACTTTGGGCGACATCTACGACGACCTGCCTGCGACGGCGAGCCGCCTGTCGGTCTGGCTGGGCAAAGACATCTCCGGCAGCGCCGTCTGGACCGACCTCGCGCGCATGCCTCACATCCTCATCGCGGGCACCACGGGGTCGGGCAAGTCGGGCTGCATCAACACGATCCTGACGTCGATCCTCCTGCGGGCGACCCCGGACGAGGTGCGGATGATCCTGATCGATCCGAAGCGGATCGAGCTCGGCTACTACGAGTCGATCCCGCATCTCCTGACGCCGGTGGTCTCGAGCCCGAAGGAAGCCTCGGCCGCCCTAACCAACATCGTCGGCGAGATGGAGCGGCGCTACGAGCGGCTCTCGGCCGTCCGCGCTCGTAACCTGCCCGAGGCGAATCGGGCGCTCCGGTCGCGCGGCGAGCCGACGCTTCCGTACCTGCTCGTCGTGATCGACGAGCTCGCCGACCTGATGATGATCTCGCCGCAGGAGGTGGAGGACGCGGTGATCCGCCTCGCGCAGAAGTCGCGCGCGGTCGGCATCCATCTCGTGCTCGCGACGCAGCGGCCGTCGGTCGACGTGATCACCGGGATGATCAAGGCGAACGTGCCTTCGCGGATCGCCTGCGCGGTCTCGAGCCAGACGGACTCCCGCGTCATCCTCGACCAGTCCGGAGCCGAGTCCCTGCTCGGGCAGGGCGACATGCTCTTCAAGCCGCTCGGGACGTCGCGCCTCCAGCGCCTCCAAGGCGCGTACGTCAGCGAGGAGGAGATCGCCCTGATCGTGGAGCAGTGCAAGGGGCAGCGCGAGCAGCAGCTGGACGAGTCGTTGCTCGTCGTCCCTGAACCCGAGGATGTGGAGGACGCCGACGACGAGGACTTCGATCCTGACGAGGACCCGCTGCTTGACAAGGCGATCGAGATCGTCGTGCAGACGCAAACCGCCTCCGTCTCGCTGATCCAGAGGCGGCTGCGCGTCGGCTACACGCGCGCGGGGCGGCTGATCGACATGCTCGAGCGGCGCGGGATCATCTCCGGCTACGAGGGCTCGAAGCCGCGGCGCGTGCTGGTTTCAGAGGGCGATTTGCACCGAATCACCGCCAACTAACCAAACGGCCTCGCGGGCGTCATAAAGGAATGGACGAGGGGTTTCCCGCCCGGACCGGGGCGGGTTAGCATCGTCTCTCAACTTTCCACCAGGCAGGGAGGATGGAGTGAATAAGAAGCGTGCGTTGCTGCTGCTGCCGTTGGCTGCAGCTCTCGTGGCCACGATGGTCACAGTGGCCGGCGCGGCGACGTCGTTCAAAGCGGCGATCGTGACGGATACCGGCAACCTGAACGACAGATCGTTCAACCAGCTGGCAAATCAGGGGCGTCTGCGGGCGCAGCGTCAGCTCAAGATCAGTACTCGGGTCTTCATCTCGCGGTCGAAGTCGGATTACCTGCCGAACTTCGTCGCCGCGGGCCGTGCGGGCTACAACGCCGTCGTCGGGAACGGCTTCCTGCTCTCGGACGAGCTGAGCACCGCTGCCACGCGATTCCCGCGGACCAAGTGGGCGATCGTCGACTTCCCGTGGGCCGGGCTCAAGGACAAGCCCAGGAACGCGGCCGGCCTGACCTTCCGCTCCGAGCAGTCCGGCTACCTCGTCGGCTACCTCGGCGCCCTGATGGCGAAGAAGCAGGGCGGCAAGCAGGTCATGGGGGCGGTCGGCGGTAAGAAGATCCCGTCGGTCGACAACTGGATTGCGGGGTACCGCGCAGGAGCGAAGAAAGCCAACCCGCGGGTGCAGGTGCTGATCGACTACTCCGATCAGTTCCCAGTCTCCTTCGCGCCGAAGTGCAAGGAGCTGGCCCTGAATCAGATTGCGCGCGGCGCGCAGATCATCTTCCAGGTCGCGGGCGGCTGCGGTCTGGGCGCGCTTGACGCCGCCAAGCAGAACCACCGCGGCCGGCGGCCGGTGTGGGGCATCGGCGTCGACGCCGACCAGGGCTACCTCGGCCGGCACATCCTGACGAGCGGCACCAAGAAGGTCGATGTCGCCGTCTTCAACTTCATCAAGTCCGTCAAGAACGGCACGTTCAAGGGCGGGCGCGACTACATCTTCACCCTGAAGAACGGCGGCCAGGGCGTCGGCAAGATCAGCAAGGCGGTACCGAAGGCGTACATCACTCAGATGAACCGGATCAAGCGCCTCATCATCGCCGGCAAGATCAAGCCGCCGAGCAAGCTCTAGGAAGCTTCACCACGACGACAGAGCGAGGAGCGGGCTTTCAGCCCGCTCCTCGTCGTTTTTCGCGCGACTTAGAATCTTCCGCGATGGCAGTGGCCGCGCCCGTTCTCGAGCTTCGACAGATCACGAAGCGCTTCCCAGGCGTGGTTGCCAACGACCACGTCGACTTCGACCTGAACCGAGGCGAGATCCACGCGCTCCTGGGCGAGAACGGGGCGGGCAAATCAACGCTGATGAACGTCCTCTACGGGCTTTACCGGCCGGACGAGGGCGAGGTCCTCGTCAAGGGGGAGCCGGTCCACTTCCATTCCCCCAAGGACGCGATCGAGCGCGGAATCGGGATGGTCCATCAGCACTTCATGCTGATCCCGGTAATGACGGTCGCCGAGAACATCGTGCTCGCGAACGAGCCCACGCAAGGCGGCGTCCTGCTCGACCTGAACGCGGCAGAGAAGCGCGCCCAGGAACTGGCACGAACGTTCAAGTTCGCGATCGATCCGCACGCACGGATCGAGAACATCAGCGTCGGCCAGCAGCAGCGGGTCGAGATCCTGAAGGCGCTGTACCGAAGCGCGGACATCCTCATCCTGGACGAGCCCACCGCCGTGCTCACCCCGCAAGAGGCGGCGGAGCTGTTCGAGATCCTCCGTTCGCTCCAGCGGGAGGGGATGTCGATCATCTTCATCAGCCACAAGCTGAACGAGGTGCTCGAGATCGCCGACCGGATCACCGTCCTGCGCCGGGGGAAGAAGATCCAGACGCTGCCTGGCGAGGGCGCGACCGAAGAGGAGCTCGCGCGGCTGATGGTCGGTCGCGAGGTGCTCCTGCGGGTCGACAAGAAGCCGGCGAGCCCGGGTGAGACGCTGCTGGCGATCGACGACCTGCGGGTCCTGGACGACCGCGAGCTCGAGGCGGTCCGCGGCGTCTCCTTGGAGCTGCGGGCAGGCGAGATCGTCGGGATCGCGGGTGTGGACGGGAACGGACAAACGGAGCTCGTCGACGCGATCACCGGCCTCCGCCGCCCGGAGGCGGGCGCGATTCGGGTCCGAGGCCGCGACGTGACGCGCGAGACCGCGCGAGGCGTGCTCGACCACGGGGTCGGCCACATTCCCGAGGACCGGCAACGGCGCGGCCTCGTGCTGGAGTTCACGCTGGCGGAGAACCTTGCGCTCGAGGATTACCGCAAGCCGCCCGACTCGCGCTGGGGCTGGCTTTTCCCGCGGAACCTGGTCGCGCGGGCAAGGCGGCTGCTGAAGGAGTTCGACGTACGAGGCGGGGGGCCGCAGACGCGCGCTTCGGCGCTCTCGGGCGGCAACCAGCAGAAGGTCGTGATCGCGCGCGAGGTCGCCCGCGATCCCGACGTGCTCGTGGCCGCACAGCCGACGCGCGGCTTGGACGTCGGCGCGATCGAGTACGTCCACCGCCGGCTGGTCGAGGCGCGGGACCAAGGGAAAGGCGTCCTCCTCGTCTCGCTCGAGCTCGACGAGATCCTCGGCCTGTCCGACCGCATCCTGGTCGTGTACGAGGGGCGAATCGTCGGCGAGTACGACCCGAGCGCCTCCGAGGAAGAGCTAGGGATTGCGATGACCGGCGGTGGTCGGGAGCAGGTCGCCGCTTGAGCACAACTGAAGGCCCGACCCAGCCGCACGGCGAGCGGCCGCTCCCGTCGGTAGCGGAGCGCCTGGCGCTCTACCAGCGCGCAGGCGGGATCATCACACCGCTGATAACCACCGTCGTCGCGTTCTTCATCGGCGGCCTCGTCGTCCTGTTCGTGACAGGCCACAACCCGCTCTCGACCTACAAGGCGATCTTCAACGGCACCGGCCTCGACTGGCTCTTCCCCTGGGTCTCGGGGGCCGATCGAACCGAAGCCGCCTACAACCTGCAGTCGACGCTGATCTACGTCACGCCGTTGATCCTGACGGGGCTCGCGGTCGCGTTCGCCTTCCGCTGCGGCCTCTTCAACATCGGCGGCCAGGGACAGTACGCGGCCGGCTCGATCATGGCGGTCTGGATCGGCTCCTCGTTCGCAGGGATGAACGGGCCGCTGCACATCGTGCTGGCGATCGTCGTGGGCGCCCTGGCCGGCGGGTTCGTGGCCGGAATCGCCGGAATCCTCAAGGCGACGGTCGGCGCACATGAGGTGATCACGACAATCATGATCAACTGGATCTTCTTCTGGCTCGCCGGCTACCTCTTCGGCCAGCGCGGGCCGCTCCAGACCAGTCGGGAAGCCGCGCTCACACAATCCGATGACGTCGTCGATTCGGCGAAGCTCCACGTGTTCTGGGGCGACCCGATTCTCAGGGGCCTCCACGTCGGCTTCTTTATCGCGCTCGCCGCCCTCGTCGTCTACTGGCTCGTACTCAACAGGACGACGCTCGGCTACGAGGTTCGGGCGGTTGGGTTCAACCCGGAGGCCGCGCACTACGCCGGCATCAGCGTGCCGCGCAGCTACTTCCTCGCGATGGCGATCTCCGGCTTGTTCGCCGGGACGGCCGGTGCGATCGACGTGCTGGGCTGGAAGTTCCACCTCGCCGTCGACGACCTCCAGGGCTCGACGATCGGGTTCATCGGAATCGCCGTCGCGCTGCTCGGTCGGAACTCGGCGGTCGGCATTTTCTTCTCGGCGCTGCTGTTCGGAGCTTTGATCCAGGGGACCTCGGGGCAGAACCCGGACCTCGACCCCGAGATCTTCAAGCCGGAGCAGACGGAGAACCTGACGGTGATGATCCAGGGGCTCGTGCTCCTGTTCGTCGGAGCCGACGTCCTCGTGCTCTACGTCTGGCAGGCCCGCAGGAGGCTCAGACGCCTCGCCTTCTGGCGAAAGGCCGAGGCGCCGGCATGATCGCGCGCGCGGAACCATGGCGCTCCGGGCGGCGCTTGTTCCACCCGAGGAGCATCGCTATCGCCGGGATCGGCCTGGGGTTGCTCGCGTGCTGGCTCGCGCTGCCGCCGCTGACGACGCGCACGATTCTCTGGCCGGTCGCCGTCGGGATCCTGTCGATCGCCGCCGGCGTGTGGGCCGTCACCCGCGGGGCCGGGCGCCCGGCCTGGTTCGCGCTCGTCGCGGGTTTGGCGGGGATCGCGCTCGGCGTCGCCGCCACCCAGTCCAGCGTCGGCCATCTCGACACCGTCGTCGTCTGGTCCGCCTTGCTCGCCTCGACGCTCCGCTACGCCACGCCGCTCGTCTTCGCCGCGATCGGCGGCATGTTCTCCGAGCGCAGCGGCGTCGTGAACATCGGCCTCGAGGGGATGATGCTGATGGGGGCGTTCTTCGGCGTCTGGGGCGCCGACCGCACCGACTCGTGGGTGCTCGGAACCCTGATCGCCATGGCCTCGGGAACGGTGCTCGCGCTGATTCACGCACTCTTCTGCATCAACCTTCGCGCCGACCAGATCGTCGTCGGAACCGCGATCAACTTCATGGCGCTCGGCCTCACCGGCTACCTGTACGTCGAGAGCTACGGGGAGGGAGCGCCGACGAACATCCCCGAGATCCCGGACATCACGATCGACTGGCTCAAGGACGTGTACTTCATCGGCCCGATCTTCGGTCGTATGAACCTGATGATCTGGCTCAGCTTCGTGCTCCTGATCGTCTCCTACATCGTCATGTTCAGGACGCCGATCGGCCTCCGCATCCGCGCGGTGGGCGAGCATCCTCGTGCCGCGGATACGGTGGGCATCTCGGTGTACGCGACGCGCTACGCGGCCGTCGCCGTGTCGGGCGCGCTCGCCGCGCTCGGCGGCGCCTACCTCTCGCTCGGCTTCATCCACACGTTCGACCAGAACATGACCGGAGGACGCGGCTTCATCGCGCTGGCCGCGCTCATCTTCGGCAACTGGCGGCCGCTGGGCGTCTTCGCCGCCGCGCTTCTGTTCGGGTTCTCCAGTGCGCTGGGCGACCGCCTCCCGGAGTACTTCTCGCCTGCGAGCGCCGGGCCGCAGCTCTTCAACACGCTTCCGTACGTCCTGACGCTGATCGCCGTCGTAGGGGTGATCGGCCGGTCGACCCCGCCCGCAGCCGTTGGCCGCCCCTATAAGAAGCAGTAGCGCGGCGCGAGAGCGCAACGGCGCCGCTTGGGGGGCGGTCGTCGCGGGTCTCCTCTCGCTCCTCTCGCTTCCGGCAGCGATCGAGGCGTCGCGACGCCTCGAGGAGCTGACGCTGACGGTCGCCGTCGGCATTGGCGCGGGGATGGGCGCCTTCTTCGCGTTGGTCGCGATCTCCCTTGGGCGCCGGGCGCGCTTTCGCTCCGAGCGAACGCTCGGCAGGGTCGGCGGCGCCGGAGTCGCGCGGGCGGGCCGCCTCCTCGGCATAGTCGGCCTCCTCGTCGCCATCACAGCCGGCCTTGCGCTCGGCTTCTTCGGCTTGCTCGTCCTCTTGGAGTAGACCTCGTTGGCTTGTGTCGCAAGCCACAAATTTTCCGAACGGGCCGCCTTTTCGCACCCGCCGCAACGCCGAGCGCGTAGCGCGCAACACAGGACATGGAGGGGCCCGGGATCGGCCTGACGGCGGCACCGCAAGCGGCGCCTTGGCGTTACTACAATCGGCCACTCTCCCGTGTTCGAGATCGGCAATTCCCTCCGTGAGGCGCGGCTGCGCCAGCAGCTCGACTTTCCCGAAATCGAGCAGGCGACCA
>JBKPFU010000085.1:0-7276 GCA_046728975.1 Actinomycetota bacterium | reverse complement strand
TACGCTGAGTGGCTCGGTCATGACGGATCGCTGTTCGTCACGTTCCTGGGGCGTCGCTGGCAAAGGAGGCAAGCCGGCGACGCGCAGGACAGTACAAAGTAGTACGGCCAAGCGGCGCCGGCGCAGAACGCTACGCGTCCTGGGATCACGCGCTTCCCGCGCTCAACCGCCAGCGGCGTCAGGCAGCCGCGGCGTAACCAGGGCGGAGCCAGTGGCGGGAGCGGTCGCCGCCCAGGGACGTGACGATGCCTGAATTACCTGAAGTCGAAGCACTCCGCCGCGCGCTCGATGACCCCGTGCGCGCGTTCCCGATCGAGCAGGCGGGGCCGGCGCACGTGGCGACGCTGAAGACGTTCGAGCCCTCGCTGCGCGAGCTGGAAGGCCGGCGCTTCGAAGGCGCCGAGCGCCGCGCGAAGCGGCTGCTTTTTCCGACCGACGACGGCGAGCTCGTCGTGCTGGTCCACCTGATGAGCGCCGGCCGGCTCCGCTATCTGGGTGCCGGGGAGAAGGAGCCGAAGATGCCGGCACTCCGATTGCGCTTCCAGGGCGGCGGACAGCTGGTGCTGACCGAGGGCGGGCCGAAGAAGCGCGCCGGCGTCTGGCTGCTCACGCCCGAAGCCGCCGAGGAGGAGCTGGCGCATCTCGGCCCAGACGCCCTCGAGGTCGATGCGGATCGACTGGGCGACATCCTCGCTTCGGAGTCCCGCCGCCTCCACTCGCTCCTGCGCGACCAGCGAGTCATCGGCGGAATCGGGCGCGCCTGGGCGAACGAGATCCTCCACCACGCGCGGCTGTCTCCGTACGCGCTGTCCCAAGACCTGACCCCGGAGGAGGTCGAGCGCCTGGCTGCGGCGATCGACTCGGAGCTGCGTCGCGGCCTCGAGCTGCGCGAGCACGGCGCAAACGACAAACGCACCTACCGCGTCCACGACCGGCTCCGCGAGCCGTGCCACGTCTGCGGCACTCCGATCGCGCGCGTCGACTTCGACGAGCACACGATCTTCTACTGCCCTGAGTGCCAAACCGGAGGCCGCGTGCTGAAGGACCGCCGGCTTTCGCGGCTCTTGCGCTAGGCCGCCGCGCCGGGCTGGATGAGCCCGGATTCGTAGGCGAAGACGACCGCCTGCACGCGGTCGCGGAGGTTGAGCTTCTGGAGGACGTGCGCCACGTGCGTCTTCACGGTCGTGTCGCTGACGAAGAGCTCCTTCGCGATCTCGGCGTTCGAGAGCCCGCGCGCGATCAGCCGTAGGACCTCCACCTCGCGCTCGGTCAGCTCCTGGAGCTCGGCCGGCGGCGTCCGCGCCGAGCCCGGCGGGTGGCTGATGAACTCTTCGATCACGCGGCGCGTCACCGACGGCGCCAGCAGCGCCTCCCCCGACGCGACGGCCCGAATGCCGGAAACGAGCTGCTCCGGCGGAGTGTCCTTCAGCAGGAAACCGCTGGCGCCGGCCCGCAGCGCCTCGTAGACGTACTCGTCCATGTCGAAGGTCGTGAGCATCACGACCTTCGTCTCCGCCTCGGGATCGGCGAGCAACCGCCTCGTCGCCTCGATCCCGTCGAGCTCCGGCATGCGCACGTCCATCAGCACGACATCCGGCACCAGGCGGCGCACCTCCTCGACCGCCTCCCCGCCGTCGCCCGCCTCGCCGACGACCTCGATGTCCTCCTCCGCCTCGAGGATCATGCGGAACCCCGCCCGGACGAGCGCCTGGTCGTCGGCGATCACAATGCGGAAACGGTCGCCGGCGGAGACCGCCGCGCCGCCTTCCGCGCGTGAAGATACGCGGCGCGCGGCGTCGGCCAGCTGACCTTCCCGGCCCTCGAACGGCGTTTCGCTGTCGAGGGTCCTGATCGGCGGAAACTCCTGTCGGAGCCCCGAGCCGTTCAGCTGATAGATGCCCACCGGCCGGTCGAAGTCCTTTAGGCGCTGCGGGCCGAGGTCGCGCAGGAAAAGCCCGGGAAGCTCCTCCTCCTCGGCCTCGAGCAGCGCCTGCGTCGTCTGAGACAGCAACACCTGGCCGCCGTGGCCCGCGGCGCAGATGCGCGCCGCTCGATGCACGGCGAGGCCGAGATAGCGATCGACCGCGACGGACGCGTCGCCGGTGTGGATCCCCATCCTCACGCGGACGTCGGAGTCCTCGGGCCAGGGGTGGGCGGCCAGCGCCCGCTGCGCCGTGGCCGCGGCCAGAACCGCGTCCTTGGGACGGCGAAACGCGACGAAGAAGGAGTCGCCCTGCGTGTCGATCTCGTGACCTCCGGCCTCCTCGAACGCTGCTCTGAGGATCCGTTCGTGGTCGCCGAGCACGTCGGCGTAGCGCTCCCGCAACTGGCGCACGAGTCGAGTCGAGCCCTCGATGTCGGTGAACAGAAAGGTGAGGGTTCCGCCGGCCTGCTCGCTCACATCTGAGGTTTACCCCAGAGGGAGCCGTGCGCGCAGCCGGTAACCGCCCTCCGGCAGCGGCCCGGACTCGAGCTCGCCTCCGTAGACGGAAACACGCTCGCGCATGCCGACGAGGCCGTGCCCGCCGCTGTCGCCCCCGCCGTCGCCGGATCCGTCGTCGGTGACCGAGATTTCGACCTCTCCATCGCCATACCGGACGAGCACGTTGGCGTTGCTAGCCCGCGCGTGTTTGAGCGCGTTCGTCAGCCCTTCCTGGACGAGCCGATACGCCGTGAGGTCGAGGCCGGGCGGCAGCTGCGCCGGCTCGCCTTCGATCCGCAGCTCGACCGGAAGGCCGGATTCGCGCGCCTTGGAGACGAGCCGGTCGAGGTGCTCCAGGCTCGGCTGGGGCGCCAGGGCGGGTGCCTCCTCGGGCCGGCGGAGCACGCCCACGAGCCGCCGCATCTCGGCGAGCGCCTCCCGCCCGGTCTGCTCCACGATCTCCAGCGCCTCGCGCTCGCGCTTCTGGTCGGGCTTGAGCACGCGCCGGACGGCGCCCGCCTGAACCGTCATGACGCTGACGCTGTGACCGACGACGTCGTGCAGCTCGCGCGCGATTCGTGCGCGTTCCTCGGCGACCGCCTCGCGGGCGCGCAACTCGCGCTCGAGCTCGAGCCGGTCGGCGCGGCGCTCCGCTTCGGCCGCGGTCTCGAGCCGCCTGCCGATCACGAAGCCCGCGATCCACACGATCGAGAAGAGGAGGGCAAGCCCGAGGTAATCGCCGAGTCCCTGGCTTGGGTCGTTGTGGTCGACGACGGCCCCGGCGGCGAGCACGATTACCAGCCCCGCGAACGCCTGCTGCCTGTCCTCGAGCAGACCGGTCAAGAACGTCGATGCGAGAACCGCCAGAAAAGTTCCCGCGGTAAACGTGACCAGGCGCCCGTCAATGAACGACTCGACCGCGTTGATCAGGAAGACCGCGGCCGGCGCGCCGAACGGATAGCGCCGGCGCCAGAGCAGCGGAATGATCGCGACGACGGCGAGCGGAACGGTGATCCAGAGCGTCATCGTCGGCGCCTTGTCGTCGTTGTGGCGGGCGATCAGCTCGATCGCGGCCTCGATCGCCAACACGACGACGGCGGCGTCGAACCAGTACCGCCGCAAGAGCGGCCAGAGCGTCGTTTTCACGCTATGAACGTACTCCACGCCTGACGCCGCCGCATCGGCCGCGCAGCCGATTTGGAAATCATCCTCGGGGAGGAGCGCAAATCACCGCTGCGGCCGACGACATGACGCGCGTGGAGACCTACGGTTGGCGCTATGAACAGCGCACCGCTCAGCGACGAACACGTCCTCCTCAACAAGCCGCATCCGCGGCGCGGCCGGCTCAGGAGATTCCTGGCGTGGCTGCGGGCGCGACGTGCCCGCGGCTGACGTCCGCCGGCGAGGCGCAGCCGAGGAGTACAAGGCCGCGCTCGATCTCGTCGCGGAGCAGCTCGAGCACCCGCCGTACGCCCTCCTCGCCTCCGGCTGCCAGACCCCAGAGCACGGCGCGGCCGGCGAGCGTCGCCCGCGCGCCAAGCGCCAGCGCCTCGAGCACGTCGGTCCCGCGACGGATGCCGCCGTCGAGGTAGACCTCGAGCCGCTCGCCCACCGCGTCAACGACCTCCGGTAGCGCGTCGAGCGAAGCGGCGACCCCGTCGAGCTGCCGACCACCGTGATTCGAGACCACGACCGCCGTTGCGCCGTGCTCGGCGGCGAGCAGCGCGTCCTCCGCGGTCATGATTCCCTTGACGACGAGCGGCAGAGGGCACTGCTCGCGCAGCCACTCGAGGTCCCGCCAGGTCAGCGTCGTGTCGACCACCTCACCGAACGACGTATGGACGTCCCGGCGAACCAGCTCCGTCGGAATGTTCGGCAGCGGCAGGTCGTGGGGCAGCTCGAACGCCGCGCGGACGTCGCGCTCGCGCAGACCCGCCGCCGGGAAGTCGACGGTCAGGACGAGCGCGTCGTAATGGGATTCCACCACGGTCGCGAGGAGCTCCTGGGTGAAACCCCGGTCCCTCGACCAGTACAGCTGAAACCACAGCGGCGCCTCCGGCGCGCCGGCACGAAGCTCGGCAGGTGTGACGCTGCCGAGCGTCGAGAGGCACATAGCGGTGCCCGCTGCGGCCGCCCCGCGCGCCGTCGCGATCTCCCCGCCCTCGTGGGCCAGTCGCTGGAACGCCGTCGGTGCAACGAGGAGCGGCATCGAGAGCTCCCGTCCGAGCACCTTCGTCGCCGTCGTGTGCTCGCTCACGTCGACGAGCATGCGCGGCCTCAGGTTCCATCGCGTAAAGGCGGCGACGTTCTCGCGCAACGTCCATTCGTCGCAGGCGCCGCCCGCGAAGTACCCCCACGCCGCCGGGTCAAGAACACGTTCTGCTTCGCGCTCGTAGTCGGCGACGTTGACGAGGCCGTCCACGTCAGGTCGGCAGGCGGATCCTGAGCGTCTCGCCTTCGACCCCGACCGAGCCGCCGAGCGCGTCCACCAGACGTACCGCCACGGCAGCGCCGAGATCCCGGAGATCCTCGCCGAGAACCACGGGAGCGGACGCCGGTGTGATCGGCGTCACCGCCAACTCGTTGCCCGAAGCCGCCAGGTCGACGTGCTCGAGACCTCCGTGCCTGAGCGCGCAACGCGCGAGCGCGGCAACGGCGCGCTCGGTCGCTTCCGGCTCGACGCGGACCTGCGCCCCCTCGCCGGACACCGAGACGCGCTCAGCGTCCAGGCGCTCGGCCGCCGAACGGGCAAGCTCGAGGGAGTCGACCTCGCGCACCACCGGCTCGTAACGTCCGCCCTCGATCCTCGCCGCGAGCCCGAGCTCGTCGACGAGCTCGCCGATCTGGGACGACGCTGCGGTGATCATCTCGACGTACCGGGCCGCGGTCTCGTCGAGCTCGGTCGTCCGCTCGAGGGTGCGCGCAAATCCGACCGCGGTTGCGAGCGGCGTGCGAATGTCGTGGCACGCGAGCGAGACCAGGCGAGTGAAGGACGTATCCTGCTTGGGCGACATGGACGGTGAACGCAATCTTCTCACTCACGACCTGCAGGCCTCCCTGCCCGAGGTGAGGCTGGGCTTGTCGCGCGCGGGAGTGACCGGCGTGCACAAGGCAATCCGGATCCGGTACGGCGAGAACGAGAAGCTGATCGCCGCTCGGATCGATTGCACAGTCGATCTCGATCCGGCGCAAAAAGGGGTTCACATGTCGCGCTTCCCCGAGCTGTTCGAGGAAGCGATTGAAGAGGTCGTGATCGAGGAGGCGCTGCTCGTCGAAGACCTGGCCGAGCACATCGCGGCGCAGATAGTCGACCGCCAAGACGCCTACCGCGCCGAGGTCCGCATCGCCGCACGCTACCCCCTGGAGCGCCGAACGCCCGTGACGGACCTCGAGACGCAGGAGATGGTCTCGCTGCTCGGAATCGCGGCCGCGTCGACGGAGCGGACACGACGGCTCGTCGGCGTGGAGGCCGCGGGAATCAACGCCTGCCCCTGCGCGCAGGGGCTCGTACGCGAGGCGTCGGCCGAGCGCCTCGCAGCCGCCGGTTTCGACGACGAGGACGTCGACCGGATCCTCGACCTCGTCCCGATCGCGACCCATAACCAGCGCGGACGCGGCACGCTCTACGTCGGTACCAACCACCGCGTCAACGCCGAGCAGCTCGTCCGCGTCGTCGAGGAGTCGATGAGCGCCCAGGTGTACGAGCTCCTCAAGCGCCCCGACGAGCTGCACGTGGTCGAGCAGGCGCACGCTCGGCCGCGTTTCGTCGAGGACTCCGTGCGGCTTGCGCTGGACGGGACGCTGCGCACGTACCCCGAGCTCGACGACGACGACTACCTGTTCTCGAGGCAGGTCAACTTCGAGACCATCCACACGCACGAGGTGATCGCCGAGCGCTATGGGACGGTCGCCGAGCTCCGCGCCGAGCTCGAGCGCGGGGCGGCGTTGCGGCACCACACCGAGCTCCGCGAGTGGCTTAGCTCGTGAGCGGCTAACAGGACGGGGCCTCGTCGCCGGGGCGCGATGGGCGGTGCGAGGCAAGGGCGCAGGAGAGCGTCGTGATACTGGGAGCCGTAGGCTGCGACCGAGGACGACGCCTCGCGCCGTTCCAGCGCGGTCCGGCGGCACAGAGCGTCGTTCTGTTAGCCGCTCTTAGCCGGAATCTCCGGCCTCAGACGAACGCGATTCTCGGTGCCGGCTCGAAGGCGGCGGATGTTGCCTCGGTGCAGGACGACGACGCCCGCAGCGGCGAGCGCCGCGAACGCGATCACTGGCCACGGCTCGTCGAGCGCGACGGCTGCGATCGGGAGCGACAGCGCGCCGACGATCGAGGCGACCGACGCGTAGCGGAAGAGCGCGAAGGTCACCAGCCAGACGACAGCGCCGATCCCGCCGACGACCGGAGCGACGCCGAGGAAGGCGCCGCCGCAGGTCGCCACCATCTTTCCGCCGCGGGCGAAGCCGAGGAACAGCGGCCGGGAATGCCCGAGCATCGCCGCGGCGCCGGCGACGACGCCTGCGAGGTGGCTGACGAAGATCGTCGCGAGCAGCGCGGGCACGAACCCTTTCGCAGTGTCGAGAAACGCGACCGGAATCCCGTACCGGGGGCCGTACGTGCGCCAGACGTTCGCCGCGCCGATGTTCCCGCTGCCGTGTTCGCGCACGTCCTCCCCGCGAAAGGCGCGCACGACCCAATACCCGAACGGGAGGCTCCCGATCAGATACCCGGCGAGAACGAAGAGCGCGAATTCCATCTACGCGGTGATCTGGTACCTGGAAACCCAGTCGTTCGGCGGGGGGGGGGGGGGGGGGGGGGGGGGGGGGGGGGGGGGGGGGGGGGGGGGGGGGGGGGGC
>JBKPFU010000084.1:0-7397 GCA_046728975.1 Actinomycetota bacterium | reverse complement strand
AATCGACGACCTGGGAATCCAGGACGTTTACGACATTCAGACTGAGTCCGGCGAATACCTGTCAAACAACGTCGCCGTTCACAACTGCTTCATCCTCTCGATCGAGGACTCGATGGAGTCGATCCTCGACTGGATCCGCCGCGAGGGGATCATCTTCCGCGGCGGCTCGGGCTCCGGCGTCAACCTCTCCAAGCTGCGCTCCTCCAAGGAGCAGCTGTCGAAGGGCGGCTACGCCTCCGGGCCGGTCAGCTTCATGCGCGGCGCCGACGCCTCCGCCGGCACCATCAAGTCGGGCGGCAAGACGCGGCGCGCGGCGAAGATGGTCGTGCTCGACGTCGACCACCCCGACGTCGAGGAGTTCATCTGGTGCAAGGCACGCGAGGAGCAGAAGGCACGCGTCCTCGAGCAGGCCGGCTACGACATGTCGCTCGATTCGGGGGACTGGGCCTCGATCCAGTACCAGAACGCGAACAACTCCGTCCGCGTCACCGACGCCTTCATGGCGGCGGTCGAGGCGGACGGCGAGTGGAACCTGACCGCGCGCACCGACGGCACGGTCGTCGAGGCCAAGGACGCGCGCGAGCTGCTGCGCCAGATCGCCGACGCCGCCTGGCAGTCGGCCGACCCCGGCGTCCAGTACGACACGACGATCAACAAGTGGCACACGCTGCCCAACACGTCCCGAATCAACGCGTCCAACCCGTGCAGCGAGTACATGTCCATCGACGACAGCGCTTGCAACCTCGCGTCGCTCAACCTGATGAAGTTCCGCCGCGAGGACGGCGAGCTCGACGTCGAGGCGGTCGAGCAGGCGGTCGACACGGTCTTCCTCGCCCAGGAGATCCTCGTCGGCTACTCCTCCTACCCGACGCCGGAGATCGAGCAGAACGCGAAGGCGTACCGCCAGCTCGGGCTCGGCTACGCGAACCTCGGCGCGCTGCTGATGTCGCGCGGCCTGCCCTACGACTCCGATGAGGGCCGTGCGTACGCGGCCGCGATCACGGCGCTGATGACCGGCCGCGCCTACCGCAAGTCGGCCGAGATCGCGGCGCGGATGGGCCCGTTCGCAGGCCACCAGCCGAACGCGGCGCCGATGCTGAACGTGATGATGATGCACCGCGCAGCAGTGGGGAACATCGAGCACGCGGACTCGGTCCCGGACGACCTGCTCGCCGCCTGCCGCAAGGCCTGGGACGACGTGATCGACCTCGGCGAGGTGCACGGCTACCGCAACGCGCAGGCGACCGTCCTGGCCCCGACCGGGACGATCAGCTTCATGATGGATTGCGACACGACCGGGGTCGAGCCCGACTTCTCGCTCGTCAAGTCGAAGAAGCTGGTCGGCGGCGGCGAGATCACGATCGTGAACAAGACCGTGCCGATGGCCCTCGAGAAGCTCGGGTACGCGCCGAACGAGGTCGAAGAGGTCGTCGCGTTCGTCGACGAGCGCAACACCGTCGTCGGCGCGCCGTACGTGAAGCCGGAGCACTACCCGGTCTTCGACTGCGCGATCGGCGAGCGCGCGATCCACTACAGCGGCCACGTGAAGATGATGGGCGCCGTCCAGCCGTTCATCTCGGGCGCAATCTCGAAGACGGTCAACCTGCCCGAGACGGCGACCGTCCAGGAGGTCTCGGATCTCTTCGTCGACGCCTGGAGGCTCGGCGTCAAGGCGATCGCGATCTATCGCGACAACTGCAAGGTCGCCCAGCCGCTGACCGGCAAAGGCGAGAAGACGGAGCTCGTCGACGCGACGCCGCCCGTGCCGCTGACGCAGCGCCGGCGGCTACCGGACGACCGCACCGAGGTCGGCCGCAAGTTCAAGGTCGGCGAGTACGAGGGCTACGTCCACGTCGGCCTATACGAGGACGGCAGCCCGGGCGACATCTTCGTCGACATCGCCAAGGACGGCACCACCATGGCCGGCCTGATGAATTCGCTGTGCATCGCCGTCTCGATGGGCCTTCAGTACGGCGTCCCGCCCGAGGTGTACGTCTCCAAGCTCTCCCACATGCGCTTCGAGCCGAGCGGCCTCACGAACGACGCCGACATTCGCGCAGCCAAGTCGATCGTCGACTACATCTTCCGCTGGTTCGGCAAGAAGTTCCTGACGGTCGAGCAGCAGGAGCAGGCCGGGATCCTCTCGCCCGAGGTAAAGGCGCGGTTGGCTGAGCGCTACGCCAACGGCGACGCCGCTGCGGATGAACCGACCGAGGTCGCTCCTCCGGGCCAAACGGCCCTGTTCAACCAGTGGGAGGACGCCGTCGAGTGCGCCAAGTGCGGCGGCCGGATGGTGAGGACCGGCAGCTGCTACACCTGCCGCGACTGCGGGACGAACACAGGCTGCAGCTAGCCGCCGATCCGCGGCTACACGGCGGAGCCGAGGATCTCGGCGTGCTCGCTCTCCGGCGGCGTCCCGTACGCGTAGACGAGTAGCTCCTCGTCGCCGTGATTCACCGTCTGTAGCGGCGTTTCCGGCGCGACGTGGATGAGCGCGCCCTCAGGCACGTCGACCCGCTCCGGCGGGTCGCCGACGTACATCGACAGCGTCCCGGACAACACGACGAACGTCTCCTCCTGCTGCTTGTGCCTGTGCCGCCGTCCCTTCGCGCCGGGCTCGTAGCGCCAGACGTTCGCGCGCGTATGGGAGAAGCCGGCGACATCGCTCAGCTCGGCGACGTGGCGCGCCGGCTCGCCCGGCTCGTGCGGACGCGTCGTCCACTCGAGCTCATCCGGACGGACGACATGAAAGCCCACGCCGGCAGCCTCGGCGTCCAGGCGCTGCCCGATGTAGATCTCGTTCCCGTCCGGATCGCGGACGGCCGCCATCCGCTCGCCCCACTCCATGTCCTCCGGCTCGCGGACGATGTCGGTACCCGCGTCCCTCAGGGCTTCGATCTCGGCGTCCACGTCATCGCAGTAGAGCCAGAGCGCGACACGGCCTGCGGGCTCTATTTCCTCGACCGCCGTCAGGCCGAGGGATAACGCGCCGAGACTGACGACGACGAAACCTGCGTCGCCCTCGCTCGGGAAGCGATATCGCTCTTTGAACCCGAGCCGTTCGGAGTAGAACGCGACTGCCCGCGGCAGATCGCTCGTGTGGAAGATCGGGAACGCCTCGCGGAAGGCCATGATCCGCCCTAGGCGCCGCTCGCCGCGAACAGCTGCCACGTCCCCGGAATCCCCTTCAGCTCGTGCGAGCCGCGGTCGTCGAACGCGATGCCGGAGCCGGCGACGAGGTCGCGGACCGTTTGCGAAACGAGGATCTCGTTCGCGCCGGCCTCCGCCGCCACGCGGGCGCCGATGTTGACGGCGATGCCAGCGACCTTCTCGTCGTGGAGCTCGCATTCGCCGACGTGGATCCCGATCCGTGTCTCGAGATCGAGACCACTTAAGGCGCTGACAATGGCCTGCGCGGCGCGGATCGCGCGTGCCGGCCCGTCGAACGTCGCGAAGAAGCCGTCGCCTGCCGCGTCCTGCTCCTTCCCTCGGTAGCGGCCGAGCTCTCGGCGGACGAGCGCATGGTGCCGAGCGAGGAGGTCACGCCAGCCTCGGTCGCCGAGCGTCGCCGCCCGCTCCGTCGAGCCGACGATGTCGGTGAACATGACCGTGGCTAAGACGCTGTCGACGGCCGGGGGCGCCTCTTCACCGGCGACAAAGCGTTCGATCTCGTCGACGACGTCGAGCGAAAGGAAGATCCCGAAGTAGTCGTCACCGGAGACGCGCATCGCTTGTGCGCCCGGGATCCGCGACGCTACTTCGAGCGAACTACTCTCCTGCGGTTCGCGATAGAGGACGAGCGTAGGGACGCGCACTGCCGGCAGGACGTCTCGGAGATCGGTCTCGACGAATGCGCGGTTGAGTGCATAGGCGACGGCCGGACTGGCGCCGACACGCAAGGAGTTCGCAAACCAGCGCCGATCATCCTCATTCGCGGCGAGGCTCGGGCAGCCCCATTCGAGCAGGTGGTCAGCGAATTCCTGCGTACCCCAGCCCTCGCGTAGCTTAAGCAGCTCACGGCGCGCGGTCTCCTCGTCCCACTGCCATCCCTCCGCCTCCGCATGGAAGAGAACCAGCGCCCGCGCGCGCTCCGGGTAGCTGGCGGCGAAGAGGGTGGCCATTCCGCAGCCCTCATGCGCGGCAAAGACAACAGGGCTCGCCGAGCCGACGGCATCGAGAACAGCATGCAGATCCTCCATCCGCGTCTCGAGGCTCGCGAACTGGCCGCCGTGGTCCGAGAGACCGGTCCCGCGCTTGTCGAAGAGGATCAGCCGGAACGACTGCGCGAGGCGCTCGTAGAAGTTGCGCCACGGCGCGTACTCCCAGTCGTAGACGAGGTTCGACACGTAATCGGGCACATAGACGAGGTCGATCTCGCCCTCTCCGACCACCTGGTGGGCGATCGCAACCCCACCGCTGCGTACGTACTGGATATCCCGCTTCACGATTTTGGCGCGTACCTCAGAACCACGATCCCTGAGCGGAACCGCGTCGTATCCGCCAGCCCCAACGTCGCCCGCGCGCCCTCGAACAGCCGGTCGGCCTGCCCCACCACCTAAGAGATTCCCGCCGTCCCCCTCCTCCTTCAGCGCCCGCACCGCCTCGACGGCATCTCCCTCCAGCACCGTCGCGTTCGGCACCGAACGACAGATCTCGCGCATACCCGGTGTGCTCCTCGTCCCAGTACGGCGGGCTCCACTCCTGCGGGTTGCTGATCACCCCGTCCAGGCTCATGAAGAACGATTCGACGAGCTTCCGCATCCTGATCCTCCTCTTACGCCGATCGAAAGCAGCCTATGGCTTCCACGTGCCCAAGCCGATTCGCTGCTACCCTGGACGAACCAACGAGCGAGTACTGGTCGGCGCGAAGGCCTCCGATCTACCGTTCACGAAAAGGTAGAGGAGGTGTTTTTTTATGGCGACCGGAACAGTCAAGTGGTTCAACGAGTCGAAGGGGTACGGGTTCATCTCTCCCGATGACTCGGACAAGGATCTGTTCGTGCACTTCAGCGCGATCTCGGGTGATGGCTACAAGTCACTCACCGAGGGCGCGAAGGTCGAGTTCGAGCCCGCCGAGGGCGAGAAGGGCCCTCAGGCGACGAACGTCGTTCAGCTGAACGCGTAAGGGGAGATCGGCGCGCGCCGGCACCGGCGCGCGCCTCTCTCATCTCGACGGGAAAGGACGCGACGCGATGCGCGGCAGGATGCTCTGGTTCAACACGAGAAGGGACGTCGGCTTCATCGTCACCGACGAGGACGAGCGCCTGTCAGTCCGCGGGCCGAGCTTTGTCGACGGAAAGCGACCGCAAGGACGCTGTGCGCAAGCCGCCGTCACGTTCGACATCCGTGTGACGGGCGGCAAGCGGCAAGCCGAAGACGTCGTGCTCGTCGAAGAGAAGGCGCCTCGGCGCGCGCGCCTGCGGAGGTCGTCCTTGCGGACCCGCTAACGAAAGGAGAGCAGATGAGCTCATCACGAAAACGACAGCAGACGATTGCGAAGCGAAACCGCGAAGCCGCGGTCAGGGAAAAGCGAATGCTGAAGCAGCAGAAAAAGCAGGCAGCCGCAGCGGCGCGTGCCGCGGAGGCGGCCGGCGAAGCGCCGGTCGAGCCCGAAGAGCCCGAAGAGCCCGAAAGAGCGTGAATAACAACCCCGAGAACAGGAACTACGCGGAGATCGACCGCCTGGAGCAGCTCCTCCGCGAGTTGCGCGAGAGCCGCTCCACGGCACGGGAGCCGGAAGCGATCCGCGAGGTCGGGCTCGAGATTGCGCTCGCCGTGCGAGAAGTCGGCGCGATGCTGGTCAACGTGGGCTGGGAACAGTCGTACGCGTCGACCGCCACCGCCACCGACAAGTAGTCTCGCGCGAACCTGGCGTTCTTCCCGTAGCGGTCACTCGTTCGCCAGTGCGAGCAGCTTCGTCACCGTCGCCCAGTTGCGAGCCGTGGCAGTGACGCCGAGGTCGCGGCCCGCGAGCAGCGCCCACAGCTTCGAGCGCGCGATCGTTCTTGGGTGCCACGCGTAGACCTCACGCCCGATCACGACGACCTGCTCGGGCTGGACCGCCGTCGCCTCGACCTTGCGCACAGCGCCGGCGGCAAGCTTCTTGGCAAGGAAGCTCACCTGGTAGCGCTTCGGATCCACGGCAACTTTCTCGAGCGGGTTGCGCTTCACGACTCCAGCGAGCTCCGCACGCGTCCGCACGACGAGCTCGATGTCGAGCCCGAAGCGGTCCGCGATTAGCCGCTTGCACTTGCGGGCTGTCTGCTCGGGCTTCGCCTTGGTCGACAGGACCACGTTCCCGCTCTGGAGTAGCGTGCGGACGTCGTCGAAGCCGCCTTCGGCCAGCGCGTCCCGCAGCTCGGGCATCGCGATCCGGTTGCGAGCGCCGAGGTTTACGCCGCGCAAGAGGACGATCTGCGGCGCCACGGCCGGAGCCTAGCGCGCGGAGCCGAACTACTCGCGGGCGCGCAGTTACCCAGTCGGCTCGGTGTGCGGAGCCGTGTCGTTCCCGCGCCGACCCGGGTTCGTCGTCAGGCCGCGCGCTTCGCGCATGGCGATGAGGACGTTGTGCCGAGCTGCGGCCAACGCGTTGATCCGCCGGTTCGGCAGGACGGGCGCGCGCAAGACTCGGACGGAGACGGCACCCGGACGCGGTTCCGGCGCGCGCGCCATCGCTGTGGATGCGAACAGCGCCGCCGAGGCCGCGACCGAAACGACCAGGATGGTGATTCGGCGTCTCATGTCAGCCTCCCTTCGTTTGTAGTTCCTTCCATAGCTCGAGGCTAGAAGCAGCGGCTCCACCCGTCGCTCGCGCGCGCGACACAAGATGTGTAAAGGCGACGACGGGACCGCGGCGCCTGTCGGAGCGCCGTCGCTCGGAACCTTGTGTGCCTACTCTCGTTGCGAGAAGATGGAGGCTCCTACTGCGGCAACAGGGAGGAGGGCATGATGAAGCGGCTGCTGGTTGCGGTCGCAGCGGCGCTGATCGCCGTGGCTGTCGTCGGTGCAGCCAAAGCGGGCGGCCCTGCGCACTTCAAAGAGACGTTCTCGGACTCGTTTGTAAGTCCGGCCGGAGACCGCTGCGACTTCGATTACCGGATCTCGTTCACGGTCGTGCTCAACGACATCGTGTTCGGAGACCTCGACGATCCGAGCAAGGTGATCTCGCACGCCACCGCGTACGTCGCGCACACGAACTTGGACACCGGCTACACGCTGACGGAGGTCGACCGGACGATCCAGACGCTCGAGTTCGAGAAGGGCGTCGGGAAGACGGTCGGCATCATCTGGAAGCTGCGGACGCCTGAGGGCAAGCTCGTCTTCATCCAGGTCGGGCTGGTGACCTATACGCTCGACGAGGAGGGCGGCGAGGTTCTGAAGATCACGCCGCACCTGCT
>JBKPFU010000083.1:0-15650 GCA_046728975.1 Actinomycetota bacterium | reverse complement strand
CTGTGGACATCCCCCCGTTGAGGGATTTCCACAGGTTTGTGGAGAAAATCTAGAGAAAGCTGCTGCTTAGGCGATCAGGCCGCGGCGGAAGCCGACGGCGACCGCGTGTGCGCGCGAGCGTGCCTGCAGCTTGGCGAGCAGGTGGCGGACGTGCGACTTGACCGTCTCCTCGGAGAGGAAGAGGCGGTTGCCGATCTCCCTGTTCACGAGGCCGTCGGAGATGAGCTGCAGGACCTCGATCTCCCGGCTGGTCGGCTCCTGCTCCAGCTCCTTGAGCGGGCCGGCGAACGGGATCACCTCGGCGCTGCCGCTGCCGGCACGGCGCGCGGCGACGGCGTCGAACCGCTTGGCGTGATCGCGGTAGCGGTTCATGATCTCCCTGCGCTCAGCAGCGTCCACGCGCCGAGTATCGGCCTCGCTTCTTGCAGGCTTTAGCGGGCTAGGTACCCCGTTGGAGGGATGCCCGGCGGTGCCGGCGCCCGCCGGCCGCGCCTAGGACTTCGGAATCGGCTGCGAGTGCTCCTTGCCGGGCTCGCTCGGGAGCGCGCGCTCGTCGGCCTCCTCGGGCGTGTGCTTGGGCGAGACGGTGACGCGCGCGAGCGTCTCCTTGTCGACATTCAGCGGGTGGTGGCAGGCGGCGAGATGCCCGTTGCCGTAGTCGACGAGCGGCGGCTCGATCTGCTTGCAGATGTCGGTCGCATAGCGGCAGCGCGGGTGGAAGCGGCAAGCGGGCGGCGGGTCGATCGGGCTCGGCACGTCTCCCTCGAGCACGATCCGCTCCCGCTGGTCGGAGAGGTCGGGGTCGGGGATCGGCACGGCCGAGAGCAGCGCTTCCGTGTAGGGCATGATCGGCCGCTCGTACAGCTCCTCGGCCGGAGAGACCTCGACCAGCTTGCCCAGGTACATGACCGCGATCCGGTCGGAGACGTGGCGGACGACGCCGAGGTCGTGCGCGATGAAGATGTAGGTGAGGCCGAACTCCTCCTGGAGGTCTTCGAGCAGGTTGATCATCTGCGCCTGGATCGAGACGTCCAGGGCCGAGACGGGCTCGTCGGCGACGATCAGCTTCGGCCGCAGCGCGAGCGCGCGGGCGACGCCGATCCGCTGGCGCTGCCCGCCGGAGAACTCGTGCGGGAAGCGGTTGTAGTGCTCGGGCGAGAGGCCGACGGCCGAGAGCAGCTCCTGCACCTTCTGTCTGCGCTCGCGACGGTCGCCGATCTTGTGGATCCGCAGCGGGTCGCCGACGATCGTGCCCACGCGCTTGCGCGGGTTCAGGCTCGCGTACGGGTCCTGGAAGACCATCTGCATCTGCTTGCGGAGCGGCCGGAGCGCGCGGGGGCGGAGCTTGCCGATCGAGTCGCCCCGGAAGAGGACCTCGCCGTCGGTGGGCTCGAGCAGCCGGACGATGCAGCGCCCGAGCGTGGACTTGCCGCAGCCCGACTCGCCGACGAGGCCGATCGTCTCGCCTTCGCGGACGCCGAAGCTGACGTCGTCGACCGCATGCACGCGCGCGACCTCGCGCTGGAGCACGCCCTTTCGGATCGGGAAGTACTTCTTCAGGCTGCGGACCTCGAGGAGCGGAGCGCCGTTTGTGCTCATGGCCCCATCTCCGGACGTTCGGCCTGTCGACTGGTCATTTCAGACGGCCGCGCGGGCAAAGCCCGCACGGCCTGAGAGAGACACCGCAAGCGGCGTCTCACGCGGCCTCCACGCGGCCGTGGATGGTGTCCTCGCGCAGGCGGCGCTTGTCCTCGACCGAGAGCCAGCAGCGGTCGAGGTGGCCGCGCTCGTCGACGCGGTTGAGGAGGTCAGGCTCCTCCATGCACTTGTCGAAGGCCTGCGGGCAGCGTGGCCGGAACTTGCAGCCGGTGGGCGGGTTGATCAGCGAGGGCGGCTGGCCCTCGATCGAGTGCAGGCGTTCCGCCTTCGGCCGATCGAGCCTCGGGATCGAGCCGAGCAGGCCCCAGGTGTACGGCATCTGCGGGTCGTAGAAGACCGAGCGCTTCGGCCCGCGCTCGACCACACGCCCGGCGTACATGACGATGATCTCGTCGGCGATGTCGGCGACGACGCCGAGGTCGTGCGTAATCAGGATCACGGCCGAGTTGAACTCGTCCTTGAGCTTGTCGATCAGCTCGATGATCTGCGCCTGGATCGTCACGTCGAGCGCGGTGGTCGGCTCGTCCGCGATCAGCACGTCGGGGTTGCAGGAAAGCGCCATCGCGATCATCGCGCGCTGGCGCATCCCGCCCGAGAACTGGTGCGGGTAGTCCTGGACGCGCTGCGCCGGATTGGGGATGCCGACCTGGCGAAGCAGGTCGACCGCCCGCCGCCTCGCCTGCGCCTTGGAGATGTCCTCGTGCGTGACGATCGCCTCGACGATCTGGTCGCCGACCCTGTACACGGGGTTCAGCGAGGTCATCGGGTCCTGGAAGATCATCGCGATCTGGGCGCCGCGCACGTCCTGCAGGCGCGCCTCCGACTCCATGATCAGGTTGCGGCCCTTGTAGACCACCTCCCCCTCGAAGGCGGCGTTCGGGCCGCGCGTGAGGCCGAGGATGGTCAGGGCGCTGACGCTCTTGCCCGAGCCAGACTCGCCCACGATCCCGAGCACGCGGCCGCGGTCGAGGGTGAAGTCGACGCCGTCGACGGCGCGCACGATCCCGTCCTCGGTGTTGAACCGAACCTTGAGCCCTTTGACTTCGAGGAGACGGTCGGGCATCAGCGACCCCCGTCCGAGCAGGTCGTGCGCGCGGGCGGCGAGAAGCGAGCCTCGCCAGGACGCAGGGAGCGTGCGTAGCCGTAGGCTACATGCGCGACCGAGGACGCCGCGAGGCGATGTTTTGCAGCCGCTCCGCGCGTGCGAGATGCGAGAGAGGGGGTCGCCATTAGCGGACTGCGAGTCTACCCGCCGCGTGGCCCGTGTTTGTGCCGCTCGTTGCAGGCGAATCAGCCTCGGGTCGGTGACTACACTCGGCCGGAGATGCGGATCGCCGCCGTCGGCATGAGCTTCAAGTCCGCCCCGCTCGAGCTGCTCGAGCGCTCGGCGATTCCGCCCGAGCACTCGTCGCAGGCGCTACGTGCGCTCGTTGCCCGCGATCAAATCTCCGAGGCGGTTGTGCTTTCGACCTGCAACCGCGTCGAGGTCTACGCGGCGGTCGCCGATGCGGCCGCCGGCATCCGTCAGATCCGGTCGGTCTTCCGCGAGGAATGCCCAGCGGAGGGCATCGGCATCGACGATCGTCTCTATGCCTACCGCGACGACGAGGCGATCCGGCACCTCTTTCGCGTCGCGGCGGGGCTTGACTCGATGATCGTGGGCGAAGCGGAGATCCTCGGGCAGGTGCGACGCGCCTATCAGACAGCCGTCGGCGCGGAGACGGCCGGGGCGGCGCTTGCCCCGATCTTCCGGGCCGCGCTTCGCGCGGCAAAACGCACTCGAACCGAGACGACGATCGCGCGCGATGGCGCGTCGTTCCCGAGAGCGGCGGTCGAGCTGATCCGTCGAGAGCTCGGACGGAAAAGCCTGGCAGGCACGAATGCAGTCGTCGTCGGCGCCGGCAGAGTCGGCCGGACGAGCCTTGCGGCGCTCCTCCGCGAGGGAGTCGAGCCCTCGCGCGTGGTCGTCCTCAGCCGCTCGGAGGAACGCGCGCGCGAGGTGGCCCAGCGGTGGGGCGCACGCCACCGCGGGCTGGGCAAGGTGGAAGAAGAGCTCCGGGCGGCCGACGCCGTCGTCTGCTGCACCGCGGCGCCCGGGACCGTGATCGATCGGCCGATGATCCGGCGCGTCGTCGCTGGGCGCGAGCCCTCCCGCCGACTCGTGATCGCGGACATCGCCGTGCCGCGGGACGTCGAGCACGGTGTCGGCGAGGAGCCCTTGGTGGTAACGCGCGACATCGACGACCTGCACGAGCTCGTCGCCGGCGCCCGCGGCCGCCGGCGAGGGCAGCTCGAGCAGGCGAAGGCGATCGTCGCCGAGGAGTTCGAGCGACTCCAGCAGGCGCGCCGCGCAGCCGCCCTCGGCCCGACCATCTCGGCGCTGCTCGAGCACGCGGAGGCGATCCGCACCCGTGAGGTCGACCGCGTCCGCGGCCGGCTGGGCTCGGCGGACGAGCAGGAAATCGACCGTCTGACGAAGCGAATCGTGGCCGGCCTTCTCCACGCGCCCATCGATGTGGCCAAGGAATCGGCGAGCTCAGGCGCCCAAGGCGACGATGCGGCGCTGCGCAGGCTCTTCCGTTTGAACTAGGCGAGCTGGGCGAAGAACTCCGCCGCCGCCTCGACCGTGCGGTCGATCTCGGCGTCGCCGTGGGCGAGCGAGATGAAAACCGCCTCGAACTGCGAGGGCGGTACGTAGATTCCGTGTTCGAGCAGATGGCGGAAGTACCGGCCGTAGCGCTCGGCGTCGCACGCGGCCGCGTCGTCGTAGTTCCGCACCGGTCGTTCGCGGAAGAAGACTGTCGCCAGCGAGCCGACGCGCTGAATCGTTACGGGGTGGCCCGCCGCCGCCTCCGCGAGCCCCGCCTCCAGGCGCGCGCCCCGTCGCTCGAGCTCGGTGTAGACACTCGCGTCCCGGAGCCGGCGGAGGACGGACAGGCCGGCGGCCGTGGCGAGCGGATTTCCCGCGAGCGTGCCGGCCTGATAGACGTCTCCGACCGGTGCGAGGCGTTGCATGAGGTCGGCCCGACCGCCAAACGCGGCGGCCGGCAACCCTCCGCCGACGATCTTGCCGAGGACGGTCAAGTCAGGAACGACCCCGAACTGCTCCTGTGCGCCGCCGCGCGCGACGCGGAACCCCGTGATCACCTCGTCGAAGACGAGCAGTGCCCCCGCGTCATCGCAGAGGGCACGGAGGCTCCCGAGGAACACTGGAAGGGGCGCGACAACGCCCATGTTGGCCGCCACGGGCTCGACGATGATGCACGCGAGGGTTTCGCCGTATCGACGGACCGCCGCGGCAACCGCGCCCAGGTCGTTGTACGGGCAGACGATCGTGTCCGCCGAAGCGCCGCGCGTGACACCGGGCGAGGCGGGAATGCCGAGGGTGGCGAGGCCGGAGCCCGCGCTCGCCAGCAACGCGTCGGCGTGGCCGTGGTAGCAGCCTGCGAACTTCAGAACGCGCTCGCGGCCGGTGGCCGCGCGTGCCAGCCGGATCGCGCTCATCGCGGCCTCGGTCCCGGACGAAACGAGTCGCACCTGCTCGATCGACGGGACCGCGTCGACGATCTCGGCCGCCAGCTCCACCTCGCGTCGCGTCGCGGCTCCGAAACTGGTGCCATCGCGTGCCGCCGCGATTACGGCCTCGACCGTCTCCGGGTCTGCGTGCCCGAAGATCAGCGGCCCCCAGGACAGCACCCAGTCGACGTAACGCCGGCCGGCCTCGTCCTCGATGTACGCGCCCTCTCCCCGACGAACGAAGAGCGGTTCCTCGAGACCCACCGAACGCATGGCGCGAACCGGGGAGTTGACGCCCCCCGGGATAACTTCGAGCGCGCGGCGGTAGTGCTCGCTCAAAGCGTCTAGAGACAGTGGACTAGGTCGGCCTGATTCTCGGGTCGAGGAAGGCGTAGACGACGTCGACGATTGCGCTGAACATGACGATGAAGAAGGCACCGTAAAGCGTGACGCCCATGATCGGAGGCAGGTCGAGATCCCCCACCGATTGCGCCGCGTACCAGCCGACGCCGTGGAGCTCGAAGACCGTCTCGGTCAGGATCGCGCCGCCGCCCAGCACGGCAGCGAAGTCGAGGCCGAACAGGGTCACAACCGGGATCAAAGAGTTACGAAGGACGTGCTTCATCAGGACACGTTTGGGGGTCAGACCCTTGGCCTTGGCCGTTCGGACGTAGTCCTCGTTGATCGTGTCCAGGATGTTCGAGCGCAGGACGCGGCCGTAGAAGCCGATGAAGAGCACCGCGAGCACGAACCAGGGCAGGATCAGGTGGTGCGCCCACTCCACCGGGTCCTCGGTCAGCGGGACGTACCCACCGTCCGGGAACCACGGATTCTCGGGCTTCTCCGCGAGGAAGTAGCGCGCGACGATGCCGAGCCAGAACACCGGCATCGAGATGCCGACGAGCGCGAGCACGGTGATTAAGCGGTCCGACCACTTGCCCGCGGTGACCGCGGCGATCACCCCCACGAGGATCCCGAAGAAGAGCCAGATCAGGCCGGCGCCGATCGCGAGCGAGAAGGTCGCCGGCGCGCCCTTCTTGATCTGGTCGACCACGTTCGTCTGATTGGCGAACGAGCTCAGGACCTCGTAGGGGTCCTTCTCGCCCAGGAGGCCGTTCCACGCCTTTTCCATCATCCGCACGTACTGCACGTAGAACGGCCTGTCGAACCCCCACTTCTTGCGGATGTTGATGACGTTCTGCTGCGTCGGGTTCTTGCCCGCGATCCGTGATGCCGGATCGCCGCTCGGGACGAGGATGAAGACGGCAAAGACGAGCAGCGAGACGAGGAACAGCACGAGCAGCATCCCGAGCAGGCGCCGGATGATGAATGCGGCCATCAGCGGTGGCCGCCCGAGCAGCTCGCGTGCTCGGCCCGCGAAAAGCGAGCGAGGCAAGGACGCAGGGAGCGCGCGTATCCGGAGGATACGTGTGCGACTGAGGACGCCGCCTCGCGAAGCTTTGCAGCGCAGCCGAGTCGGCGAGATGCGAGAGCGGGTGCCGCCATCAGTGCTCCATCCGCACTTTCGCCCGCGGGTCGAGGGCGTCGCGCAACCCGTCGCCGAAGATGTTCAGCGAGAGCACGGTCATGACGATCGCGATCCCGGGGATGATCGCCTCCCACGGCGCGGTCACCAGTCGGTTCTGCCCGGCCGCGATCAGGTTCCCCCAAGAAGGGTTCGGCAGACGAACGCCGGCGCCGAGGAACGAAAGCCCGGCCTCGGTGAGGATGTTGTTCGCGATGATCAGGGTGAAGAAGACGAGGACCGTGGAGGCGACGTTCGGCAGTAGGTCCGAGAACATGACCCGCAACGGCCGCGCGCCCTGGCCGACCGCCGCCTCGATGAACTCCTTCTCGCGGAGCGACATGATCTGCCCGCGCAGCGGCCGGCCGACATACGGGATCAGCACGTAGGAGATGACCAGCGTCGGGATCCAGAGGCTCCCGGCTTCGATGTCGATTCCGAAGTGGTGGAAGCCGTTGATCGACAGCGCGCTGCCGAGCGCGATCGCGAGCAGCAGGACGGGGAAGGCCCAGATCAGGTCGAAGAAGCGCGAGATGATCCAGTCGGCCCAGCCGCCGTAGAAGCCGGCAAGCAAGGCCAGGATGAGCGCGACCAGCGTGCAGATCAGTGCCGACCCGATCCCGATCTTGAGCGAGTTCAGGCCGCCGTAGAGGAGCCGCACGGCGACGTCGCGGCCGAGGTTGTCAGCGCCGAGAACGAACTTGCCGTCCGCATGCCACCACTGAGGCCCCAGGATCGTGACCTGCCTGATCTCGAACTGGCCCGTCTGCTGGTTGAAGACCGCCCCGCCGCCGACCACCTGCTTCGGCTTCCCGTCGACCAGGACGGTCTCGCCGACGTGCGTCTCGTTCGGCCCAGTGTGCGCGACGTGCTTCGCATACACGGGCGCGAGCGCGCACGCGATCACGATCAGGATGAAGATGCCGAGCGAGGCGAGCGCGACGTAGTTACGTCGCAGGCGGCGCCAGGCCAGGTACCACGGGCTGCGCCCGACGATCGAGACCTCGTGCTCTTCTCGCGCGAGGACATCCGCAGTGTCGAGCGAGTAATCGGCCGCGGGCTCGGTCGTCGCCATTCGTCGGGGACTTTATCTCCCTGCAAAACGCGCGCGGGCGCCTCTCGGCGCCCTCGCTGGTGTCGCTATCGACGAGTGTCGGCTACCTCCGGCAGATGCGGTTGTAGTCGACCCCGTAGAGGATCTGGATCGTGATGCACCCCATCCCCCGCGAGAAGAACTCGGGGAAGACGCGGTTCGACCAGGGCGCCCAGGGCGCCTGCTGCATGATCAGCCTCTCGACCTGAGTCCACCGGGCGTTGACGGCCGGGGTCAGTGTCGGAGCCCGCTTCAGGGCCTCGATCATGCGGTTCGTCCGCGCGTTGGTGTACCACGCGTAGTTGTTGTTGTCCTGCGCGGTGATGCGGTTGCCGTTCAGCAGCACGTCGAACCAGTCGAGCGGGTGCGGGTAGTCCTCCAGCCACCGCGCCCAACCGGTCTGCGCCCGCGTGCTGACGTTCCCGATGGTCGTGTAGTACGTCGCCCTCGGGAGGATGTTCAGCTTCGCGTTGAGGCCGATGGCGTTCAGGACGCTGACGTAGTACTGCGCCGCGTCGACGGCGTCGGAGACGTTGCGTGTCCAGACCGTCACGCTGTCTCCGCGGACGCCGGCCTGCCGGATCAGTGTCCGGGCCCTGTTGACGTTCCGCGGGTACAGGTTCAGCCGCTTGTACGACGGGTACGTCGGCGGGAGCACGTTCTGCGTCGACCGGCCGAGGCCGCCCCAGACGATCCGGTTCAGCGCGTTCCGGTCGATCGCGTAGTTGACCGCCTTACGAACGGCCAGCTTGTTGAACGGCGCGACGCGCGTGTTCATCCAGAAGTAGTACGTGTTCGCGGCATTGCGGAGCCGAAGCTGACCGCGGCTGCGGACCGACGCGATTCGGTCGGCCGGAATTGCCGCGTTCGTGTAGTCCGCCCGTCCGCTGATCACGCGCTGGACCGCAGTGTTCGCATCAGCGATCAGCTCGACGGTGATCCGGCTCGGCCTTCCTTGCGGGATGTACTTCGTCGGCCTGAAGTAACGGTTCCTGACCATCGTGAAGCCGCGGTTCGGGTCGTAGCTCGTGATCCGGTACGGCCCGGTCGAGGGAATCGGATGGGTCGACTGATCCGTGTCCGGCGTCCCTGACGGCACCGGCGCGGCAAAGAGCAGCGCGAGGATCGTCATGAAGTCGCCGCGCGGGCTGGTCAGCGTGATCCGGATCGTCCGCGCCCGGTTGTTCGCGCGGATGCCGCCGATCGAGCCCCTGCACCTCGACTTACAACGGTTCTCGTAGGCCTTCGCTCCCGCGATCGCCTCGTAGAAGCCGACGCCTTGCGACGTCGCCCTGTAGAGGCGCTCGATCGTGAATTTGAAGTCGCTGGCCCTGACTGCCCTTCCGTTCGAGTAGCGCAGTCCTCGCCGGAGCTTGAACGTGTAGACGCGTCCGCCGTTCGCGATCCTCGGCATCGCAGTGGCAAGGCCCGGGACGAGCCTGTACCCGCCGAGACCGGATATGTGCCGGTACGTGAGGAGCGTCTCGTAGACGTTCCACATCGCACCAAAGCTTTGCGCCGTGTAGGACTGACCAGGGTCGAGATAGTCGATCGTGTCGAGGACGACGCGGAAGGTCCCCACCGCTCTCGACTTCTTCGCCGTCCCTTGCGGGCCGGACGCACCGACGCTGACCGCGGCGGTGATCAGGGCGAGCCCGGCTACGAGCGCCAGCGTGCTCACAAGCCAAACCCACCGTTGCTTGCTAGACATTCACACCTCCCCGTATGGACCCGAAAAAAGGCACGAAACCTGTGCGGCCGTCTATCTTCGCAGAGGAGACGCCCCCGCGACTACTGACGCCGCGCGGCTGCTTTAGTTAGCCCGTGGCGGAGTGGCGGGAGGAGCTCGAGCGGCGTCGGACAGCCTTCCGTGAGATCGTGGCCGCGAACGAGTGCGAGGCGGCGATCGCCTTCGGGAGCCACGGACACGGCGAGCACTTCCGCTACCTGACGAACTTCGCGCCCGCGCTCGGGGACATGTGGTGCGTGTTGCGCAGCGAATCCTTCTCTTGCGCGCTGGACTTCGACTGGCAACTGGAGGAGGCGCGGCGACGGTCGGGGCTCGACGACTGGCACGGCCGCCTCGGAGCCGTCGAGATCGTCTGCGACCTGCTCGAATGGGCGCGGCCACGCCGGTTGGCGGTGGCGGGATTGGAACGGTTGCCCGTCACGTCGTACGAGCGGATTCGCGTTCGGCTGCCCGACGCCGAGATCGTCGATATCGCGGATGAGGTCGCGCGCCTGCGCCGGCGGAAGAGCGAGCTGGAGGTGCGGCTGCTGCGCGAGGCGGCGCGCCTGACCGACGACGCATTCGGAGTGGCGCGCGAGGAGGCGCGAGTGGGCATGACCGAGCGCGAGCTGGCGGCTCGGATCGGGCAGGCGCTCGGACCGGAGTGGTCGTTCGCGCCGACCGTCATCTCCGGGAAGGACGATCCGATCCCGATCCGCGAGCCGACCGAGCGCCCGCTCGCGGAGGGCGACACGGTCATGCTCGACATCGGCGCCTCGTACGAGGGCTACCAGGCCGACGCGAGCCGGACATTCGTATTGAGCAACACAAGCGACCTCCAGCGGCAGGTCTGGGACGTGGTTCTGCGGGCGTACGAAGCGGCGCTCGAGCAGGTGCTGCCGGGAATGGCTTGCGTTGCAAGCCACGAAGCCGCCGCTCGAGTCGTCGAAGAGGGCGGTTTCCGGCTCGCGCACCGGATCGGGCACGGGATCGGCCTCGCGACCTCGTTCGAGTGGCCCGACCTCGGGAACGAGCGCGAGCCTCTGGAGCCGGGAGTGACGATCTGCATCGAGCCGTCGCTAGCCGTCCTCGGCGCCGGCGTGATGAAGCTCGAGGACGACGTGCTCGTGACCGAGGACGGGTACGAGCTCCTGACGAACGCGGACCGCAGCCTAGGCATCTAGTTGCAACGCCCCGTGGAACGGCTGGCTGGGCGCGCTGCGCTTGTCACCGATGTCAGTCGCCGCGCCGGGATCGGCTTCGCGATCACGCGGCGCCTGGTCGCCGAAGGAGGGTGCGTCTTCGCGACGGGCTGGCGCCCGCACGACGCGACACAACCCTGGGGCGCCGACCCCGAAGCCGAAGATGAGTTGCGTGCTCTTGGTGACCGCCTCCGCTACTCGGAAGCCGATCTCGCCGACCCCGACGCGCCGCGCGCGATCGTCGCCGCCGCCGGCTCGGCCTACGGTCATGTCGACGTGCTCATCGTCAACCACGCCCGCGGTGGCCATGGGCGCCTTGCGGACGTGACCGCGTCGGAACTCGACGCGTTCCTGCACGAGAACGTGCGCGCGGCGATCCTTCTGGTCAAGGAGTTCGCCGCCCAGCACGACGGGCGCCTCGGCGGCCGAGTTGTCTTACTGACCTCGGGGCAGCACCTCGCGCCGATGACGCGCGAAGTTGCGTACGCGGTGTCGAAGGGAGCGCTGCACCAGGCAACGAAGACGCTTGCAGACGAGCTGATCGACCAGGGCATAACCGTCAACGCCGTCAATCCCGGTCCCACCGATACCGGCTGGGAGATCTCGGGCCGAGACCCGCGTCCGTCGATGCCGCTCGGCCGATGGGGCGAGCCCGACGACGCCGCACGTCTCATCGCTTGGCTTTGCAGCGACGAAGCCGGTTGGATCACTGGGCAAGTGATCGACTCAGAGGGCGGCTTCCGCCGCTGAACCCGATGGCGCGCGTCGCTACTCCGGTGCGAGCTCCACGTAATACGCGCTGCGGTCGGGCATTCCTCGTCGAGCAGGAAGGGTCAAGTGTCAACCGGCATCGGCGGTTAGGTCGTTTCGCGCGGCAGGCGTGCCCTAGCGAGAGGACGCTCGCACACACGAGGTTCTAGGGCAACGTTACGCCGGTCAAATGATTCAGAGGCTGCCGTTGTCGCCGACCTAGACTCACAGCCTCCACCAAAGGGAACATGGACAAGACGCGTTTCGGGCGAGATCCCTTCTGCCGATGGCTGACGCGTGCGGGAGCCGAAGAACGAGAGCCGCTTGCGCTCACGTTCGACCAAGCAGCGGACGCGTATGAACGCGCGAGACCGGCCTACCCGGAGGAACTTTTCGACGATCTGATCGAACTGTCGAAGCTCGAGCCGACGTCTCGGCTCCTAGAAATCGGCTGCGCGACGGGAAAGGCAACGCGCCCACTTCTCGAACGCGGCTTCTCGGTTGTCTGCGTGGAGGCCGGACGAAACCTTGCTCAGCGGGCAAGAGAGAAACTCGCGTCGTTTGCGTTTGAAGTCGAGACGGCGCCGTTCGAGGAGTGGGAAGGACCGGCGCACGCGTTCGATCTCGTGTTTGCCGCGACTACCTGGCATTGGCTCGATCCGGCAATCCGATACCGGAAGGTTCACAAACTCCTGCGCCCCGAAGGGCACCTCGCCTTTTGGAGCGCGTTTCATGCCTTCCCAGCGGACTTCGACCCGTTCTTTACGGAGATCCAGAACGTCTATGAGGCGATCGGGGAGACCTTCGGCGGTCAGTGGCCGCCACCGCCACCAGAGCAGATCACGGATGAACGAGACGAGATCGAAACGAGCGGTCTGTTCGATGACGTCCAGGTGCGACGGTACGTCTGGGAGGCGACATATTCGGCCGATGAATACATCGCCCTCCTCGACACCTTCTCCGGCCACATAGCAATGGACCCGGAGAAGCGAAACACGCTTTATCGAGAGATCCGCGCGAGGCTCGGCAGCCGCCCGAGCCGGCGCCTACGGCGCCACTGGTACTCGATCCTCCATGTAGCACGTGCGCGCGGCCACCACGGGTGACATTCCCGAATACTGGCCAAGGCGAGGCGGCTCGTGCCCCCCCGGCCGATCAGGTCGTGCGCAGCGCGTCGCTCGTCGCCGTCGTGACGAGGCCCGAGATTGCCCGCGCGAGATCGCCGTCCGAAGTGATGAAGACGTCCGCCTGTAGCTGGGTCAGCGCCACGAATTCGGCGTCGAACGTTGTCTCCCACCCCAGCTGATCCGCGACCTTCCACGCCTTCCGCTGGAGCACCTTGTCGCCGAGGAAGCGAACCTTGAGCGAGTTGATCCGTGTCACCCGTTCGATCCCCTCTGCGGCCGAGATCTCGCCCCGGCGGGCGGCCTCGTATAGCGCCGACAGCGCCTGCGAGCGGACGAGTGTCGGCGCGACGAGCTTGTGCTCGGCGGCGACCTCGATCTCGCCCGCGGCAATCCGCAGCAGCGTCTCGCAGTCGATGACGAACCGGGTCAACTCCGCAGACGCTACACGCGCGTTTGGCCGGATCGCCGCGTTGCCTCAGGTGACATTCCCGCATGCTGGCCAAGCAAGGGCGCTGACCTCAGTTGAGGCTCGGGTCGCTTGTGCTAGGAGATCTCCAGCCGCAGCAGGATCTCGTTTCCGTGGAAATCTCCGGTTCGTTTGAAGCCGTATCGCTCGTAGAACGTGACCGGGCTGCCCTCGCCCTGTCCGACGCTTGTCCACATCGTGCCGACGCCCCGGTTCCGGAAGTACTCCACGATCAGGTCGAGCGTTGCTGTACCGAAGCCTCGTCGTTGGTAGCGCTCGTCGATGAGCAGCTTCCAGAGAAAGTGGGCGATGTAGTCGGGGCTGCCGACTTCGTCAGCGATCATCACGAACCCCACCGGCGTCTTTTTGTCATAGATCGCCCAGTAGAGGGCCCGAGCGTCCGGCTCCTCCGCCGCCTCGAGAATTGACTCGCGGACACCGCTCACAAAGCGTCCCTGATCCGGCGTTACGGCAAGCGCCTCGACCGCTTCCCGATTCGAGTCTGTGATCGGCCAGAGAGAAACCACCGCGTGAGACTAGAGCAACGCCTCATACATTCCTGAGCCCTGGGGCATCCGAGGCTGCTCGGCACGGATGGGCTCTAATGGCTCTTGCGTTCGGGTGGGAGGATCAGGAGGCGGACCCAGACGAACTTCTAAGGAGGACCACAGATGCCCGTGTTGATGACTGCTCAGCTTCCCGGTGGAACGAAAGAGATGATCGACGGTATGTTCGAGCAGCTCGCGGGACCACAGCGGAGTGCCCAAGGATTCATCCTGCACGCGAACGGGCCAGTGGCCGGCGGCTGGCGAGTGACCGAGGTCTGGGACTCGGAGAGCGACTTCGAAGCGTGGTTCGAGAGCTACGTCAAGCCAGCGTTTCCCGAGGGTGGTCCGACACCGTCGATCACGTTTGATGAGCTCAACGAGGTCCTACTGGCCGGTTAAACCGCCCGCCGGCTCGGGTGACATTCCCGCACACTGGCCCAGGCGGGTGGTCACCCTGCCCGCCGCCGCACCATCGTCGCCAGCATCGTCGCCACGTGCACGCGCTCGGCCCCCTGCTCGGCGTACGCCTCGCCGCGGCAGACGGTCAGCGTGCGACCGGCGCGGACGACCTCGCCCTCGGCGACGAGGCTGTCGCCGCTAGCCGGTGCCAGCAGGTTGACCTTGAACTCGACGCTCAGCACCTCCGCGTCGTCCGGCATCAGGGTCAGCGCCGCGTAGCCGCAGGCGCTGTCGAGCGCGGCGACGACGACCCCGGCATGGAGGAAGCCGTCCTGCTGGGATAGGCGCGGCTCGATCGGCAGCGCGATTGCGACGTGACCGGCAGCGACGGCGGCGAGGTCGGCACCGAGAGTCGCCATGGCCCCCTGGCGGGCGAAACTGGCGCGGACGCGCTCGACGACCGCGGCGTCAACGTCGTCCGTGCCGCCGGCGGACTCGTGTCGCTCGGCGGGATCCGTCACTCAAGGAGATGTACCGCATCCAGCCGGTTCCAAGCGGAGCGGGATAGGACGGCATGCAGCCTTGAGAGCGGCCGCCACAGCGTCGGCTACATCTGCGGACGTGAACACGCCGGTGGCGCCGTCCGACTTCAACGACCCAGCGGGCGGCGAGCGGCCATGCGGCACCTCATAAGATGCCCGCCGGTGACGGCTCCCGACGTCGACGCTGCCGCGCGGTTCCTCGCCGGCAACGCGCGCGTCCTCGACCGCCGTCGCTTCGAGCGGCTCTTCTTGGGCGGAGACGCTCGACCTGTCCGCGACGCGGTCGCCGCCTTCCGCAATTCCGACGGCGGGTTCGGTCACGCGCTCGAGCCGGACGGGCGCACGCCGGGCAGCCAGCCGGCCGCCGTCGCGATGGCTCTGCGCACGCTCGACGAGGCCGACGCATGGGACGAGGAGCTTGTAGCAGGTGCATGTGAGTGGCTCGCGGCCAAGGCGCCCGCCGAGGGCGGCGCGTCGTTCGTGGAGCCGACGGTCGAGGGGTGGCCGCACGCTCCGTGGTGGGAGGCGGAGGAAGGGCGGCCGGCGTCGCTCTTCACCACCGGGGTTATCGCGGCGACGCTGCACGCGCGTCACGTCGAGGATCGGTGGCTCGACGACGCCACGGACCTGCTCTGGCGGCGAATCGACGATCTCGACGACCCGGGACCCTACGACCTCCGCGGCGTGTTGAAGTTCCTCCAGAACGTGCCCGATCGCGGCCGCGCGGAGCAGGTGCTCGAGCGCGTCGGCAGGCTGCTGTTCGACCGGGACATGGTCGCGCTCGACCCCGACGCCGAGGGCGAGGTTCACACGCCGCTCGACTTCGCCCCGAACCCCGACTCGATCGCCCGTCGTCTCTTCGACGAGGCCACGATCGAGGCGCACCTCGACCACCTCGCCGGGAGTCAGGCAGAGGACGGAGGCTGGACGTTCAACTGGCTGGCTTGGTCGCCGGTCGCCGCGAGCGAGTGGCGCGGGTCGCGCACCGTGGACGCTCTCCGCACCCTTCGTGCCAACGGTCGTCTCTGAGCTGGGCGTCCGGCGGCGCGCGACGAGAATCCTCGCACATGGTCGAGCCGCGAGACCGCTACCCC
>JBKPFU010000082.1:0-12863 GCA_046728975.1 Actinomycetota bacterium | reverse complement strand
CGACTGCACGATTCAGAGGCGGCACCAGAAGCTCGTCGAGGAGACGCCGTCGCCCGCCGTCGACGCAGAGCTGAGAGCGCAGATCGGGGCCGTCGCGATCGAGGCCGCGCGCGCGGTCGACTACCGCTCGGCGGGCACCGTGGAGGGGTTGCTCGACACGGACGGCTCCTACTACTTCCTGGAGATGAACACCCGCGTCCAGGTCGAGCACACCATCACCGAGGCGGTAACGGGCATCGACATCGTCCGCGAGCAGATCGGCATCGCGTCCGGCGAGCGGCTGTCCGTGGCGCAGGACGACGTCTCCCTCCACGGGCACGCGATCGAGTGCCGCATCAACGCCGAGGATGTCATGCGAGCGTTCCTCCCCTCCCCGGGGAGGATCGCGGCCTATCGCGAGCCGGGCGGGATCGGCGTCCGCGTGGACTCCGGCGTGCGCGCCGGAGACGAGATCTCGGACCTCTACGACCCGCTGATCGCGAAGCTCGTCGTCCACGACGTCGATCGCGAGCACGCGCGCCGACGGATGCTCCGCGCTCTCGAGGAGTTCGTCATCGAGGGGCCGATCACGTTGCTGGCCTTTCACCGGGCGCTCCTCGAGACCCCGTGCTTCGTCGACGGAGGCACCTGCCGAGGAGTGGTGGAGTCCGAGGAGCTCGCCCAGCGCGCGCAGAAGATCGAGCAGTTGTCTCACGAGAAAACGACGATAGCGAGCCGTGCGGACGGATCGGGACCAACCAACTCGAGCGCGGACCGGGTCTTCACGATCGAGGTCGACGACCGCCGGCACGAGGTCCGCGTGCGTGCCGAGGAGCCGCCGTGGGCGGACCTCGCGCGCCGCCACAAGTCCCGGAGCCGGGGTCTCTCCGCCGACGCGACCGGCGCCGTCATGAGCCCCATGCAGGGGACCGTGCTGTCAGTCGCCGTCGCCGTCGGGGAGTCGGTGCAAGCAGGCGACCTCGTGTGCGTCGTCGAGGCGATGAAGATGGAGAACGAGATCGTCTCGCACGCCGACGGCGTGATCGCGGAGCTCGACGTGGCGGCTGGGGACCAGGTTGCGAACGGCCAGCGCATCTGCGTGATCGTCGGGGCATGAGCGCAGCCAGGTGACGGAGTCGCTGCGCTGCTCCGAGGCGTCGGCGCGCGCGGGCGAGCCGATCGCTGCGACTGCGACGGTGGCCGAGAGCTGGCTTCTGGTCGAGGTCCCCGGATCGTGGCCGCGCGACGTCTCGGACGGCAACGGCCTGCCCCGGCGGGCGCGTGCGGGCGTCCGGGAGTGGCTCGCGAGGACGCCGTCGTCCCGTCTCCTGTTCCTTCGCCGGCCGGGGCGGGCTGTCCCGGGAAGCTCGCTCGCCTTCGTCGTCTGCGCGAAGGAGGTGGAAACCGACGTGCGCCGTCTCGAGCTCGGCTCCCTGGACGAGCTCAGCTCGGTAGACCTCGAACGCGGAGGAAGTCCTAGCGACACGCCCCTGGTGCTCGTCTGCGGCCACGGGATCCGGGATGCCTGCTGTGCCCTGAAGGGCACGACGGTGTTCGCGACCCTGGGCCCGCATCTCGGGACCGACGACCTGTGGATGACGTCGCACCAGGGCGGGCATCGGTTCGCGGCGAACGTCCTCGTCCTTCCGGCGGGCATCCACCTCGGCCGTGTGACACCGGGCGAGGCGCCGACCCTCGTCGCACGAGCGCTCGCCGGTCGTGTCGACCTCGGGCGCTACCGCGGACGCACGGCGTACGAGCGGAACGTGCAGGCCGCCGAGATCTCCGTCCGCGAGGCCACCGGCCTGGACGGCACGGCCGACCTCCGACTCGCCGGCGTGGACGGCGACCGCGTGCGGTTTCGAAGCCGCGTCGGGAAGGAGTACGAGGCAGTGGTCGAGACGCTCCCCGGGCCGGGCGTGCCCGCGAGCTGCGGCGCCGAGCCGGAAGCCCAGGCGGTCTTCATCGCGCGCGTCCTCTGAGCGCCCGGCTCACCTTCGGAGCCGGTACGCGTTGTCCGTGATCCAGACGAAGACCTCCTCCATCCCCTCCGGAGGCTTCCCGACCGCGATCAGCGTTCCGAACACGACTCGCGCCCAGCTGCCGGCGACGAGCGCGCCCGGGGCCGAGATGCGTCCGCGCCAAGACGCCTTCGGCTCGAGGATCTTCGGGAGCTCGGGGCTGTACCGCGTCGCCGCTCGAACCGCGGGGAGCGTTCCGCTCTGGTTGCGTTCGTCGAGCTCCTCCTTGTCGCCCGTCTCGAAGAGCCGGAGCCCGAACGTGCCGTCCGGCGTCGCATCGGGAGCGAGCTCCCACGCCACGGACGAGCGGTTGTCGACGCCGACGCCGGCGGTCCAGCCGGTGCTCGTGACGCTCAGGGTGTCGACCGTGAAGACGACCTGCTCGCCGGGCGCTCCGTACGTCTCCCTCCAACCGAGTCGCTTCGTCTGCGGCCCGGCCGCGACGCGCGGCGCGGGGTCGGGGTCGTCGCCCCCGAGGCGCCCGGCGCTCGAGGCGAGGAGGAAGCCCGCGACGGTCGCGCCGAGCGCGAGGAGCACGATGATCGTCCTGCGGCTCACGGGGCCGATGCTCGCACAGGACGCCGCGACCGGCGCGGATGCAGGCCTGTAGACTCGCGCGCGCCTTGGACCTGCACGAGCACCAGGGGAAGGACCTCTTCCGGCGCTACGGCATTCCTGTCTCCGAGGGTCGCCTGGCGACGAGCCCGGCCGAGGCGCGGGCAGCCGCCGAGGAGCTCGGCTACCCCGTCGTGGTCAAGGCGCAGGTGCTGATCGGCGGACGCGGCAAGGCGGGCGGAATCAAGCTCGCGGCCGACCGCGATGAGGTCGAGGCACGTGCCGCAGAGATCCTCGGCATGGACATCCGCGGCCACGTCGTGGCGAAGGTCTGGATCGAGCGCGCGTCGGAGATCGCCCGCGAGTACTACCTCTCGCTCACCTTCGATCGGAGCGCGAAGAAGCCGCTGTTCATGTTCACGCGACGGGGGGGAGTGGACATCGAGGAGATCGCGGCCACGAGCCCCGAGGCGCTCGTCCGCCTCCATGTCGACCCGCTCGAGGGCTGCCATCCCTGGCACGCGCGCCGACTCGTGTTCGAGGGCGGCGTGGAGGATCCCGGCGAGCAGAAGCAGATCGTCGAGCTCGTCGGCCGCCTCTATGACTGCTTCGTCGCCACCGACGCGACGCTCTGCGAGATCAACCCGTTGATCGTCACGCCCGAGGGCGAGGTGCGCGCGCTCGACTCGAAGTTCACCGTGGACGACAACGCGCTCTACAAGCATCAGGACATCGCGGAGATGTACGACCTCGAGGCCTTTCCGCCGGAGGAGCGTGCGGCGCGCGAGAAGGACGTCACCTACGTGAAGCTGGACGGCCAGGTCGGGATCCTCGGCAACGGCGCCGGCCTCGTCATGTCCACCCTGGCTGTGGTTGCGCTCGCGGGCGGCCGCCCGGCCAACTTCTGCGACCTGGGCGGCGGCGGCGATGCGCAGGGTGTGGTCGACGCGTTGGAGGTGATCACCGCCGATCCGCAGGTGCGGTCGATCCTGTTCAACATCTTCGGCGGGATCACGCGCTGTGACGAGGTCGCGCGCGGAATCCTCCAGGCGCTCGGCCAGATGACGATCGAGCACCCGATCGTCGTTCGGCTCGACGGAACGAATGCCGAGGAAGGCAGGGAGCTGCTGACGGAGGCGGCGCCCCAAAACCTCCACGTCGAGCCGACGATGCTCGACGCGGCCCGGCGCGCCGTGGAGCTGGCGGCGTGACGCGACACCGCTTGCGGTGTCGCTGCTGTCAGGCCACGTGGGCTTCGCCCCCGTGGCCGTCTGAAATGACCGGTCGACACGCTGGAAGTGACGAGGGGCGGCCATGAACTGGAGCGAACGCGCGCGAGCGTACCGCGAGAGCGCGGCGCACCGGGAGGGCGAGGATCTCGACCTCGTGGTCGAGTGGTCGGAGGCCGCCGAGACCGCGCTCGACGTCGCAACCGGCGGCGGTCACGTCGCGCGGCGTCTCCGCGAGGCCGGCGTCGATGTCGTGACGCTCGACCCGGCGCCCGGGATGAAGCCGGACGTCGTCAGCCGAGGTGAGGAGATCCCGTTCGCCGGCAGGAGCTTCGACGTCGTCGCCTGCCGGGTCGCCGCCCACCACTTCGAGGATGTCGCCGTAGCGGTTGCGGAGATGGCGCGCGTCAGCCGCGACCGCGTGATCGTCGTCGACAACCTCTTCCTCGACGACCGTGCCGAAGAGGCCGACCGCGTGCGCGACCCCTCCCACGTCCGGAACTACACGGAGGACGAGTGGCGCGCCCTGCTCGAGGGCGCCGGCCTGCGGGTCGAGGAGATCAGGCGCCTGGAGAAGCCGATCGAGGTCGAACCGTGGCTCGAGCGAGCAGGAACCAGCGAGGCGGACGCGCGGCGCGTCCTCGAGCTCCTGGCCGACCGGATCGAGGACGGCTGGATCACGCTCGACCGCATCGCGATCCTCGGCAGGAAGGCGGGGTAGTGGCGATCATCGTCGACAACGGCACGAGGCTCGTCGTCCAGGGGCTGACCGGCCGCGAGGGCTCGTTCCACGGCCTTCGCAACCGCGCCTACGGCACGAACGTGGTGGCCGGGGTCACACCCGGGAAGGGCGGGCAGGACGTCGAGGGCATCCCGGTCTTCGACACGGTCGCGGACGCGGTGGAGGAAACAGCCGCGAACACCGCGATGGTGTTCGTCCCCGCCCGGTTCGCGACCGATGCGATCTACGAGGCGGTCGACGCGGGGATCGGGACGGTGATCTGCATCGCCGAGGGGCTGCCCGCGCACGAGATGCTGCGGATCTACAACTACATCCGGCCGCGGGGGATCACGATGCTCGGCCCGAACTGCCCGGGCGCGCTGTCGCCCGGGAAGGCGAACGTCGGGATCATCCCGGCCGAGATCTTCCGCGAGGGCGGCGTCGGGCTCGTGTCCCGCTCCGGCACGCTGACCTACCAGATCGGGCACGAGCTCACGCAGCTCGGGCTCGGAAACTCGACGATCGCCGGGGTCGGCGGCGATCCTGTTGTCGGCTCGTCGTTCATCGACATCCTCGAACGGTTCGAGGCCGACGAGGAGACGGAGCTCGTTGTCATGGTGGGGGAGATCGGCGGGGAGGAGGAGGAGAAGGCGGCGCGGTACATCGAGGCGCAGATGTCGAAGCCCGTCGTCGCCTACATCGCGGGCTTCACGGCGCCACCCGGCAAGACGATGGGGCATGCGGGTGCGATCATCTCCGGCTCCTCGGGCACGGCCGAGGCGAAGAAGCAGGCGCTCGAGGCGCACGACGTCCGCGTCGGCACGACGCCGACCGAGGTCGCGCAGCTGGCGGCGGAGACCGCCGGCGCCCGCGCCTGAGCTCCCGCTCCGTCTGCGCGCAAGGAACCCCCGACGCCGGCATCTGGGACGGCGGAACGATGTATGCGGGAGACGAAAGCGATCGGTCGGACGACGACGTGGACCGGCCTGAGGAGGGGATCCCCGGCGCCTTTGTCTCGGCGGAGCTCGAGGTTGCGACGGCGCGTTTTCTGGCCGACGTGCGGCGGATCGTCCGCCGCAGGCTCGAGCTCGACGAAGACGACTCGGCCTAGCGGATCCGCAGGAGCGCGCAGCTCGTGGCGCGGTGTCCGCTCGCGTCGGTGGCGACCACGCAGAAGCGCAGCCGCTCGCGCCGCGCAGGCGCGCGCCACAGCACCCAGTACGGCACCGCAGCCTCGGTTTCCCTGAGCCGGCGCGTGAAGGTCGCGAGGACTCTGGTTCGGCGGTAAACGCGCAGGCGCTCCTGCGTGCGGCCGCTGTCGTCCGAGACCGTGTAGCGCAGCTTCATCACCCGCCTGCGGCGGCCTAGCCCGGCGAGGGCGTGCACGTGAGGCGCGGCCGCGTCGGGTGGGGCGGGAGGCGGCCCCGGCGGCGGAGGTGGCGGAGGCGGAGGCGGCGGAGGTGGCGGCGGCGGAGGCGGCGGCGGCGGAGGAGCCGGAGCTCCGAGGGCCGCCTCGGCGTTGATGCGTCCGTACCCGTACTCCTCCTGCCACGTGCATCCGGTGCACGTCGAGTAGGGATCGGCGCCGTAGGTGACGCCGCCAACTTTGTCCGACGTTCGCGCGAGCGTGGCCTTGACGCCGGCGACGCTCGACGACGGGTACTCGCCGAAGAGCAGCGCTGCGAGCCCGGTCACGAACGGCGCAGCCATCGAGGTCCCGCTCTCGGGGCAGTAGAGATGTCCGGTCGTGCCGTAGAAGCCGCAGGTCATGGTCGCCGGGAACGTCGACCAGATGGCGGCGCCCGGTGCGGACACGAAGACGTTGCCCACGCCGTAGCTCGAGAACCACGTGAGCTGGTCGGACTGGTCGGTCGCGGAGACTCCGACGGCGCCGGCACAGGCCGCCGGGTAGTTCGGCGTCGTGTCGCCGTCGTTGCCCGCAGACGCGACGACGAGCGAGTGGTAGCCCGCGATCGCCGTCGCCACCGCGTCGCAGAGCGTCTGCGAATAGACGTTCGCGCCGAGGCTCAGGTTGATCGCTCTCGCGCCCTTCTGCGCCGCCCAGACGATCCCGTTGCCGATGTCCGAGTCCCAGCCGCTGCCGCTCGAGTCGAGCACCTTGACCGGGATGATCGGCGACGAGAACGCGACCCCCGCGACACCGACGGCGTTGTCGGTGGCCGCGGCCGCGATCCCCGCAACGTGCGTGCCGTGGCCTTCGTCGTCCGCCGCCGGGTCGGAGATGCACGGGGAGGGGTCGAGGCACGTCGCGCCGAGGTCTGTGCGGACGTGGCCTGTCAGGTCTTCGTGCGCCGCGGTGACGCCGGTGTCGACGACCGCCAGCGGTGCGCCGCCGGTGGTCACATACGCCCCTGGATACAACGACCATCCCCCGACTGCGTGGATGGTCGGCAGGGCCCACTGGGAACCGAACATCGGATCGTCCGGGTTGGAGAGCGCGAATGCCGTGCGCCGCCGGTTCAGCTCGGCGTAGACGACGTCGGGCCGCGCCCGGTACGACGCGACGGCTGCGCCGACCGACTCGCCCGCGGCGGGCCGCACGATTGCCGCGTGCGTGGCGGTCTGGCCGACCAGCGCATCCCCTTCCGCCGTGACCTTCGCGGCCGCCCTGGAAGGCTGCGTGAACTTGACGAGGATCGTCGGGGCAGGCGCAGCCGTCGCCGACGCCGCGAACGCGCACGCCGCGAGACCGAGTACGAGTGATAGGCGCAGGAGCTTCAAGACGGGCCGTTCTCATTGTCGGTCAACGCCGACGAGTTCTCTAGACTCGATTTCGTGGCGATCTCCTTCGCGCGAGGCGTTCCGGCTCCCGATTGTCTGCCGGTCGAGGAGCTCGCCGACTGTGCGAAGGTCGCAATCGAACGGGACGGACGGGGGGCACTCTCGTACGGGGGTGGCGGCGGATACGAGCCGCTGCGCGAGTGGGTCGCGGAGCGCCACAGCGTGGACCCGCGGCGGGTTCTGCTCACGAACGGCTCGCTCCAGGGATTCGTCTTTCTGGCCACCCACTTCTTCGGCGCCAACCCGGGCCGCGTCGTCGTAGAGGCGCCGACCTACGACCGGCCGCTGAAGATCCTTGCCGGCCTCGGTGCCGAGGTGATCGGGGTTCCGCAGGATCGGGATGGTCTCGACATCGACGCGCTGGAGCAGGCCCTAGAGACGGGCCCGCCCCCGGCGTTCCTCTACATGATCCCCACTTTTCAGAACCCGAGCGGGCGGACGCTCTCGGCCAACCGACGCACGCGGCTCGTCGAGCTCGCGCGCGACCGCGGCCTGCTGATCCTCGAGGACGATCCATACGGCCTCGTCCGGTTCGACGGGGAGGCGCCGCCGACGCTGTTCGAGCTGGCCGACCCGGAGGCCGTCGTCTACTCGTCGTCCTTCTCGAAGACGATCGCGCCGGGCGTTCGCGTCGGCTACCTCGTGCTCCCGCGGCAGCTGGCAGCCGCGGTCACCGACCTTGCCGTCTCGACGTACATCTCGCCGAACGTGCTCGCGGAGGCGACGGTCTGGGAATTCGTGCGCCGCGGCCTGTTCGAGCCGAACCTGGAGCGCGTACGGGGCCTGCTCCGGGCGCGGCGGGACGCGATGCTCGACGCCCTCGAGCGCGAGTTTTCGGACGAGGCAAGCTGGAACCGGCCCGAAGGCGGCTACTTCGTGTGGCTCGAGCTGCCGGCAGGCACGTCCGCAGCCGACCTGCTCGCTCGCGCCGAGGAGGCGGGCGTCACGTTCGTCAAGGGCTCCGACTTCTACCCAGGCGGGCGCGGCGGGGAGTCCGCGGCGCGCCTCGCTTTCAGCTTCGTCTCGCCCGACGAGATCGGCGAAGGAATCTCGCGGCTGGCGCGCCTGGTCGAGCGGCGTTCGTCTGCAGAAGCCCTCTCGCGTTCCTGACGCGGCGCGAGGCCGCGATCAGGAGGGCGAGCGGCCCCGGCGTCGGTAGAGCTGGGAGGTCAGGATCCCGCCCACGAAGCCGATCGCGAGGCCGATCAGGATCAGCCAGATCAGCGACACGCGGGCCGTGAACAGCACGAAGTGCAGGTTGACCTTCCTCGAGTTCTGGACGATGAAGGCGATCAACCAGGCGAAGAGCAGGAACAGCGCGATCAGGATCGCGTAGAGGCGCGGCTGGTACTCGTGGAGCTCACCCGGCTCCAGGCGGCGGAACAAGCTCAAGGTGGACGGAGTCTAGGCGGCCTGTGACTCGCGAAGCATGCGCGGCACGAGCCGCGGCTGCTGGGGCGGCGAGAGGCGCCCGCGGCTGTGAAGGCGGAAGGTCGGGCATGGAGCTTCGAGCACGAGGGCGCACAGCCCCGCTCGGCGGAAGTAGCAGTCGTCGCAGGACGGTTGGGCCTTCTTGCTCATCGTTCCCTCTCTCTGAAACGTGGGCCGCAGCTGACGAGTCGCAATCTTAGGGAGCGGCGGCCGCAATGCAAGAGTTGCCTGACCGGAATAACCCGCATTTTCCGGGGCTTATGAAGAAGGGGTTAAGACGCGTTGGTTGTTGTCTTAGCTGGCAAAGTTGCCAATGCGTGCAACGCCTGGGGAAAGTTCTTCACAGGGACCACCCGCAGCCCGTCGGCATAGCGTCGCGCCTCGCGGGCGTTCTCCCCGGCAGGCACAAGAAAGACGTCCACATGCGCCTCGCGCGCGCCGAGCGTTTTCTGCTTGAGGGCGCCCACCGGAAGCACCGAGCCGTTCTCGTCGATCGCTCCGGTTGCCGCCACCCGGTGCCCGCGGTCGACGTCGCGGCCGAGCTCCTCCACTACGTCGAGCGCGAACGCCAGTCCCGCCGACGGCCCGCCGACGCCCCTCGTGTCGATGCGGACGCGGACGGGAAGCTTGATCTCGAGGCCGGGGATGATGCCCACGATCGTCCGCCGCGGGTCGTCCGGATCCTTGACCAGGCGGAACCGCGCGGAGCGAAGCGACTTTCCCCGTCGATACCGGACGTCGACCACCTCGCCGGCTCGGTGGTGCGCGATGACGCGCCTGAGGTCCGGCAGGTTTCGCACGCGCGCGCCGTCGAGCGTGACGATCCTGTCGCCGGCGTGAAGCGCCCGCGCCGCCGGCGCGCCGCGAAGGACGCGGTCGACGAGCGCTCCGTCGGAAAGACCCGGAACCCTGTAGCCGAGGTGCTGGAGCGCGACGCCGGCCGCGATCTGCTGCGACACCTCCATCTCCTGAAGGTCGGCCTTCCGCTGCTGCCTCTCGGTCACACCCGGCGCGCGCACCTGATCTTCGTCGACGAGCGACGCGCCGTGCTGGATTCCGGGGAAGAGGCGCTCGATCAGGCGCGCCTTGCGGAAGCGGACGTCGACGAAATAGATCCCGCCGCCGTCGCGGTCGTCGCGCTCGGACGGGATCTTCACGAGTGGGCCGAGCGAGTGCGCCGGGTCCGGCAGAAACAGGTACGAGCTCGACGGGACGAGGAAGAGTGCGACGCCGGCCGCGACCAGGAGGATCAGCCCCGCAGCGGCGAGACGAGCGGGTGAGAGGAACCGTTTCAAGGGATGCTGCGCAGGAGACCGCCGTCGACGGGAATCACCGTACCCGTCACATAGCTTGCGCGGTCGGAAACAAGAAAGCAGACGACGTCGGCGATCTCCTCCGGTTTGCCAAACCTCTTCAGCGGGATCTCCTCGATGATCTCGGAGCGCGATCGCCTCTCGAACGCTTCGGCCAGCCGCTCCGTGTCGATCCGGCCGGGGGCGATCGAGTTGACGGTGATCTTCTTCGGCCCGACCTCGCGCGCGAGCGTCTTCGCCCAGCCGATCACGCCCGGGCGGACGGTATTCGAGAGGACGAGGTTCTCGATCGGCTCGCGCACCGTGCTCGACTCGATGTTGATGACCCTCCCGCGCCCGCTGCGCTCCAGCTGGGGCAGGCAGAGGTTTGTCAGGCGGACGACCGAGAGCAGGAGCAGCTCGACCGCGCTTTCGACCGCGTCGTCATCGATCTCGAGCGCGGTCGTCCGTGGCGGGCCGCCGCTGTTGTTGACGAGGATGTCGATCCCGCCGAAGGCCTCGACGGTGCGGTCGACGAGCCGCTTGAGATCGGCCGGATTCGTGACGTCGCCGCGGACGGCCAGCGCGCCGAGGCGGTCGGCTTCCCGCTGGAGCACCTCTCGCCGCCGGGCAAACATCGCAACGTTCGCGCCTTCGCGACTGAGCGCCTCGGCGATCGCGAGGCCCATCCCGGCGGACGCGCCGCAGACGATCGCGGTGCGGCCTTTGAGGCCGAGGTCCATCTAGGCGCTGACGCTGAGGACGCCGACGACCTCGCGGACGGCGTCGGCCGATGCGTTCAGCGCCTCGCGCTCGGCGTCGTCCAGCTCGAGCTCGATGACCTCTTCGATGCCGCCCGCACCTAGCTTGACGGGAACGCCCATGTACAGGCCGTCGATGCCGTACTCGCCCTCGAGGTAGGCGGTGCACGGCAGCACGCGCTTCTGGTCGAGCATGATCGAATCGACCATCTGGGCCGCCGCCGCTCCCGGCGCGTACCAGGCCGACGTACCCAACAGCTCGACGATCTCGCCGCCGCCTTTCGCCGTGCGCTCCACCATCGCGTCGATCTCAGCCTCCGGCACCAGCTTGCGCAGCGGTATCCCGCCGACGTTCGTGGCCGAGACCACGGGAACCATCTGGTCGCCGTGACCGCCGAGCACCATCGCCGTCACGTCCTTGGCCGACGATTGCGTCTTCCACGCGATGAAGATCGAGAAGCGCGCGGTGTCGAGGATGCCGGCCATTCCGAAGACACGCTCCTTCGGAAAGCCGGAAACGCTCTTCGCCACGTGGCACATGGCGTCGAGGGGGTTGGACACGACGACGAGAATCGTGTCCGGGGACTGGGCGACCGCCTGCTCGGTCACAGAGCCGACGATCTTCTCGTTCGTCGTCACCAGATCGTCTCGGCTCATCCCGGGCTTGCGCGGGACGCCCGCGGTGATGACGACGACGTCCGAGCCCGCACTCTCCTCGTAGCCGTTCGTGCCGACGACGTTTGGCTCATAGCCGAGGATGGGCCCCATCTGGTTGATGTCGAGCGCCTTGCCCTGAGGCAGGTTCTCGACGATGTCCACGAGCACGACGTCGGCGTAGTCGCGGGCTGCGAGCACCTGCGTACAGGTCGCGCCGACATTGCCGGCACCGACCACTGTGATCTTCCGCCTCATCCGCCGCCTCGCGAGTGGATCGTGCTCGGCAGCCGCGAAAGGCGAGCGGCGGAAGGACGGAGGGATCGGTCGTATCCGGAGGATACGGGCGCGACCGAGGACGCCGCGCCGCGACGCCTTGCAGCGTGCTGGCGAGTGCGAGAGACGAGTGAGGCGGCGGAAATCAAACCCGGGCTCCGAGCTTGTCGATGATCGCGTCCGCGACCTCGCTCGTCCCGACCGCCGTCGGGTCCTCGCGCGTCGGCTTCATGTCGTAGGTCACGCTCGCTCCCTCCGCAATGACCTCGGCGATCCCGCTCTCGAGGCGGTCTGCCGCCTCCTGCTCGTCGAGGTGCCGGAGCATCAAGACGCTCGAGAGCATCATCGCCATCGGATTGACTTTGTTCTGGCCCGCGTACTTCGGTGCGGAGCCGTGCGTTGGCTCGAAGACGGCCGCGTGCGTGCCGAAGTTCGCGCCCGGCGCCAACCCGAGCCCGCCGACGAGGCCGGCGGCGAGGTCGGAGACGATGTCGCCGTAAAGGTTCGGCAGCACGAGCACGTCGTACTCCTCAGGCCGCTGGACGAGCTGCATGCAGAGGTTGTCCACGATTCGGTCTTCGAACTCGAGGTCGGAGTTGTCCTCCGCCACCTCGCGCGCGACCTGAAGGAAGAGGCCGTCGGAGAACTTCATGATGTTCGCCTTGTGCACGGCCGTCACCTTGTGGCGGCCGTTGCGGCGCGCGTAGTCGAACGCGAACTGGACGATTCGCTTCGTGCCCTCGATCGAGATCGGCTTGATCGAGATCCCGGAGTCACGCCAGACGTGCCCGCCCTGCGACTCGAGCCATTCGATCAACTCGGCGGCGACGTCCGAGCCCTGCTCGAACTCGATTCCCGCGTAGAGATCCTCCGTCGCCTCGCGCACGATGATCAGGTCGACGTCCTCGTAGCGGGAGCGGACCCCAGGGTAGGACTTGCACGGCCTGACCTGGGCGTACAGGTCGAGCGTCTTTCGCAGGGTCACGTTGACCGAGCGGAAACCAGTACCGACGGGCGTGGTGATCGGGCCCTTCAGCGCGGTTCCGCTCCGCTTGATCGACTCCAGCACGTGGTCGGGCAGCGGATTTCCCCCGTAGTCATCCATGACGTCGGCGCCCGCGCGCTGCACGTCCCAGTCGAAC
>JBKPFU010000081.1:0-17114 GCA_046728975.1 Actinomycetota bacterium | reverse complement strand
CGAATAGATGTCGAACGCGCGCTCGCCGCGCGACGTCTGCTCGACGACCATGGGGATCAACGGGCTCATGCAGGCTCCTTCTGTCCGGGGGTCCACAACTTCGTCTCGGTTGCGGGGCTTTCCTTGTCGGGTGTCCAAAGCTTGCCGCGCGCGTGCGCCAGGTCGGGCGAGATGCGCTTCGCATCGGCGGCGACGCGGTCCAAGGCCTTTCGGAGGCGAAGATCATCCCGAAGCAGCTCGTCGCGGCCGCTCTCTCGCAGCTGGGCCACGGCCCAGTCGGGATCGTCGCCGGCGGCATCCGCTTGCTCGCGAATGAGCTGCTCGACCTCCTCGTCGGCGACGTGGACCTCCAGCTTGTCGGCGACGGCTTCGAGCACGAGCTCGCGGCCGACCGCCCGCGCGGCCTCCTCACGCAGCCTTTCCATCAGCTGCTCTCCGGTGAGGCCGCTCAGCTGGAGGTATGTCTCCGCGGAGATGCCGCGGCGGTCGAGTGAACGGCCGAGGCCGGAAAGCAGCTCGCGCGCGCGAGCCTCGACGAGCGGGCCTGCGGCGTCGATGTTCGACGCCTCCACGAGCGCGTCGGCAGCGGCGGCCCGGAAGCGAGTCTCCGCTTCTTCTTCGAGCTGCTCGCGCAGCGTCCGCTCGAGGTCGGCGCGCAGATCGTCGAGCGACTCGAACTCGGTCGCCCTCGCCGCGAGGCCGTCGTCGAGCGCGGGCAGGACGGGCTCCTGCACCTCGGTGACCGTCACCCGGGCGTTTCGCTTCTCGCCGTCGGGCAGCGCGAACTCAATCTCCTTCGCCTCTCCCGCCTTGGCACCGACGAGACCCGCCTCGATCTCGTCGAGCAGGCGCCGGGCACCGAGCTCGATCACGTAGTCGCGCTGCGTCTCCTCATCCGTCTCCAGGTCGATGACGAGCACGTCGCCGATCTGCGCTCCGCGATCGACCCGCGAGAAGTCAGCCGCGGTGGCGCGGATTGCCTCGAGCGCCTCGTCGACCAGCTCCGGCGCGACCTCCGGCTCCTCGTAGGGAACCTCAAGCTGCGTCCAGTCGACGACTTCGGGCGTCGGCTGCACGGCGACCGTGGCCTTGAACGTGAAGGTGTCGTCCGTCGATGCGGGAAGGTCGTAGTCGTACTGCGGCTGCTCGACCGGCCTGATGCGCGTAGTCGCCGCGGCGTTCCAGAACCAGCCCCCGATGTGGCTCTCGACGGCCTCCGTCATCAGCCGGTCGCGTCCGATTCGCGCTTGCAGCACCTGCTTGGGAACCTTCCCCTTGCGGAACCCGGGCACCTTGACGGTGCCCGCGAGGTCCGACGTCGCGTGGTCGACGGCATGACGGACGTCCTCCTTCGGAACGTCGACCGTCAGCCGAACCTTGTTGCCGGCGAGCTCTTCGACCTGCGCCTGCATCGCCGGCCCATTGAAGCAGAGAGCGGTATCGTGGCCGCCGTGGCTTGGCAGTATCGGCGGCGGAAAAAGCTGCTTCCCGGGGTGACGCTGAACCTGAGCAAGAGCGGCGCCGGTCTCAGCTTCGGGCCGCGAGGGGCGAAGGTGAGCGTTGGGCCTTTATCTGGCGGCAGAAGAAGCGCTCGTAGGCGCGGGAGGTTCGACGGCCAGGCGGCGCCTTACGGCAGCGCCAGATACTCGTTCGCGGCGCTGACGTACAGGCCGGGCCTCGGCCCGCCGGCGATCGCGTAGACGCGCCTGCCGAAGGCGACCACCGCGAGCCCGTGCCGTGGCGTGCGCATATCTGCCAGCCGCCGCCAGCTGCGGCTCCGAACGTTGTAGGCGTAGACGCTTCGAATGGTCCCGCGCGGCTCCTCGCCTCCGAGCGAGACGATCCGGTCGCCGACGACCGCCGCGCCGGTGCCGCCGCGTCGCTCGGGCACGCGCGGCAGCCTCGTCCAGTGGCGGCGTGCTGGAGCGTACGCCTCGAAGTAGTCGAAGTTCGTGCCGGCCTCGCGCCCCGCCAGCGCGTAGATGACGCCTTTCCGCGCGGTGACGGCGAGGTGCTCACGCGGAGTCGGGCCGGAGAGTGACGACCATTTCAGCGTCTTCAGGTCGAGGACGAGCATCTTCCGCGCGAGGCCGTCCGCGGCCACGCCGCCCACCACGTACAGCTTCCCCTGCACGATCGCCGCCCCCGCCGCGGCGCGCGGGGCAGGCAGGTTCGGCAGCGCGCGCCATCGTCCACGCGCGAAAACCGACGCCCGAACCTCGCCGCCGTAGCCGCCGACGACGTACAACCGACCTCCGTACGACGCGGCCATCGCGTGGTTCACCGCCACCGGGAGATCGGGCAGCTTGCGCCAGCGATTTCGGGAGGGCGAATACGCATCCACGCGCGACGAGCTGCGACCGTCGGCGAGGTATCCGCCGACGACGACGATCTCCGACCCGAGCCGCGCGCCCGTGACCTCGGTGCGCGGCAGCGGCAGCGGGGCACCTTGTTTCCATCCGGCCGCAGCGAGCGCAAGCGGCAGAGCGAGCAAAGCGGCCAGGCGAGTCATCCAGTGCGGGCGAGAGGACTCGAACCTCTAAGGGACGTCAGCCCCACCGGGACCTAAACCCGGCGCGTCTACCAGTTCCGCCACGCCCGCTCGAGCGACAGGATAGTCCCGGCTAACCGGCTCTCGGAGGCCGGCTGCGGCCGCTGGTCGTAGCTGCGGGCACTGGTCGTAGCGTCAACCGCGCGAGGTCGCGGTTCTGACGTTGGCACACATTCGGCGCCTTTCCGCGAGCCACGCGTGCGCCCTTCGGCGCTAGCCTGAAAGCAGAGGGCGAGCAGGGGCGGCCCCAGCTCACGCGCGCGCGCCCGCGCGTGTGCCTGGTTCAAGGCTCTGGTTTAAGACTCGAGCTCGCCGCCAAGGACCGGGGCATGACGGATCAGGAAGATCGAGAGCGGGAGAGCCGGCAGAGCGACAAGACCAAGTTCGAGGAGCAGCGCGAGCGCGACGAGGAGGAGCACCAGAGCGTCGCGGAGCGCCTCGAACCGCTCGAGCCGCAGGACGAGGAGTAGGCGACGGCACGAGCGCGCCCGTGGCGGCGTCGCCTCGAGCGCGTCGTCCTCGGTGCGCTCATGAGCGTCGTCGCGTTCGTCGCCGAACGGCGGCTCGTGCGCTTACTGAACCGGCGCTCGTAGCGCAGCTCGCGCCTGGACCGGTGCCGGGCCGGCGGTCGTTCGCCTGCTGAAACCTCCCGTCCCAGCACCGGCCCACGAAGAAGTAGAAGCCTGCTTTCTAGCGGCGGCGCAACAGGTCGAGAAGCAGCACGGCCGTCAGGAACGCGCCGACGCCGGCGAGCGTCGCCGGCACCCAGTCGCTCACACGCTCGGCCGTCGCCGTCGAGCCGGCGGCGATGAACACCGCACCCGCGATGATCGCCAGCGCCAGGCGCCGAGCGGCCGCGCGGATGGTTCGTTCGAGCGGCCCGATCCCGCGGACGTCGACTTGGAGCTTCGGGCCGGGCCGGGCGCCGGCGATCCGCTCGATCGCATCCACCAGCCGCGTGCCGCGCGCGCGGAGCTTCTGGCTCTCGTAGAAGATCCTCTTCGGGTCGGCGCCCGCGCGCATGCGCCCGAGGAGGTTGCGGACGAGGAAGCCGCCGACGGCCGAGAACGGGTCGAGCTGCGAGTCGAGCTCGGCCGCGGTCAGCTGCATCTGCGCGAGCGCCTTGCCGGTCAGGGCGAGCGAGGCGGGGAGTCGCACGCCGTGCCGCGACGCGATCTGCGTCAGTTCCTGGAGGACAGGCCCGAGCTGGATCTCGCCCAGAGAGGAATGCCGGAAGCGGCGCAGCAGCGCAGCGAGCTCCTGCTCGAGCGCGCGCATGTCGAGGTCGTCCGGCACCGAGTCGGCGAGCATCAGGACGACCTCGGTCAGGAACGGGACGTCCTCGAGCCAGAAGGCGAGCAGAAGCAGCAGCAAGAGCTCCCGCGTCTCCGCCGGAAGCTCCCCGACCATGCCGAAATCGAGGAAGTAGATCTGCTCGTCCGACCAGAGCATGTTGCCCGGGTGCGGATCGGCGTGGAAGAACCCGTCGCCGAGGATCTGGCGGTAATAGAACTCGAGCAGCTGCTTCGCGGCTTCGCGGCGCGCCGGGCCTAGGGGCGCCTGCCGCACGGGGGAGCCCGGAATCTCCTCGAGCACGAGGAGCCGGCTTGTGGTCAACTGCTCGTAGACCGCCGGTGCGCCGATCCTCGAGAAGTCGGCGACGACGGACCGCATCCGCTCGATGTTCGCCGCCTCCTGCTTGAAGTCGAGCTCCCGCCGCAGGGAGCTCGAAAGGTGCTCGATCGCGGCAGGCAGGTCGATGACCCGGTGAAAGACCGCCCGGTTCGATGTCTTTTCGGCGAACAGCTCCAGCAACCCGAGGTCGCGCAGGATCTCGTCGCGCGCCGTCGGCCGTTGAACCTTGACGACGACGCGGTCGCCGCTCTCGAGGCGCGCGCGGTGCACCTGTCCGATCGTCCCAGCGGCGAGCGGCTCGGCGTCGATGCTCTCGAAGACGTCCTCCCAGGGGACGCCGAGCTCCTCCTCCATGACGCTGACCACCTCGGCCTCGCTCATCGGCGCGACGTCGTCCTGGAGCGACGCCAGCTCGGCGATGAACTCAGGCGGCAGGAGGTCCGGCCGCGTCGAGAGGATCTGACCCAGCTTCGCGAACGTCGGGCCCAGCTCTTCCAGCGCGTCGCGGAGGCGACGCGCCCGCACGGCGGCCGGCTCGCCGTCGCGTCCGGCCGTCTCGCGGAAGCCGTACTTGCCGAGCACGGCCGCGATCCGCGCCGCCCGTCCGACCAAGCTCTGCTCCGTGCCCAGGGCGTCGTGCTCGCTCATGCGGTGTGCACGATCACAACGGTGCAAGGGGCATTGTGCGAGACGCGGTTGGGCACATTGCCGAGGAGGAACTCCTTCCGCCCCTGCATCCCGACGCTGCCGACGACGATCACGTCGGCCTGCTGCGTCTTTGCGGCCTCGACGATCGCGCGCGCCGGATCGGCGTCCACGGTAACGAACGTCTGCACGCGCGGAAGCGCGAGCTCGTCGGCGTACGCGGCGAGCTCGCGTTCGGCGGCCTGGCTGGTGCCGTCTTCGATCAGCACCTGAACGAGCAGCAGCTCGGCCTCGTAGCGCGCCGCCATCTCTGCCGCCCAGGCGACGGCTTGGCTCGCGGTCTCCGAACGATCGGTCGCGGCCAGGACGCGGCGCACAACGGCCTTTCCGGAGCGAGATCGGAGGCGCACGACGGCATCTTCGCAGCCCGCCCAACGCCCCTCAGCGCCAGATCGCTCCGATGCGCGCCGTGTGGCCCGGCGGCAGCGGCACCGCATCGCCGAGCGCATAGCGTCTCGCGCTCCATGCGACGATGGTGGCGTCGAGCAGGTCCGGCTCGGCAATCCGCGGCACCGACGACGGGACCTCGAGCCCCGCGTCCTCGAGCAGGGCGCGACGCTCGACAAGACCGTCCGTGCCGCGTTTCGAGAGCAGCGGCCGGTGGGCGAGTTCCCGGAAGGAAACCTCGGGATGCACCTCGATCACACGCTCGTCATCGTGCGCGTATTCGTCGACCTCGAGGATGCGGCGGCGCAGGGCGTAGGACTGCGCAGAAACAGATTTCCCCGTCCGCTCGACGGCGACCCGCCGCGCCTCCTCATACGTCTCGGCCTCGAGCACCGGCCGAACCGGCGTCGTGAAGACGCTGGATGCCCGCGGGCCGACGAAACGTCGAGCAGCCTCGTCGGCGGGCCGCGCCCCCGAGTCGGGAATTCCGATCGGGATGTCTATGCCAATCACGCTGGCGTCGACCAGCAGGGCGTCCGCGAACGTCTCGCACCGAAAAGCCTCGACGACGCGGTTCTCTTCGAGCACGACGACGGCCAACGCTCCACCCGCGAGGTCGACGCCGGCGACGCGCGGCGCCGAGGGCCGCTGCGTCAACCCTACGAGGTTGCCGTCAGGATCGCGGTACGACGCCGTGCGGCCCCAGGGCTCCGCCCGCGGCTCGTGCACGACCTCGGCGCCCGCAGCAACGGCACGCGCATGCGCGGCTTCGAGATCGTCGACGAAGAAACCGATCTCGGCGTTCTCCGTCGCGACCGGATCTTGCGCAAATAGCGCGAGATGGAGATAGGCACCCTCTCTCCATGAAACTTCGGCGTGCGGCCGCGGCGGCTGACCGGCCGCGAAGGCGATGCCGAACGCCTCGCGGTAGAAATGAGCCGCTGCCGCCACATCGCGGACCCGCAGCCCGACGAAGACCAGACGCGCGTTGCTCACGGAGGGAGTAGTCTGACGGCGTGGGAGAGGACGAGCGCAAGGCCGCCAGCGCTCAGCCGGAGCCGTCAGCCGCGCCTCCGGAGGAAGAGTCGAGCTATCTCGCGGTCCGCAACCATGTGCCGAGCGAGATTCGGAACGTCTCGTTCCCGGTCTCGATGCGCGGCTACGACCGTCCGGCCGTCGATGCGTACATCAAGCGTGTCAACCGCGTGATCGCAGAGCTCGAGGTCAGTCGCTCGCCGCAGGCTGCCGTGAAGAACGCGCTCGACCGCGTGGGCGAGCAGACGATCGCGATCCTGCGGGAGGCACGAGAGTCGGCCGAGAAGATCGTGGCGACGGCGCGCGAGGAAGCAGACCAAAGCATGTCGGAGGCAAAGGCGCAGGCTGCCGACCTCGTCGTCAGCGCGAGCGCCGACGCGGAGCGCGAGAGAGCGGCGGCCGCGCAAACAGTCGCCGACGCGAACGCCGAGGCCGGCGAGATTGTCGCCCAGGCTCGCGCCGAGGCGGAGAAGATCGTCGCCGACGCCCGCGAGGAGGCGAAGCGGCGGAAGCAGGTTTCGGACGAGGAAATCGCGACGCGCGAGGCAGAGGCGAAGGCCCGGATGCGCGATCTCCAATCGGACACGGAAGCCGTCTGGTCCGAACGTGACGCGCTGCTGGACGAGCTCCGCTCGATCGGCGCGCACCTCCACGACGTGGCCGCCTCTGCGGCCGCCCGCGTGTCGGCCGGCGAAAAGGCTGCTCCGGACGGGGAGCACGACACCGACACGGACTCGGACGCAGACGCCGCCGAAACGGTCATAGCCGAACCGACTCGCGCGTCGCGCTAGCTCGGAGCGTTCGTCGCGCGGGCAGGCGGGGTCGTCGCCTGCCCCTCAGCCGGCTCTGCAGGAAATCGCTGAACCGCGGACGACTCCGCCACCGGAAGCTCGAAGAGGAACATCGACCCTCGACCGTTGTTCGGCTCGACCCAGATGCGGCCGCCCATCCGGCTGACAAGCTCGTTGCAGATGTAGAGGCCGAGACCGGTGCCTCCGACGCCGCGCGTCATATGCGGATCCACCCGATAGAACTTCTCGAACACTCGGGCCCGCTCCTCGGCCGGGATGCCGAGGCCTTCGTCCCTCACACGGAAGAGCGCGCGCTCGCCGTGAGGCTCGACTCCGACCTCCACGTGTCCGCCGTCTGGTGAGTACTTGATCGCGTTTTCCACGAGGTTCACCAGGACCTGCCGAACCTTGTCCCGATCGGCGGCGACCGGCGGCAGGCGGTCCGGGGCGACCAGCTCGACCGAGATTCCGGGAGGCGCGTAGGCGCGCGTCGCCTCGACCACCCGCTCCACGAGCTCGACCGCGTCGAATGCCTCGGACTCGAGATCGAGCCGTCCTGCGTCGAGCTGGTTGGCGAGCAGGATCTCGTTGACGATGCGGCTGAGGCGCTCCGACTCCTCCGCGATCAACGAGACGAAGCGATCGCGGCCGCCCTCATCGAGAGCGAAGTCGTGGCGAAGCAGCGTCTGCGCAGCGCCGTAGACCGCGGCCAGCGGCGTGCGGAGCTCGTGCGACGCGGTGGCGATGAAGTCGGCTTTGAGCTCCTCGAGGCGGCGTACTTCGGTCAGGTCGCGGAACGCGTACACCGTCCCACCGAAGAACCGCACGCCGGAGATCGCGATCCAGCGCTCCCCCATCTCCGTCTCGATCGGGACGACGACCTCGCTGTGGCCGGGGTCGGGGGACGTGGAGACGGGGACGGCGTCGACGATCTCCTGCCATCCGGGAATGACCTCGACCGCGGAGCGGCCGACGACATCGGCAGCGTTGATCGCGGTGATCGCCTCCGCCGCCGGGTTCCACAGACGCACGGTGCCACCGCGATCGAGCAGGAGAACGCCGTCGGCGACGTGAGCGAGGACGCGCGCCGCATCGGCGCGTTCCTCGACCTCGGTGTACAGGCGCGCGCGGTCGATCGCGACCGCGATGCGGCCGGCAAGATCCTCGACGACGCCAAGCTCCTCGGCCCCGTACCTGTTCCCGCTCTCAGTGCGCGCGACCGTGATCGCGCCGAGTCGCCGCTTCCGCGCTCGGAGCGGGACGCAGATGATCGATTGCGCGTCGACTCCGCCGAGGAAGCGACCGGCCTCGTTTCCATTGGCGCTTTCTCCGAGCCCCGGAATGATCTGTGGCTGCCCGCTGTCGACAACGGCGCGCACGGCCTCCTCGGCCTGCTGGTCCGGGACACCGCCCGCGTCCCGCCGGGCGGGCTCGGCTCGAGCGACGGCGACGCGACTGAGCGAGCCGCCCTCCTCGATGTCGACGACGCACCAGTCGGCGAAGTCGCGGACCACCAGGTCTGCGATCCGCTGGGCCGTCCGCTTGTACTCGAGCGAAGAAGCCGCGAGATCGGCCGCCTCGCGGAGCAGGTCGAGCCGGCGCTGCCGTTCGACGGTCGCCGCGACGGCCGCGTTTTCGGCGGCCACGAGGCGGTCGCGCTCGTCGTCAGCCCGTTTCTCCGCGCGGATATCGGTCAGGAAACTGCGGCCATAAAGCGGCTCGCCGTCGGCGCCGCGAACGGTGGTGGCTTCTTCGCGAATCCAGACGACGTCACCTTGGCGCGCGATCAGGCGGTATTCGAGCTCGAACGGCGTCCCGTCCTCTCCACGCCCGATCTCGTCCAGCACGCGCTGGCGGTCGTCCGGATGCAGCGCCTTCGAAAAGAGATCCGGCTCGGATGCCCAGCGCTCCGGCGAGTAGCCGAGCATCGTTTCGACCTGCGGGCTGACGTAGCGGGTCGCACTGCGATCTCTCGCCTCGTAGGTCCACGTCACCAGCGGAAGCCCCTCGACGAGTGCACGCTGAGTGTGCTCTGCCTGGTCCACCTCTTCGCGGATTCGGAGCCGCTCCGCCTCGCGCTCGCTTTCGAGTCGCCGGAACCGCCGCAGAAGCCAGCCCGCGGCGAGCGCCGCAGCGACCACGACCCCAACAGCGAGCGCCACTCGCTCCGTCCGGTCCGACAGGAAGATGAACGGAACCGTGACGGCAACCGCGACGAGGAAGGCGGCGACGGCCACCAACCAGGGGCGTGAACTGAGCGACCTCACCTGCGGGGCGATGACGTAGCAGCCTAGCCCCGCGGTCGGCCGCTCACAACCCGTCGCTCGAAATTCGTTCGTGCCGAACGACAGCCGTCCGCGCTTGTACGGTGTCGTGATGCTGCGGCGGGCAGTTGGGGTCTCTGTGCTGCTGGCCGTCCTGACGTGCGTCGCGAACGCCGGTCGCACGACGCCGCGAGTGCTCCTACCCGACCTCGACCAACGTCCGCCGGACAAAATCGATGTCGTCTGGGGCGGCCCCGACAATCGCGGCGTCCGGCTCACGTTCGCCTCGAACGTCGAGAACGTCGGCTTCGGGCCGCTCGTCGTCGTCGGCCGCCGCGCGACAACGCGCGTGCCCGTGATGCGCGCCCAGCAATTCGTCCGGCTGCAGCGCGGCGGCTACGAGCGCATCGCCGGAGCAGGCTGGATGCGCTTCAACGTCAACCCCAGCCACAGCCACTGGCACCTCCAGCCGTTCGAGCAGTACGAGCTGCGCACTTTGGGCGGGCGGCGGATCCTCCGCGACCACAAAAGCGGCTTTTGCCTGACGAGCGACCACCGTTCGCCGCTTCCGACGCGCGGCCCGCGCGGCACGCGCCCGATCGGCAGGAACCATTGCGCACAGGGAGAGCCTGGCGCGACGCGCGTCGTCGAAGGCATCGCCGTCGGATTCGGCGACATCTATCCGCCCGTCAAGGAAGGCCAGTACGTCGACATCAACGGCGTTGCTCCGGGCGACTACGTGCTCGTCCACCGAGTCAACGCCGCGCGACGACTGCGCGAGTCCAACTACGCAAACAACTCCTCCGCGGCGCGGATCAGGCTGCTGCCACCTGCGTCGCCGAACGACCTACCCGGGATCCTCGTGTTGCGTACGTGCGAGACGGGCACACGCTGCTAGGCCGAGGCTACGGGAGGCCTCCGATGCCCGTGTAGGCGAGATACCACGTCAGGGCGAAGAAGGCGATCGCGAGCGCACAACATCCGCGCACGATCCATCCGATCGGCGCGGGCTTCGCGTCCAGCATGATCAAGAAAAGCGGCCACACCGCGATGAGGCCGATGACGCCCAGGAGATAGATGACGTCGTAGGTCACCATCCAGCCTCCCTGCCCGATGGAACCGTGTGCGTCTGATTGTCGTGGGCACTGGTAAGGGCTTTGAGGCGGACGGCGAAAGCTTTGTGTTAACGCAAGGGCTCTAGAAACCGAGTGGCCCCGGGAGGAGTCGAACCTCCGCACGCGGATTCGAAGTCCGGGACGCGGGGCTCTAGCGAGTTGCAGCGAACTGCAAGAAGCGGAAAACCGCCTGCGCAGAGGCCGTTTCCCGGTAGTTGGATGCAGCTCGTTGCAGGTCGTTTCAGAGGCGGTCTCAGTCCTCGCGCGGTACGCGCGCACCGCTCCGGCTCGTAGCACAACGCCTCGTCGTACTCCTCCTCGAGATTCGCCTCCCGGATGATGCGCTCGTAGACGCTGAGCTTGCGCTCCGACATCGAAAACCGGGCCCCCCGGGCCTGGCGGTAGGGGATTTACGGCCGTCGACGATCGTAGGGACTAACGACGGCCCTCGATCGTGAGCCGGAACACGACGACGCGCGCCGCGCCCGCGCGGACGCGCCTGTGATCGCCGCGCGCGAGCTCGAACAGCACGTTCCGGTACCCCGTGAAGACCTTGTTGTTGTCCGGAAACGTCACGGTCCCGTACGGCCAGCGCAGCGGCAGCTCGATGCGCAACCAGTCGCGCTCCGGGGTCGGCCATGCGTGCAGATGACCCGACCCTGGGCCGACGCGGAAGCAGCGGACGCGGTAGCGCACCGGGAACGGCGGCTTGACCGTCTCGCCGGACCTCGGCGAGAGAATCGCCAGCGTAGGCCCCGTGCAGTGGGCGTCGGCTGCGGGAGCGCCTCCGCCGACGGCACACGCCGCGCCGAGCGCAGCGATGAACGCGAGCCGAATCATGGGCGCCGACTCAGTCTACGCCGCGGTCGCGGCGAGCGAGTCGTCGATCGCGGCGCCGACCTCGAGGCCGAGCGGAGCGGTAGTACCCGACTAACCGGGACCTGGAGAGGACGCTCGCGCACACTAGGTCCCCCAGCCGAAGGCTCGAAACCCCACTCGCGCTAACCTCCGACCATCGTCCCCGAGGCACCGTTCGAAGAGACCGACAGTGGGCTCGTCCCCGCCGGGGAGGGATGGTTCGTACTGAACGCTCGGGAGGCCCGCTGGCGCCATCGCCAGGGGCGGGGAGAGCGTCTGCCCTTCGAGGGCGAGTTGGAGTTTCCCAGGTCGGAGTCAGTCTCTATGTGCTCGCGCCGGGTGAGCCGATCGGGATGTACCACTGGGAAGCCGACCAGGAAGACTTTCTCGTCCTCTCCGGCCAGGCGCTGCTGATCATCGAGGGCGAGGAGCGGCCGTTGCAGCAGTGGGATTTCGTGCACTGCCCGCCCGAGACGAAGCACATAGTCGTCGGGGGCGGAGACGCGGCCTGCGTTGTCCTTGCAGTCGGCGCGCGTGAGCACCAGACGCCCGCCGCCTGGGGCGGCTACACGGTGGACGAGGCTGCGCTACGGCACGGAGCGGGTGTCGACAAGGAGACGACTGAGGCTGACGAGGCATACGTCCGGTTTCCAGACCCCGAGTCGACGCGATACCGGGAGGCTGGCTCCCGAGCTGAACAGGACAGGAAGTCGGAGGTGGTCACTCCTCAACGTTGCCCAGGTGAGGGTTCTCTCCCCGACTACAGAGTGGTGTTTATCCCTGACTCGATCGCTTCGAGACGATCCGCACCGTCTCCGCGCCAGGCCGACCCGAGGTCAGTCGTCGACCGCGTAGTGGGCGTACACGGCCGCCCACGAACCCTCGCGTGCCGATCAGCCGGAGCCGTGCCTGCACGTCGGCGGGCAGGGCGCGTTTGCCGCCACCGACGATCACGGGGACGAGGAACAGCTGGATCTCGTCGACGAGTCCGGCGGCGAGCGCCTGCCCGGCCAGCTCCGCGCCGCCGACGGACAGGTCCGCGTCGCCGCTCTGCTTGAGCCGCCGGATCGGACCCGGGTCGAAGTCCCGCTCGATCCGCGTCCGCGCGGTGGACGCCCGGGCGAGCGTGCGGGAGTACACGACCTTCTCCGCCCCCCGCCAGATCTCGGCGTACTCCCAGAAGACCGCCCGCTCGTCGCCGCGCCGGCAGGCCGTCTCCCAGAAGACCATCGTCGCGTACATCCGGCGCCCGTACAGATAGGTGCCGATCGGCCGCTCGAGGTCGTTGACGAACGCGTGCACCTCCTCGTCCGGCGCAGCCCAGTCGAACCTCCCGCTCGCGTCCTCCACGTAGCCGTCGAGTGACGCGATCGTCGAGTAGATGAGTTTGGCCATGCTCGCGCTCCAGTGTCGTGCTGTGTCGAATCGCGGTGATCCCGCGCGTCAACTGAGACTCGCCTAGCTCCCGAAAATCATCGGGCCCGGCAGCGCCGCCGGAAGTCCGAACTGAGGGACCAGGCAGCCGCCGCCGAACCATGTGATCGCGGAGACGAGCTCCTCCTCAGTTCACTACGGAGTAGCGGCAATACCTGACTAGCTGGATCGGGGGAGAGGACGCTTGCGCAGGCGAGTGTCATGATCGCCGGGTTGGGGTCGAGGCTGAGACCGGGTGTGAGCTGATGTCAGATCTGCCGCCCTGGGTTGACCCCTGGTGTCGAGGCTTCTTGGCTGCGGCCCCGGTGGCGGTTTTGTTCCTTGCTGGTCATCTCTCCGAGGTTGTCGGTGTTCGTCTCGCCGATGGACGCGAAGTCGTCGTCAAACGCCGGCTCGATGCGTCGGGGCGGGCAGGCCGCTGCGTTGCCGCGCAGAGACTGCTCGCCGAGCAAGGCTTTCCCTGTGCGATGCCGCTGACCGACGTGATCGTCAGCGAGGGCTTCGCGGTGCATGCGGAGCGGTTTGTCCCAGGCGGCGAGCTTGAGACGAAGGACACACCCGAGGCGGCCGCGAGATCGGGTCGGCTTCTGGCCGACCTCGTCCGTCGCCTGGCGGCCCTCGACCTCGATCCGCCGCTGCCCAATCCGGAGTGGATGCGATGGGACGCGATGCCCGAGCGCCACGCTGCCGCAGCGGTGCCCGCCTGGATCGAGGACACCACCCGGCGCGTGCAGGCAAGCTGGCCGGATGCCACCTGCCACCCGTACTGGGTCACGCCGACTGGGAAGCGGAGAACATGCGCTGGCGGCACGGCGAGCCGCACGCCGTCCACGACTGGGACGGCCTCGCCCGGTTGCCCGAAGCGGCGATCGCCGGAAGCGCCGCCGGGATCTTCGCGATCCACGGCAAGCAGCCAACGCTCGCGCCGCTCGAAAGCTCCGAAGCCTTCCTTCACGCCTCCGAAAGCGAACGCGGCGTCCGCTTCTCGCCCTACGAGACGGAGATCGCCTGGGCGGCGAGCATCTGGGAAGCTCTTCACAACGCCCGCGACGAACTGATCTACAACCGGCCGAGGCTCAGCTACGAACGACTGAAAGCCGAGCGGGTTGAACGCCTAACCCGAGCCCACGCAGGGTGAGCGGCTGGTCAATCCGCCTGACTCCGAGGCGGCTCAGGGACATTCCCGAACACTGGCGCAGCCCGTCCTGCCGCTGACTACAGAGTTGTGATTACCCCCGACTGCCCGAGGGACAGGACACTCGTCCAGCCGGTTTTGGCATCACCAGGTCGTTAGCGGTAATGCATCGCCAGAACATGTGCGATGCCAGCTCAACTCCTGATCGGCCCTCCGTGGCTGGGGCCGAATCGGGTCCGAGGGCTGACTATTCTGGGCAGGGCGGCCGCGCCTGGGCGAACACGCTCACCACGAGCTGTCCGAAGGGCCGGTCGACACGAGCGTTGGCCGAGATCATGGGACCGACGCTGCCGGGCAGAGCGGTGCTCACGAACAGAGCATGGCAAGGCGCTGCGTCGGGGTTGGCGGCGCCAGACGCCGACGGTGCGAGAGCGCCAAGCACCCCGAGGCTCGCGAGCAGCAGAACAGTCAGGTGACGTCGCATCGGATCCCTCCTTGCTGTAGACAGGCGGCGACTATCCGACCTTAGCCCCGGAAGAGAACCTCAGTCAATTGGCGTGAGCAACCCTCCTCAGGTCGTAGACCGCAGCTCGGCTGACCTTCTCGAACGCTGGCCCAGGTATCGAAGTGGCATCCGGCGTGTGACTACGGAGTAGCGGTAATACCTGACTGGCCGATCTAGGGAGAGGACGCTCGCGCACGCGACAGGTTACGAGCTTGATCGGTTCGATTGCGCGCGACCCGTGACGGATCTGTTGTGATGGGACGGTGGCGACGCCTGGATGGGAACGCTTCGAGGGGTTCCTCTGGAAGACCACGTCATTGCTGGTGTTCGCGCAGGGTGAGTCGCTTGCCGTGGACCCGGCGATCTCAACGGACGACGTTGCTGGCATAGGTCGCCGGGGGCTGGAGCTTGGCGCTCCGGTTCGGCATGTGTTGATCACGCATGGGATTGGGACCACGTATGCGGTATCGGTGCGTTTCCCGATGGGGAAGTCGCGATGGGCGAGGAGACCGCTGAAAAGGTTGCGAGTGGCCGGGCCGACCGGTCGGTCCGGCGCGCTGCTGAGCACTACGGCTTTGTCCCGGCGGGATCTCCACGGGTCGACCGCACGTTCCGGCGGGGTTTGGCGGTCGCGCTCGGTCCGTTCGTCGTCGAGACGTTCCCGCTTGTGGGCCACACCGCCGACGGCAGTGGCTTTCGACTCCGCGACCGGGGGCTGCTGATCGTCGGCGACTACCTGTCCGCCGAGGAGTTCCCATTCGCGACCTCTCCTTCTGCCTATCGGATCACGCTTGCTGGGTTGATCGAGATGCTTCGCGAAGACCCACCGGAAACGGTGATTCCCGGACACGGGCCGCCCCTTCAAGCCCTCGACGCTCTGAGCATCGCGGAGGCTGATCTCTCCTACCTCCGCTCCCTCCACGCGGCTGTCGTTGACGCGCTGTCCCGCGACGGCACGCGCGACGAGGCCCGCGCGGCCGGTTTGGCGGTTGACCTACCACGCGAATGTCCTCCCGACCTCGAGGAGATGCGCGGCTTCAACGTTGACCGACAGATCGAGGAGATCCTCACCGCGCCGTCAGAGACCGCAGCGGGGTAATGAGACGACGGGCCCAGCTACAGGTTCGCCGCGGCGAGTGACATTCTCGAACGCTGGCCCAGGCGAGGGTCCTGCGTCCAACTACAGAAGCGCGATTACCCCAGAAGGCGCTATGACGCCGTTTGCTTGCGTCGATCGCAACGTGGTGGGACACTTGTTTCCATTGCGGCAAACGAAAGGGGAGGGAACACGATGCGCGGGAAACTTCTGATTGCGGCGGTCGCCGTGCTGATGTCCGGCGTAGGAGCCGCTGTCGCTCGCGCCGACCAGCCACCTCTCGACCTGGCAGGTCAACCGTTCTACTTCAGCGCAACCTGCACGGCGATCGGCGACGTCATCCTGTTCAACCAGTCGCTCGCGCGCAGGGCAGGGCTCGTCGTGGTTGAGGGTGAGGGGGCGGTCGTGGTTCCGTCGTTCATCAATCCGAACGCGCGGGCGAACGGGACGTGCACCTTTACTGGAGGCGGGTTCTCGATCGACGAGATCGAGCCGCTCGACAACCCGGTCACTCTCGACGTGTTGATCGTCCCCTGACTCCGTGAAGAGGGAGGGGCGTTACGCCTCTCCCGCTGCCCTCATCGCTGCCTGGAATCAGCGGAAGGCCCGGTGACTACGGAGTAGCGGTAATACCCGACTAACGACCTAGAGAGAGGATGCTCCCGCAAGACATGCTCGATAGCTGAGCAACCGCAGCCCCGTCGGCATAGCTTGCGCGGCGTGAGCGCGACCGTGACCATCGAGCTCTGGGGCAGCGGCGACCTGCCGCTGCTCGAGCGCCTGATGGGGGACCCGCGCATGACCGAGCACCTGGGCGGGCCCGAGACGCCGGAGAAGCTGCGCGAGCGTCAGGGCCGCTACGAAAGCCTCGAGGGCGGCGACCGCATGTTCAAGATCGTCGACACGGCGAGCGGCGCCGGCGTCGGCTCGGTCGGCTACTGGACCAAGGAGTGGCGCGACGAGCAGGTCTACGAGATCGGTTGGATGGTCGTGCCCGAGTTCCAGGGCCGCGGCATCGCGGTGGCGGCGACCGCTCAGGCGGTCGAGCGCGCCAAGCGCGCCGACAAGCACCGCTTCATGCACGCCTTCCCGAGCGTCGACAACGCGCCGTCGAACGCGATCTGCCGCAAGCTCGGGTTCGAGCTGCTCGAAGCGTGCGAGTTCGAATTCCCAAAGGGGCACTTCATGACGTGCAACGACTGGCGACTGGACCTGCGCGCCTAGCGCACCACGCGGTGCGCCATACCTGCGAACGTTTTGAGCGTTTCCGGGCCCCGGTGACGTTCCCAGCAGTGGCCCAGCCCGGCGTCCTGCCGCTGACTACAGAGTTGCGATTACCCCCGACTGCGCTCTAGCGACAGCACACTCGCGCAGGCGAGCCGCGAAACACCGGCACCTGCCTCGCGAACTTGGTGACCGTTTCACCGCGGTTCTTCCCGGTTACGATCGACGATTCGCACCGGGCGCCCGCTATACGGAGGTGATCGGATGAACGACAAACCGAACTGGCAAGTCGCCCACGTCGACGACATCGAGCGGCGGGGCAGAGATATTCCGGTGCGCGAGCACCTCGGGATCCACGCATTCGGAATCAACGCCTACA
>JBKPFU010000080.1:0-2927 GCA_046728975.1 Actinomycetota bacterium | reverse complement strand
GCCGGCGTGATCACGAGCGCGGCGATCGTGATGGTCGCCGTCTTCTCGACCTTCGCGACGCTGTCGGTGACGTCGATGAAGCAGCTCGGGATCGGACTCGCCGTCGCGATCCTGATCGACGCGACGATCGTCCGCGGCCTGCTCCTTCCGGCCGTGATGACGCTGCTTGGCGAGCACAACTGGTACCTCCCTCGCTGGCTCGAGCGGCTCATCTCACGGAGACCACGTGAGCCGCAACTGCACGGGATTCCGCTTCCGCACGGGGAGTAGCGGCTTCCACCCTCCGACCGAGACCCGCGCCGCGTGGCGCGGGTCTCGCTTTTCCTCAGCGACGCGCGACCGGGGCAGCCAAAGTGCGGCCGCTTGATCTCAGCATCGTGCAGGCGTCGGCGACTCGGGCTGCCATCGATGCTTCAGCTGCACGACCCCAGGCGCGCGGGTCATAGGCCATCTTGTCGCCGAGGCTGCCGCCCGTCTGCAGTACGCCGTCGTAGTTCCGGAACATGTGATCGGCAACCGCCCGTGTGTAGGCGTACTGCAGGTCGGTGTCGAGGTTGAACTTGACGACGCCGGATGCGATCGCCTCATCGATCTGCTCAGGCCTCGATCCGCTTCCGCCGTGGAAGACGAAGTCGAGCTCGGCATCGCCACCGAAGCGCTCGACGACGGCATCTCGGAGCGCGCGCAGGATCTCCGGCCGGAGCTTGGCGTTCATGGCCGCGTAGACACCGTGGACGTTTCCGAAGGTGGCGGCGAGGAGATATCGGCCGCGCTCGCCGGCGCCGAGGCGCTCGACAACGGCGACGGCATCTGCTGGCGTGCTGTAGAGCCGCTCGTCTGCGACACCGCGTGCGTCGAGCCCGTCCTCCTCGCCACCGACGACTCCGATCTCGATCTCGAGGATCACCTTCGCCTCGCGGCAAATCTCGAGGAGCTCGGCGGCCAGCTCTAGGTTTTCGGTGAGAGGAAGCGACGAGCCATCGAACATGTGCGACTGGTAGAGGGGCGGCTCGTCTCGGCGCACCCGCGCCGCCGACTCTTCGAGCAGCGGCCGGAGAAAGGCATCGACCTTCGCCGGCGGACAGTGATCGGTGTGAAGCGCGATCAGGACCGGATAGTCGTCCGCGATCTCGCGTGCGAAGGCGGCCAGCGCCCTTGCGCCTGCCGTCGCGTCCGTCGCCGTCCCGGACGCGAACTCGGCACCGCTCGGTGTCAGCTGGACAATCCCATCTGAGCGCGAGGCTGCGAAACCGGCGAGAGCAGCGTTGAGCGTCGTCGACGAGCTGACGTTGACGGCCGGGTAGGCATAGCCGTCCGTCCTCGCCGCAGCGAGCATCTCGACGTACTGCTCAGGCGTAGCAAGAGGCAACGAGCTACCTCCGGTCGCGCAAAGTCTGGCGCTTCTGCCGCCAATCGCGAGTCTACGCCGTGGCGGCGAACTCATACCAGGTCGCGGGGGGTGCTCAACGCGGTCAATGCGAGATAGTGGGCCTCAGATCCGAGGGAACACGAGGGGACACCACCTGGGGCACTGGCGTCCTAGCGCGGTCACGCGTCTTCGGTCGATTCCTTCTTCTTGCGCGGCTTTCGTGCCCGCGCGTTCCCGGCCTTGCCCTCTGTTCCCCGCCTCGTTGCTCGATGGTAAGGAGGGGGTCGACGGTTCGAGTCCGTCAGAGGGCTCTGCAAAAGTCCAGCAAACCGAAGCTCTCTTGTTAGGTTTGGTTTGCAGGCTCCAATGTGCGGTGGGTATGGAGCCGTTTATGGGAGCTTTCAGTTCGCGACCTAGTTGGGCCCTACGTCAGGCTGACGCTGTCGGAAGAAGACCGGCTCATTCCAAGCAGCGACCTGAAGTAGCGTCCGTCAATCGGGAGCGGTTCTGTCCGATGAGGCTGGATCAGGGCAAATCCGGCCGGTTGGGCCAGCGTTCCGGAATGACGCCCGCGGGTGTCGGGCGTCAGCCGATTTGCTCGGCCAGTCCGATGAGAAGTCCTTCGGGCCCCCGGATGTAGCAGAGCCGATACACGTCTTCGTACCGGACTACTTCGTCGACGAGCTGCGCGCCGTGGTTCCGGAGCCGGGCGAGCGTATCGTCGAGGTCGTCCACGGCGAACATGACACGCAGGTAGCCGAGAGCGTTCACGGGGGCGTTCCGGTGATCGGCGACCACAGGCGGCGCGAGAAATCGCGAGAGCTCGAGCCGGCTGTGGCCGTCCGGCGTACGCATCATCGCGATCTCGACGCGCTGGTCGCGCAGTCCAGTGACGCGCCCCGACCAGTCTCCCTCGATCATGGCTCGCCCTTCGAGCTCGAGGCCGAGCTCACGAAAGAACGCAATCGCCGCCGGTAGGTCATCGACGACAATGCCGACGTTGTCCATCCGTTGAACCGCCACGTGGCCATTCTCGCGCATCCCAAAGATCACCCCCTGTCCGCGAGGCACGAGGGATCCGATGTCATATCTCTCAGCTGGGCGCGCGTCGTGAATGTCGCCCGACCCGAATCGAGCCGCGCGGCTGCTTGGGGCGCCTAGGCGCGCGGCGCGTACTCGACGCTGCCGAACGGCCAGTTGGAAGCGAGCCACTCACTCACGGCACGCCAGAGCGGGGTATCGAGCTGCGCGTGGCTCGCCCGTACCCAGGAGAGTGCACGGGCGTCGTAGTCGCTGTCGGGCAGCGGGTAGATGTAGACGCACCCGATCACGTCGCGGCTCACTGGATCGAGCACCGTGTACGTGAACCCCGTGCGGTTGCGGAAGTCGTCGGCGTGTCGTTGCAGGTCTGCCCGGTTCTCGTCCGGCGTCATCTCTCGCGGCCACTTGCTGTCCTCCCAACCAGGTGTCGCGTGGATGTGATCCACCGACGAGGTCCACGCGTCGTAGTCCTGGTCGTTGTGCTCGGGGCCGAGCGGCTCGAGCACGAACTGCGGCG
>JBKPFU010000079.1:0-12652 GCA_046728975.1 Actinomycetota bacterium | reverse complement strand
GCGTAGTGCTCCTGGCGATAGCGCATCCCGACGCGCGGATGGGCGGGCATGATGATCCCGGCCCGGGCACCGTCGACACCCGCCTCCCACGAGCCCTCGCGGGTCGCCGCGTTGCCCTTCTCGTACTCGGTGGTGTCCTCGCCGAGGTACCAGACGTTCCCGGCGCGGTCCTGCGCGTACCAGTCCCAGGTGTTCTCGATCAGCTTCCCGCCCCGGGTCACGACGTCGTGCACCACACGCGCGCGCACGCCCGATGCGACGGTCTTGATGCGGTGCGTGACGGTGACCGTGACCCGCTGCGTGCGGCCGTTCTCGCCGTCCTCGCGATAGGTCCACCGCGTGCCCGGGGCCATCGGCCAGTACGGGTTGTCGATTCGCGTCGTGAACTTCGGAGTATCAGGGGCTGGTGCCTCGGTCCCCGCCGATGCGCCGTCGTCGCCGCCACAAGCGGCGATCGCGCCTCCGGCCACCAACGCCATGGCAAACGTTCGTACACCCATGCCGGCAACGTAGGCGGCGGCCATGAGACGAGGATGAGACGCGCGCGCTCAGGCCGCGTCCTCGACGACGGTCGCCGCCGAGGATCCGCAGGGCAGCCAGATCCGGACCGTTGCGCCGTCGCCGGGCGCGATCGCCGCCCACCCGCCGTGGGCCTCGGCCACGGCCCGCACGATTGCCATCCCCAGTCCCGTGCCCCCGCGCGTGCGGGCGCTGTCGCCGCGCACGAAGCGCTCGAACGCGTGATCGGCGATGCCCGGACCGAACCCCGGGCCCTGGTCTGCGACGTCGAGCTGGACTCCGGCCGACGCACTGCGCGCGCCGATCGCGATGTCGCCCGCGCCATGGCGCAGGGCGTTGTCCACGAGGTTGCCGAGCGCCTGGCGCAGCCGCATGGGGTCGGCCGAGACGTGCAGGTCCTCCGGCGCCTCGACCCTGATCGCTCGGCCCTGCTGGCCTGCTCGGTCGGCGAAGGCCGCGCCGACGCCCTCGAGCAGCGGCCGGACCGCGAGGTCCTCGCGCCGGACGGGGAGCCGGCCGTCGGCTGCCCGCGCGATGACGAGCATGTCTTCGGCCAGCTGGGCGAGATGGTCGCACTCCTCGACGGCAGCCACGAGGGCCTCGCGCACCCGCGGACCGTAATCGCCGGTGCGCAGGGCGCCCTCGAGCTCGGTCTTGACGACCGCGATCGGCGTCCGCAGCTCATGGCTGGCGTCGGCGACGAACCGCCGTTCGCGATCGAACGACCGCCGCAGCCGGTCGAGCATCTCGTTCAGCGTCTCGCCCAGGCGACGGACCTCGTCGCGAGCGGCGGGCAGGGGCATGCGCTCGTCCTCGCCGGTCAGCGAGATCTCGGCGGCCCGTCGGCGCATCGCCTCGATGGGAGCCAGCCCCGCGCTCGCGAGCGCGTAGCCGACGATCGACGCCACGATCACCCCGATCACGCCGCCGACCGCGAACGACGTGGTCAGCCCGTGCAACGCGACGTCCCGATCGTCGAGCGACTGGCCGACGACCACCACCGTCGCAACCGACTGCCCGGGCAGCGGGCGGGCGAGCGCGCGCGTCGTCCCCTCGACCCCGGCGATCCGCCGCTCGAACCGCACCGGACCGCGGGTGGCGCGGCGGAACTCGGCATCGGTCAGGACCCGCTCGCGCACACCGGGCGTGATGTCCAGCATCCGCCCACCGGGTCCCAGCACAGCGGTGAAGCTCTCCTCCGGCTGCCCTCCTCCCGCCCCGGCGGCGGGGAAGCGGGCGCCGCGCGCCGACCCGACGACAGCGGCGGCGCGGGTGCTCAGGTTGGCGTCGACGCCCTCGTCGAGGTCTTCCCGCAGGCGCACGTACACGAACAACGCGGCGCCGATGAGGACGAGCAGCATGGCCAACGCGAAGGCGGCGGTGAGACGGATGCGAATGGGCAGCCGGGTCAAGCCCCGCCGTCCTTGCGAAGCCGATATCCCATGCCGCGCACGGTCTCCAGCGACTTGGCATTGAAGGGCCGGTCGATCTTCTCGCGCAGGTAGCGCACGTAGACCTCGACGACGTTGGACCGGTGCTCGTAGCCGAGGTCCCATGCCGCGTCGATCAGCTGCATGTGGCTGAGGACCTGGCCAGGGCGCCGCATGAAGGTCTCGAACAGCGCGTACTCGCGCGCCGACAGCTCGATCTCGACGTCGCCGCGCCATACCTGCCGCGTCGCCGGATCGAGCCGCAGGTCGCCGACCTCGAGCACCGTCGGCCGCTCCACGGGTCCGCGCCGGACCAGCGCACGCAGGCGCGCGAGCAGCTCGGCCAGCGAGAACGGCTTGGTGAGGTAGTCGTCCGCGCCCGAGTCCAGGCCGCGCACGCGGTCCTCCACCGCATCGCGCGCGGTGAGCATGATCACCGGCGTCCAGGCGCCGCACGCGCGCAGCCTGCGGCACGTCTCGAAGCCGTCGATGTCCGGGAGCATCACGTCGAGCACGACGGCGTCGAAGGCGCCGGCACGGATCCTGCGCACCGCCTCGTCCCCGCCGACGGCGACGTCGGCGACGATCCCCTCCGCGTGCAGCCCCCGTCGCAGCGCGGCGGCCATCCGCACATCGTCCTCGACCACGAGCACGCGCACGGCCTAATCATCGCGCTCCGTAGATGACAGCAACATGAGAGCGGCGTCTCATGTCCATCTCATTCGTCCCCTCTACGGTCGCCAGTCGTGATCTGAGTGAAGGGGGATGGCGAGATGCTCGCTCGACGGCTTCGGTTCTCACCGTCGATCGTGGTCGCGTTCGTCGCGTTGCTGGTGTCGCTCGGCGGCGTCTCCTACGCCGCGGTCAAGATCCCAGCGCGCAGCGTCGGGTCGAAGGAGCTCAAGCGCTCGGCGGTGGCGAAGGCCAACATCCGCTCCAACGCCGTCGACGGCTCGAAGGTCGTCAACGAGTCGCTCACGGGCAGGGACGTCAGGGAAGGTTCCCTGTCGGGCGTGGCATCGGCCCTCAGCGCGGCGAGCAGCGACCACGCGGGCGCGGCGGCGGGCCTCGACCGGGTCACCTATCGCACCGTGGTGGCGAGCGTGCCCGTCGCCGACCCGACGAGCATGCACGCGACGGCCACGGCGAGCGCGGTGTGCGACTTCGGCCAAGCGGCGGTCGGTGGCGGCGTCAAGGTGGACGACACCGACAACACCGCCGTCGTCGACAGCTACCCCGACGGCGGCGGCCGCGCGTGGACCGGCCGCGTTGACAACAGCGACACCGGCGCTGCTCACGGCTTCACCGTGTTCGCCGCATGCGTACCCGCGGGCGCCGTGGGCTGAGGGTCGTGCCCGGAAAGCTGCGGTCCATCGGCAAGCGGCGCATCGCGCTCTTCGCGATGGTCGCGCTCGTTGGGTTGGCGGTCGTGGGCTGGGCGGCCGCGCGCCAGATCCGTTCGCCCGCGCAGATCGCGGCGGACACCGCAGCACCGACGGCGTCGCCGATCACGGTTCCGGTCACCCGCCGGACGCTGTCGACAGTCGTGATCGTGCGCGGGACGGTCCGCTACGGGGCGCCCCAGCCCGCGGTGCTCGGCACCTCGCGGGTCAAGCAGGGCTCGGACATCGTCACGCGGGCGCCGCGCCGGCGCGCGCAGCTGGGCGCCGGGGACGTCGCGCTGAGCGTCGACGGACGACCCGTCTTCGTGCTCCCCGGGCAGATTCCGATGAGCCGTGACCTGCATCGCGGACTCCAGGGACCCGACGTGCGCCAGCTCGAGGAGGCGCTGGCCGCCTTCGGGCTGTCTCCCGGTGCCGTCGACGGGCGCTACGACGCCGCGACGGAGCGCGCGGTATCGGCGTTCTACCGCAGCCAGGGGTTCGATCCGTTCGGGCCCACGGACGTGCAGCGCGAGCAGCTGCGCACCGCCGAGGCCGCCGCCGCCCAGGCGCGCGACGCGCACCTCCAGGCGCTGAGCACGATCGACCAGGCGAAGACCGCGACCCCCGCCGAGGTCCAGCAGGCGCGGCTCGACGCCGTGACTGCCCGCGACTCGCTCGACACCGCGGTGCTCGGGGTCTCGACCGCCGAGGCCAAGCTCGCGCAGGCGCGCGCGACAGCGGCGAGCCTGAGCGGGGGCGAGGCGGTGGCGGTCGCCAACGACAAGCGCGACCAGGCCGCGGCCGCCGTCGAGGTGGGGAACAAGCAGGCGGCCCTGGACGCCGCGATCGCCGACGAGCGCAACGCCCGCTTGAAGATCCTCGAGGTCGCGCCGGACGCTCCGCCCTCCGAGCGCGAGGCAGCGGTCGCGGCGGCGAGCGCAGCGGCCGATGCGATCCCGCGCGCACGCGCCGAGCTCGATGCGGCGATCGCGGCGGCCGAGGCCGTTCGCCTCGCCGGCCCGGACGCGCAGCGCAAGGCGCACGCGGATGCCGCGCAGGCGGTGCGCGACGTGCGTGTCGCTGGGGCTGAGCTTCGTCGCGCCCGGGAGGCGGTCCGCACGGCGCGAGCCTCCGCAAGGCTCTCGGCCCAGCGCGTGCGGATCCTCAGCCGTCCGGCGGACACCGCCACGATGCGAGCGATCGCCGCGGCCACCGCCGCGGAGGAGCAGCGCACGCAGGCCGAGGTCGCCCGCATCTCGGCCGAGTCCAACGTCCAGGTGCCGGCCAACGAGGTCCTGTTCTTCCCGACGCTTCCGCTGCGCGTCGACGCGGTGAAGGCCAGGCGCGGAAGCCAGGTCTCGGGGAGCGTGATGAACGTGACCAGCTCGCGGCTGGCCATCGACTCCTCGCTGTCGGTCTCCGACGCCAAGCTCGTGCACGTGGGCGATCGGGTCGTGATCGAGGACCAGGACCTCGGCATCAAGGCGCGCGGCGTGGTCAGCCAGGTGGCCGACACGCCGGGGACGAACCGCGTCGACCCCAGCCGCTTCTACCTCGCCATCACCCCTGAGCCCACCGTGCGGGCGCTCGTCGGCGCGTCGGTGAAGCTGACGATCGCGGTCAAGAGCACGAGCGGCGAGGTGCTCGCCGTCCCGGCCAGCTCGCTGTCTGTGGGCGGTGACGGCGACTCACGAGTCCAGGTGCGCCGCGGCGGGCGCACGCAGATCATCAAGGTCGTGCCGGGCCTGGCGGCGGAAGGCCTCGTCGAGGTGAGGCCCGTGCAGGCCGAGGCACTGGGTCCCGGCGACCAGGTCATCGTCGGCTCGAGGCGCGGCTGATGGACGCGGCGCCGGCTCTCGACGTCGCGGGCTCGCCGGACGAGGGCGTGGCCCCGGTCATCGAGCTGCGCGGGATCAGCCGCACCTTCGGACGCGATCCGCCGGTCGTCGCGCTGCGCGACGTCGAGCTCGTGCTGCGCCACGGCACGTCGCTGGCGATCGTCGGGCCGTCAGGCTCGGGGAAGTCGACCCTGCTGAACGTGCTTGGCTGCCTGGACCGGCCGAGCACCGGCACCTACCTGTTCGACGGGATCGATGTCGGCGCCCTCAGCGACGATCAGCGAGCCGCGCTGCGTGCTGAGGCCATCGGGTTCGTCTTCCAGACGTTCAACCTCCTCGCCCACCGCACGGTGCTCGAGAACGTGATGCTCGCCGAGGTCTACCGCGGCACGTCCTCGGAGGGCCGCGCCGACCGCGCCCGAGCGGCGCTGGCGCGCGTGGGCATGAGCCACAGGGAGTCGTTCGTGCCGACGAAGCTCTCGGGCGGCGAGCAGCAGCGCGTCGCGATCGCCCGCGCCCTGCAAGGCGATCCGAGCGTGCTGCTCTGCGACGAGCCGACCGGCAACCTCGATTCCGTCAACACCGAGTCCGTCCTGTCGCTGTTCGACGACCTCGGCGAAGCCGGCCTGACGATCGTCATCGTCACCCACGACGACGCCGTCGCCGCGCGCACCCACCGGCGCGTGCGGATGATCGATGGACATCTCAGCGAGGAGCAGGTGTGAAGGGCGCGGGCCCGCGCATGCGCCCGCGCGACCTCTTCGCCGAGGCCGTCGCCGGTCTGCTCGCGCGCCCGGCGCGCGTCGCGCTGACCGTGCTGGGGACCGTGATCGGGGTCGGCGCGCTCGTCGCGACGCTGGGGCTGTCGAAGACCGCCAGCAACCAGATCGTCGGCCGCTTCGACGCGCTCTCGGCCACCGACGTGGTGGTCAGCCCGTCGACCAGGGCCGGAGGGTCGGGCGCAGCGGTGCTGCCATGGGACTCCGAATCGCGACTGCGGCGCCTCAACGGGGTGGCGGAGGCCGGCACGTTGGCGGACGTCGACGTGCGCGGGGCGCTGGTGCGGTCGGTGCCGGTCAACGACCCGCTCGCCGCCGGCGCCATCCAGCTGCCGATGAAGGCCGCCTCCCCCGGGCTCTTCCGCGCCGTGCACGCGCGGCTCTCGACCGGCCGGTTCTTCGACGCCGGCCACTCGCAGCGCGCCGATCGCGTCCTCGTCCTCGGATCCAACGCCGCCCGGCGCCTCGGGATCGAGCGCGTCGACCAACAGCCGGCGGTCTTCGTAGACGATCGGCTCTACGCGGTGATCGGGCTGCTGTCGAGCGTGCGCCGGCACGCGTCGCTGCTGGGCTCGGCGATCATGCCCGAGGGGACGGCCGAGCGCGAGTTCGGCCTGCGAGCGCCGGCGCTGGCCCAGATCGAGACGCGGATCGGCGCAGTCGAGCTCATCGCGCGCCAGGCGCCGGTGGCGCTCAGCCCCGCCGATCCGTCGCTGCTGAAGGTGGCCTCCCCGCCCGACCCGCGCCAGCTGCGCGGCGAGGTCAAGAACGATCTGAACGCGCTCTTCCTGCTCCTCGGCGGCGTCTCGCTCCTGGTCGGGGCGATCGGCATCGCCAACGTCACGCTGGTGTCCGTGCTCGAGCGCGTCGGCGAGATCGGGCTGCGCCGCGCGCTGGGCGCCGGGCGCCGCCACATCGCCGCGCAGTTCCTGCTCGAGAGCACCGCCATGGGCTTCGCGGGCGGGATCATGGGAGCAAGCCTCGGCACGCTCGTCATCGTCGCCGTCTCGGCGGCGAAGACGTGGACGCCGGTCCTCGATCCGTGGGTCCCGCTCGGCGCGCCAGCGCTCGGCGCGCTGATCGGCCTGATCTCGGGGACTTACCCATCCCTGCGCGCCGCAGCACTCGAGCCGGTCGAGGCGCTGCGCGCCGGCACCTGACCCATGTCCTCTGGAGGCACCATGCGCTTCACCAAGGCTCTCGCCGTCCTCGCCCTGGGCGCCACGCTGGCCCTGACCGCCTGCGGCGGGGACGACTCGGCGCCGACGACCCAGAGCTCGTCCAAGCGCCAGCCGAGCGGCCCGGTCGAGGACCAGCTCGGCTTCGACACCGCCGGGATCATGGCGCGCCAGAGCCGCGTCGAAGCCGACATCCGCGAGTGCATGAAGGCCCAGGGCTTCGACTACGTCCCGATCGATCCGTTCGCGCAGCGCGCTGCGGTCACCGGGGTCAGCCGGCTCACCGACGAGGACTTCCTCGAGCAGTTCGGCTATGGGATCAGCACGCTCTGGGGCCGGGGCGGCTCGCAGGCCGATCCGAACCAGAGGCTGCGCGCCGGCCTCGGCCCCGCCGACCGGCGGGCCTACGACCGCGCGCTGTGGGGCGAGAACGCGGGCGCCACCTTCCAGGCCGCCGTCGACAGCGGCGACTTCACCAAGCTCGGCGGCTGTACCCGGAAGGCGACCGAGACGGTCTTCGGCGGCGCTCAGGTACTCACGCAGCTGCAAGGCAAGCTCGACCAGCTCGACGAGCGCATCCTCGAGGACCAGCGGATGGTCCGCGCGCTCGAGCACTGGACCGCGTGCATGGCCAAGGCCGGCTATCGCTACGAGGACCCGGACGAGATCGACGCCGACCTGACCAAGCGGATGGAGCGCATCGTCGGCCCGATACCTGGCCCGTTCGCCACCGGCCCCGCCTCGGGTCACAAGCCGCTGGCCTACGACCACGCGGCCCTCGCGAAGCTGCAGCGCGAGGAGGTCGCCATCGCGCGCGCCGACTACGCGTGTGAGCGCAAGGAGATCACGCCGATCGAGTCGAAGGTCCGGCCCCAGTACGAGGCCCAGTTCCGCCAGCGCAACCAGGCGCTGATCAGCCAGGTCAAGCCGTTGCGCTGACCGCGCTCAGCGCGGCCGGCGACGGCGAACGCCGATCGCCAGGACGCCCAGCAGCGCCGGGACGCCTACGGCGAGCGGCAGCGCGCCTCCGGCGTCGATCGTGGTGCGCGAAGCGACGCGCGCGTCGAGCGCCGGTCCGGTGACGGGCCGCCCGGCCCCGAGCACCGTCACGTACACGGCGAGGTGCCCGGAGTTGACGGCCTTGACCGTCCACGGCACCTCGATCGAGCCTCCGGGGGCGAGCGGCGGCAGGTACCGGGTGCGCTCCGACGACCAGTCCTCCGGGTCGACGTAGACGTCGCGGTCCCAGCTGACGACGTCGACGTGCGCGACCAGCCCCGAGAGCGGCGCCGATCCGGCGTTGGCGATCACCGACGTGAACCGGAACTCCTCGCCGATGCTCGTCGCCACATGCGTGCGACTCATGGAGACAACGGGCGATGCGGCGGGCGCGGCACCGGGTGCGGGCGTCGCGCTCACGACCAGCAGGAACGCCGCGAGTGCGCGGACGCGGCGCATCCTCATCAGAGCGCGCCTCCGCGCAGCGTGATGAAGCGCGGCGCGACGGCGACCGCGAGCGCGGTGAGCACCACTGCGCCGACGAGCGGCGAGACGAGCCAGCTCAGGTCCCGCGTCCAGGCGTGCTGGTCGACAACGACCCGCCCGATGTAGTGCAGGGTCGCGGTGACGGGGTTGACGCGCAGCAGCAGCTCCCCCGCCCAGCCCTGCTGCGCCCCGGTCGGAAGCTGCGTCGGCGCGAACAGCGCCAGCAGGACGAACAGGCTCACCGACAGGCTGATCCGGTTCGAGCGGGCCAGCGTGCTGACCACGATCCCGAAGGCGGTGAGCGCGATGGCCAGCAGCGTTCCGGCGACCAGGCCGATGAGCATCGCCTCGCCGGCGGCTCCGACCTGGTGCCCGAGGAACCACACGTACGGCACCGCGATCGCCATCGCGCCGATCCACAGGGAGAGCGCGGCGAGCAGCTTGCCCGAGACGAGCGAGGCTCGCGGCATCGGCGTGAGCAGGAGGCTCTCGAGCGTCCCGCGCTCGCGCTCTCCGCTGATCGCGTCGGCGGCGACGAGCAGCGCCATGAGCGCACCCACCCCGACCGCCACCTGGAGGGCCAGGTTCACCGACTCGCGCCGCTCCAGGAAGTTCAGCGCTTCGTTCGTGGCGGCCAGATAGGTGATCGCGCTGAGCAGCACGCTGAACGCGAACGCGAGCAGGAAGCCGCGCCCGGCCAGCCACAGGTCGCGCAGCTCCTGTCGGGCCACGATGGCCATCAGCCGGCCTCGGTCATCGCCAGGAACGCATCGCTCAGCCGTCCGCCCGCCCGCTGGGTCACCTCGGCGACCGTCCCGTCGGCGACGAGGTGCCCGCGGTTGAGGATGAGCACGCGCGAGCAGACCTCCTCGACCTCCGCGAGCAGGTGGGTGCTCAGGACGACTGTCGCGGCGCGCTCGCGCGCCATGCCCTCGATCACGCGCATGATCTGCTCCTGACCCGCGGGATCCAGGCCGAGCGTCGGCTCGTCGAGGAAGACGACCGCCGGGTCGTTGACCAGCGCCCGGGCGATGCCGAGCCGCTGGCGCATCCCCCGGCTGTAGGTCGAGATCGGCGACGACTGGCGATCGGCCAACCCGACGTCTCGCAGCAGCACGGCGGCCGTGGCGTCGGCGCTCGCGCGGCTGTGACCGTACAGGCGCGCGTGGTAGCGCAGGAACTCGATGCCCGTCTGCTGCTCCGGATAGCCCGCGCTCTCGGGCAGCACACCGACCCGCCGCCGTATCTCCGCCGGGCGCGTGTGCGGGATCCCGGCCACCGTGAAGCTGCCCGACGTCGGGGCGAGGATCGTCGTCAGCACGCGGATCGCCGTGGTCTTGCCCGCGCCGTTGGGTCCCAGAAGGCCGATCACCTCGCCGGCCTCGGCGGTGAAGCTGAGCTCCTCGACCGCTACGAGGGCGCGGTAGGCCTTGGTGAGTGCGTGCGCCTCGAGAGTCATCGGGAGCCTCCGGATGCGTCGCGAGGCTAGGCGGCACAGATGAGGCGAGGATGAGGACGCCCTAGCCGGCGGTCCGCGGGAGAGCGAGCGAGAACGCGCTCCCGCTGCCCTCCTCACTCTCGACCCAGACGCGGCCACCGTGCGCGTCGGCGATCTCACGGCAGATCGCCAGGCCCAGGCCGCTCCCCCCGCCTTCGCGACTGCGCGCACCGTCGACGCGGTAGAAGCGGTCGAAGACGTGCAGTCGCGCTTCTGGTCCGATCCCCGGCCCGTCGTCGGCGACCGTCACCCCGACCTCATCGTCCCGGCACCATGCGGTGACGCGGACGAGCCCGTCGGGGTTGGCGTACTTGATCGCGTTCTCGATGAAGTTCGTCAGAGCCTGGTGCAGCCGATGGGGATCGGCCTCGGTCAGGCACGCATCGCCGCCGATCTCGAGCCGGACGCCCTTGGCCGTCGCGAGCGGCCCGAGCGGACGCGCCGCCGCGTCGATCGCCGAGCGCAGCTGCACGCGCCTCGGCAGCAGACCGAGCCGGCCTTCGTCGACCTCGGCCAGCGTCATGAGGTCGTCGACGGTGCGGCTCATCCTGGCGACCTCCTCGCGCGAGCTCTCGAGCACCTCACGCGACTCGGGCGATAGGTCGCGCGAGCGCAACGTGACGTCGAGCTCCGCGCGCATGACCGCAAGCGGCGTGCGGAGCTCGTGCGAGGCGTCCGCGATCAGGCGGCGCTTGTCGATGATGCCCTGCTCGAGGCGGGCGAGCATCGCGTTGAGCGTCTCGGCGAGATGGCCGATCTCGTCCCTGGCTTGCGGCACGGCGACCCGCTCGTGCAGGCGATCGATGCTGATCTCCTCGGCCTGCGAGGTCATGCGCTCGACCGGGAGCAGCGCCTTGCGCGCGAGCCACCAGCCACCGAGAGCCGTGGCGGCCAGTGCGGCCGGTCCGGCGAGGAGCAGAAGGAGCAGGACCTGGTTGACCGACCGCTCGACGTTCGCCAGGGACTCGGCCACGACAACGACCCGCAGCATTCCGAGGCGCCGGACCGCCAGAATCATCGCGCGGTAGCGCTGCCCGTCCTCGCCGAGGGCGACGGTGAGCAGGCGCGGTCGCCCGCGCAGTGCGTCGGCGCGCGCGCCGGCCGGCGCCAGATGGCGATTGGCGACCCGGTCGCCGTCCGTGAGCAGGATGCGGCCCTCGGGGTCGAGGACCTGGGCGCCGGAGCCGCCACGCGGGAGCGCCTTCTCGGCGACCTCGAGGAACTCGGCCGTCCCTTCGGTGGAGTAGCCCTGGGCGACGATGTCCGCGCCCTCGCGCACGTCGCGGTCGACCTGCTGCTGCAGGTCGGAGCGAAGCTGGAGCACCAGGAACGCGCCGAGCACGACGATGATCACGGCGAGCAGCGCCGCATACCACGCGGTGAGGCGCGTGCGGATCGGAAGTCTCACTCGGACTCCAGGACGAACCCGACCCCGCGCACCGTGCGGATGAGCTGGGGCCCGGATGGGTCCTCGAGCTTCTTGCGCAGGTAGCCGATGTAGACATCGACGACGTTGGCCGATCCGTCGGAGCCGTCCTCCCAGATCTCCTCGAGCAGCTCCGGCCTCGACACCACGTGTCCCGCGCGGCGGGCGAGAAGCTCGAGCACTTGGAACTCGCGTGCCGTGAGCTCGACCTCCCTGCCGGCTCTGGTCACCATGCGGGTGGCCGAATCCAAGCGCAGCTCTCCGACCTCGAGCGTCGCCATGCGCTCCGTCGGAGAGCGGCGTACGAGCGCTCGCAGGCGCGCGAGGAGCTCCCCGAAGTCGAACGGCTTGACGAGGTAGTCGTCCGCGCCGGCGTCCAGGCCGCGGATCCTGTCTGCGACCTCCGAGCGCGCCGTGAGCATCAGCACCGGCAGCCAATCCGGCCGGCGCCGTAGCTCCTCGCACACCGCGAAGCCGTCGACCCCCGGCAGCATCAGGTCGAGCACCACAGCGTCGTAGTCCTGTTGGTCGGCCTGCAACAGCGCATCCTCGCCCGTGTACGCGGCGTCCACGTCGTAACCCTCGGCGCGCAGGCCGCGCTCGAGGGCCCGCACCAGCTTACGGTCGTCCTCGACCAGCAGAAGGCGCATCGTGGGCGTATCCGTCTCGGGCATCTCGCTCCAGGTGCCCACCAGGTTAGACCGCAGGGCGCGGCAAGCCTACCGTTCATCCACCTTTGCGGTGCGAGGGTTGCAAACCACAACCCGCTGAGGGTAGTATGAGAGAATTCTAAGAGAGCACAAGGGTTTGGGGTGAGCCCTTCCTCTCTTCCAAAAAACCGCCCGTCGCGGCGGAGAGACGTTGAGCTGCGCAGCACGGATGCGCAGCGCAGGCTCATTAGAAGCCTAGGACGTCCGGGGGGAGGTCTGTGCCCTTTAGCAGAAGGGGTAAGTGCGTCTGCGCTGCGTCGCTGCTTGCGCTCGCCACGCTGGCGCCTGCGACGTCTCGCGCAATCACCGTAAGTGACGGTGGGCGCGGGACATTCTCCGATCCGACCCGGATCGATAATCGTTGGTTTCCGCTGACTCCCGGCACCCAGTTCACCTACGAGGGA
>JBKPFU010000078.1:0-16247 GCA_046728975.1 Actinomycetota bacterium | reverse complement strand
CGTGCCCTTTGCGATGGATTTGCCCTTCACCGGCTGACCGTGTCGGACGGCCGGGGCCCACCACCGCCGTTCACCGCGAGGCTCGTCGCCGGAGCGACGGCCGCGAGCACTGCGACCATGAGGCCGGCTGCCAAAAGCCGGCGCGCGCTAATCCTGCGGAGCATCCTCGTCACCTCCTCTCGTCGGTCGATCACGCACCGACGATCGGAGGGCGCGGTAAAGCGGCGCCAAACCTCCGGTTAAGGCGGGTTAACGGCGGCGGCGTGGGCGCGCAGCTGGATCGAGGCGCGCCCGTAGGCGTGAGGGAGTCTCGCCGAGCTCCTGGCGAACCACGCGGCTCAGATGGCCCTGGTCGGAAAAGCCGAGGTCGGCCGCGATTCTGGCGAGGCACGACTCGCCCTGCGCAATCCGCTCGAGCGCGAGGCGGACCCGGAGACGGTTTCGATAGCGGGAGATCGGCTCGCCCGTCTCGGCCTTGAAGACGCGGCTGAGATGGTGCGGGGAGACCGCGGCGAACGCGGCCAGCTCGAGCACCCCGGCCGCGGGCCTCTCCGCCAGCGCCTCCCGCGCGGTGTCAACCACGCGGCGTCGCGCGAGCGCCGTCGCCGGACGGCCTGATGCGACATGCCGCGGCGAGGAGCGTTCGAGCACGTCGGCAGCAAGGGAGACGACCGCCTCGACGACGTCCTCGGCGTCGCTCTCGCCGGCGATCAGCGTCAGCAGCAGCCGCTGGCGCATGTCGAGGGCCGCGTCGGTCGCGAGCGGCCGGTCGGGAAGGTTCGGATCGCCTCCGCGAACCTGCGCGAGCAAGCTCTCGCACAGGTAGACGGCGGTGCACGAGTCACCCGCCACCGGGTGGGAGATCTGCTGCTCATCACCGGGGCGTTCGAAGTAGACGACCGTCGGGTCCGCGAACATGTCGACGCCGTTGACGCGGCGATGGAAGCATCCGCTGCGGACGAAGATGAGCCCGTAGGCATGCGATTCCTCGAGGTCCGACCAGCCGCTCGGTCGTGACCGGCAGCTGACGTCCTCGACGAGAAACTCGCGCGTCTCGGCCAGAGCGTGCTTGGTCAGTCCGCCCATAGAACGGCGAATGGTCGCAGCCCTGCGCGTATGCCGGCTCACCTGCGCCTGACGTCCATCTCCTCGCGTAGCTGCCAGGTAGCCTCGCCGTCCGTCGATACGACGCCTCGCCAGTGGAAGGAGCCCGCCGCGATCTCCGAGAAGATCCAGCGCAGAGGATGCCCTTCCTCGGTCTGGCCCTCCTGGACGATCTGATCGCCTCAGCGCCGGGCGAGGAAGATCCGGCGGTTGCGCTGGATCGGTCCGTTCCAGGTGACGTACCAGGCGTCCAGCGGCGGGTTGTAGAAGCGGATAGTCGTCCCATACTCGCCCGCGTGAGCCCCCGGCTCACCCCGCCTGTCCCGACTGGGGATGATCCAGACATCCTGGACCGCTCGACCCTCGAGCACCCAGGCGAAGATCCATTCACCCCGCTCGGACGTCGTCTCCTCGCCGTTCTCTTCGTAGCCCGTCCAGTCGAACTCCCACTCGCCCACGAACTTCCCGAACAGCATCAGCTTGTCCGCGTGCTCCGCGGCAGGGCCGTCGGCCCCGAGCGTGTCGACCATCGTCCGCCGCTGCTCGGCGACCGAGGCCGTCACGCGAGCGTCTCGCACAAGTTCTCGGTATGGCCGGTGGACGAGACGAGCGTCTTCTCGCCCGTCGGCGCGCCGTGCAGCACCGTGCGGCCGACGAGCAGGAGCAGCTGATGAGACGGATTGTCCTCGCCGAGGAAGAAGATGAGGAAATTGCCGTTTACGACGGCGTCGTACGAGCCGTCGGGATGCAGGTAGACGACGCCCTCGCTAGAGAGGTTCCGGTGGACGCTCTCGCCGGTGGCGGTGTTTGTGACCCGAGCGATCAGCGGCCCGATCACCTCGTAGCCGTCGATCGAGCCAGCCTCGTCGAAGTGGTACCGGATGCGCATCTTCTGGAAGAGCGGCTCCGCCGTGACCTCAAACGGGCAAACGACGCCCGCGGGAGCCGTGATCGGGCCCTGATATGTCGGCTCCCAAGGTCCATACGACCCCTCCGCAGCCACCGCCTGCGCAGCGAATAGGCCGAGCGCGCAGACCGCGAGCAAGAGTGCCGCAACTCGCTTCATCTTGAGCACCTCCCTCTCCTCGAGACCCCATTGGCGCCCAACGATGCAGCCGAGGCCGAGCCGCGGCTTGAAGATTCATGCTCATTTCCGGCCGCGGCGACGGCCGCCTGGAACTGTCCTAGCGGTCCTGCAGGGCGTCGAGCCCGACCGCGAACGCGACCACGAGCCGGCGGTCGAGGTCGCGACCGCCGCCCGTGATCTCCATCACGTAGCGGTCGCGGAACTTGCCCAAGACGCGCTTGTAGATGCCGATCTCGTCGCCGTTCCGAACCAGGCGGAAGTTGAACGGCAGCCAGGTCAGCAGGTCGAACCAGTCGGGCCCGAGATCGCCGAGGCGGCGGAGGAGCGCAATGATCCAGCTCGACTCGTGCGCCTCGAACAGCTCGTTTCCGCCGGGGTCGCGAACATGCCAGTGGCTGCGAATGAGCGAGCGCGCGAAGGCCTTCTCGAGCAGTCCGATCGGCCGGTCGTCGGCGTCGAGCACCTCGTGTCGTCCTCGGAACTCGAACACCGTCTTCGCCTTGATCATGAAGAGGTGCGGCCCGTCGTCCGGCTGCAGCCGAAAGCGGATGTCCTCCTTGATCTTGAGCTTCTTCTGCTTGACGTAGAGGAGCGGTCGCCCCTCCTCGGTCGACGCCATCGCGGGAACGCTGATCCGGTACTCGTTCGCGACCGGCTTGAAGACCTGCTGGACAAGGAATCGGTCCGCGGCCTCGAGCTCGGCCAGGACCGAGGTTGCGTCGGCTGTGGTCGCCATTAGCTCATCGACGCCATCGCGGCGCTCGCCCGCTTCTGGATCTCCTCCTCGGTCAGATCCTCGACGTGCGTCGCGATCTGCCACTCGTGCCCGAACGGATCGGTCACCTTCCCGAAGCGGTCGCCCCAGAACATGTCCTCGACCGGCATCGTGATCGTCCCGCCGGCGTCGACCGCCTGCTGCACGGTCTCGTCGACGTTCTCGGTGTACATGAACACACCGCTGCTCGGACCGCCGAGCTCCTTGGGCGGCTTGACCGTCGCCTGCGGGAACTGGTCGGACAGCATGATCAGCGAATCGCCGATCTCGAGCTCGGCATGAGCAACCTTGCCGTCCTCGGTCGGCATCCGGACACGCTCGGTCGCTCCGAACGCGCGCTTGTAGAACTCGATCGCCTTGCCTGCGTCGTCGACGGCGAGGTAGGGAGTCAGGGTGTGGTAGCCCTCCGGAATCGGCTTGACGGCCATCTGGGCCCTCCGTTCGGTCGTTGGACGAACCGGCCGCGATCCTACTGAGATCGCCGTGCCTCGCGCTGCGGACGTTTACTCAGCCAACGTGGATGCGCCACACCTGCCGACCGCGCAGGTGCGTCAGCCAGAGATCGCCGTAGGCAGGACGGATTACCGCCGGCCCCGCCCCCACCCGGATCGTCTCGACGACCGAGTTCGTCGCGGGGTCGATCCGCGAAACGGTGTTGTCGCCGTTGTTCGGCACGAGGATCGTCCCGTCGGCCGCCGCCGCGGGCCAGCTCGGGCCGACCCCGACGGGAACGGTCGCGACGACGCGGTACGTCGAAGGATCGAGCCGGGTGACGCTGTTGTCCCTGACGGTCGAGATCCACAGTGCGTCGGCCGTCCCTTCGACCGACGTCGGCGCTTCGCCACCCGCCTCGACGGCCGTGACCGCATTCGTGGTCGGATCGATCCGGAAGACGCGCGTGTCCGTCGTGGAGCCGACCCAGACGTAGCCGAACGCGAAGCTGATGTTCGCCGGATTGCCGCCGGTCCGGATCCTCTTCACGATCCGATTGGTCCGTGGGTTGACCCGAAGGACGGTGCCGTCGCCGGAGTTCGACACCCAGAGCGAGCCGGCGATGAACTGGACGTCGTACGGGCGCGGGCCGACATAGATCCGGCGCGCGACCTTTGCCCGGCGAAGGTTCACGCGCTCCAGCGTGTTCGTGCCGTAGCCATCGACCCAGACCGCCCCGGCCGCATGGGCGAGGCCACAGGGCTGGAAACCGACGCGGATGCGCCGCCCGACGATGCGGTTCGTCCGTGGGCTGATCCTGACGAGCGTGGAGCTCCCGTAGTTCGAGACCCAGACCGTTCCGCGGATCGGAGCCGCCAGACACGGGCGCGACCCGGTGGTGATCTTGGCCACCACCGTCACGGTCGCGCGGCCGCTCGAGCGCGTCGCGCCGGCAGCCGAGGCGAGCGCGAGCGCCGCGATGACGACCATGACAGAACGGTGACCCCGGAGTACTACCATTCGGCAGCAAAATACTACCGTCTGGCAGTACTGTCAATCAGAACCGTCTTCGCCGCCTGCTCCAGGTCGACGAGTGCGGCTGCGATCTCCTCGACGTCCGTGACCTCGGCGAGGCGCTCGACGAGGCTCCTGATTCGCGGCGCGATCGTCCGCACGATCTTCCGGCCGGGCTCGGTGAGCTCGAGCAGATACGAGCGGCCGTCGTCGGGATTCGGAACGCGCCTGGCAAGCCCCGAGTCGACCATGCGTGCGGCGTGGCGGGAGATGGTCGTTGGGGGTACGCGGAGCCGAGCTGCGAGGTCGGTGGGCGAGACGGACCGCATGGCCCCAATCAGCCCGAGCACCGCGTACTCGTCGGCCGTGATCCCCGTGCCCGCGACCGCTTCCAGCATCAGCTCGCGAACGGCGTGGCCCGTTCGGAACATCTGGAGGAGGACGTTGTCGCCGCGCGGGCGGTCGGTCATGGCGTTCGTCCCAGCGTAATCGCAACGGAAGAGGCCGCAACGTGCGGCCTCTTCGGGGCAGGGGAGAAAAGGGTCTTAGGCTCGAACCTGCACGTTCCCCTCCACGTCCCACGGGCCGAAGCGAGGCAGCGCCGGGCTGTTGCAGAACGCCTCGTTCGCGGCTTCGTCGCCGAAGCCAACAAGGCTGGAGCGGTCCGGCGGCGAGTTGGCGCCCTCGCCGTTGTCGAAGACCTGGAACCAAGCGAAGACCCCCGGGGGAAGGGTGGGGTCGCTGCTCGACTTGATCACGCCGCCGATCTTGGCGCGATTCCCGCCATAGACATTCATGCAGGTGAGGTCGACGGTGAACTTGAACGTCTCCCCCTGGAAGAGCTGGTGGTACTCGAACTGACCCTCGACGCTCCCGTCCGCGTATTTGCGGGCGTTGAACCCGAGGGGCTGGTTTCCGACCTCGCCGCCGAACGGGTTCGGCAACGGGATCGTCCAGTGGATCCCGCCGCTTGCCGAAGCGACCAAGTCGCCGCCGGAACCGGCGGCCGAGCCCGTCGGGATTGCGAGCAAACCGGCAACTCCAACGAGCGTCAAGAGAATGCGCGCGTGCATCCTTTCCTCCTTGGTTGGAGGCTCAGGATCGACGGCGTTCGTTCCCGATGTCTTGAACGCGCGTCAACTACTTTGGAACGTGCGTCTCCTCTCGGTAACGCGCAGGCGTCGTCCCGACATGCTGCTTGAACAGCCTCGTGAAATGGCTCTGGTCCGCGAAGCCGCCCTGTGAGGCGATCTGCGCCAGGGGCGTGTCACTCCGGGCGATCTCGGTCGCCGCCCACTCCAAGCGGAGACGTCGCCCGTACTCGCCTACCGAGACTCCGTAGCGCGCGCGGAAGGTTCGAGCCAGGTGCGAGGGGTTCACGGCGACTGCATCGGCGAGCTCCCGAAGGCCGATGCGATCGCCGATGCGGGCCCGCAGCAGTTCCTCCGCCGACGACAACCATGCCGGAGTGCGTCCGACGGGGCGCGCAGGCGCGCTCCCTCGGCTGGTGGCCGCGAGAAGCTCGAGCGCAAATCCTTCGACTGCCAGCGATGCCGCCGCATCGGAGGCGCGAAGCTCGGCCGCGAGGCGCCACCCCAGCCGGGTGAAACCGGGCCCGCGGAGGTCGGCGAGCCGGTCGAGAACCGCGGCGATCGAGCCCGACGGATCCTTGGCCCTGACGGCTACGACACGGGCGCCGTTCGCGCCGAAACGGGCACTGTGTGCGGCGCCCGCGGGCATGATCAGCGCGCACGCGCCGTCGAAATCCATCGTCCGCCGCCGGAAGGTCTTGAGCATCCCGCCCTCGAGCACGACGGCGATGTACGGCAGCTCCGGCTCGAACGCGGCTTGCCTGTACTGCGGCGGGAACAGGAGCTCCGTGACCGTGAAGCCGTTTACGTCAGCCGACCTGAAGCGGACGCCGTCGTCTTCGGCGACCGTTGCAAAGCCGCCTCCCATACTCAGTACGACCTCGCTGCAGGCCCGAAGTTAGCCTGCGGGGTCAGGAGCCCTCATGCCGGAAGGCTGACGCTGCAGAATTCGTTCGAGGGGAGGATGGCCGGAGTGGAAGGCTCGAGCGAGCGATGACGATGGACGCCCGCAGGCGCTGGATCGCGCTCCTCGTGCTCTGCCTCGGCGATCTGATGATCGTCCTCGACGCGACGATCGTGAACGTCGCGCTGCCGTCGATCCGCGCCGATCTCGGCTTCTCCGAGTCGTCCCTCGCCTGGGTGGTGAATGCGTATCTGCTCACGTTCGGCGGCTTTCTCCTCCTCGGCGGCCGGCTCGGCGACCTGTTCGGCCACCGGCGGCTGTTCCTGATCGGCATCACGCTCTTCACCCTCGCCTCGCTCGCCTGCGGCCTCGCGATGTCGAAGGGGTTTCTCGTCGGAGCGCGGGCGATCCAGGGCCTCGGCGGTGCGGTCGTCTCGGCCGTCGCGCTCTCGCTGATCATGACGCTCTTCACCGAAACCGGCGAGCGCGCGAAGGCGATGGGCGTCTTCGGGTTCGTCGCCTCCGGCGGCGGCACGGCCGGCGTGCTTCTGGGCGGCGTACTGACGGACGTGCTCGACTGGCACTGGATCTTCCTCGTCAACCTTCCGATCGGCGTCGCGGTGTTCGTCCTCTCGCTCGCCCTGCTCCCGAGCGACCGGCCGGCGGCGGCGACCGGCCGCCTCGACGTGGCCGGCGCGGTCACGGTGACGGCATCGCTGATGCTCGCCGTCTACGCGATCGTCAACGGCAACGACGCCGGCTGGACGTCGGCCCAGACACTCGGCCTCCTCGCGGGCGCGGCCGCGTTGCTCGCCGTCTTTCTCGCAATCGAGGCGCGGGTTTCGGCCCCGTTGATGCCGCTTGGCCTGTTCAGGCTCCGCAACGTCGCAACCGCGAACGTCGTCGGCGTCCTGATGGCGGGAGCGATGTTCGCGTGGTTCTTCCTTTCGGCGCTGTATCTCCAGCGCATCCTCGAGTACAGCCCGCTCGAGGTCGGGCTCGCCTTCCTCCCCGCGACGCTGATCATGGGCGCGTTTTCCCTCGGCCTCTCCGCGAAGCTGGTGATGCGCTTTGGCATCAGGACACCGCTGATCGTTGGGATGGGGCTGTTCGCGGCCGGGATCGCGCTGTTCGCTCGCGCGCCCGTGGACGGGAGCTACGTCGTCGACGTGCTGCCGAGCATGATCCTGCTCGGCTTCGGGGGCGGCATGTCCTTCAACCCGCTGCTGCTCGCCGCGATGAGCGACGTCGCCCCGACGGAGTCCGGCCTCGCTTCCGGCGTCGTCAACACGGCGTTCATGATGGGCGGCGCCCTCGGGCTCGCGATCCTTGCCAGCGTAGCCGCGTCGCGAACCGACACGCTGCTCGCCGCCGGTGAAGCCGCGAAGGATGCGTTGAACGGCGGCTACCACGCCGCGTTCCTCGCGGGCGCGCTCTTCGCGGTTGCGGGAGGGCTCATCGGGACGCTGCTGCGACCAGCGCCGGCGCCCGCCGGCGCACGCGAGGGCGAAGAGGCGGTCGCAGCTCCCGCCGCTGCGGAAGCGGATTAGACGAGGCGCCGGGCCGTTAGACCCGGCGCCCTAGCGTCTACGCGAGACCCGATTACGGCTGGTACTGCTGGTCGAGCGAAACGACCGGGTTCGGGTAGTGGTAGTCCACGCGGATCCAGAAGCCGAAGGACGCGGTGCGGCCAAAGAGCCGCCGCCCTTTCGGGTTCTTCCCTTTGAGGATCTGCGAGAGCTCGGCAACGCCGATCTCGGTCGTCATGCACCGTCCTCGCGTGAGGATGGTGACGTGCGCCTTCGGCGCGACGACATAGGTGAGCAGGCGGTGGGTCTCGTCGACGACGTAGTAGTCGTTCGTCACCTCCCGCCCGTCCTGCGCCGCCGCGCGGTCGGCGGTCACACCGTTGAGGAACAGCGCCGGATCGAACCGCATCTCGAACCGCCGTCCTTTGGGATCCAGGGACTTGATGTGTCCCCAGAGCACCTCCTGGCGCGCCCGCGCAGCGGGGGGCAGCGAGATCAGCTCGCACGACCGCTTCGCCGCCGCCGGCGTCGCGGCAACCGAGCGGTGCGACGACGACGCGCACGCCGCGCCGACGACCACCGAGAACGCCCCGAGGATGATGAGCAACGTCTTCATGACGTCTCCTTTCGTTGAACTGCCCGCACCATCGGGGGTCGCGGTAAAGCGGCGCCAAATGCCGGGTTAAGGCCGCGCGGTCAGGACGTGCGATCATCATTGGGTACATGGAGCTCCGCGTCCTCGGGCCGGTCGAAGCGGTCGCCGAGGGACGTCCTGTCCCGTTGCCGGCTGCAAAGCCGCGCGCGCTCTTTGCCCTCCTGCTGCTGAACCGGAATCGTGTCGTCTCGACGAGCGAGCTGGTCGACGCACTCTGGGGCGAGCAGCCGCCGGAGACCGCCACGAAGGCGCTCCAGGTCTACGTCTCGCAGCTGCGAAAGGCGATTGGAGCCGACCGCGTCCTCACGAAGCCGCCCGGTTACTCGCTCCGGGTCGAGGAGGGAGAGCTCGACCTCGACCGCTTCGAAGGCCTCGCCCGGGAGGGGCGCGAGCTGCTCGAGAGCGGTGACGCCAATCGCGCCGCGAAGCGGTTCGAGCAGGCGCTCGGCCTCTGGCGCGGCCCTGCATTCGCCGAATTCGACTCCGAGCCGTTCGGTCGGGATGCCGGTGCGAGGCTGGAGGACGCCCGCCTCGCAGCCGTCGAGGACCGGATCGAGGTCGACCTCGCGCTCGGGCGTCACGCAAAGGTCGTGCCGGAGCTCGAGGAGCTCATCTCCCGCGAGCCGTACCGGGAACGCCCCCGCGGGCAGCTCATGCTCGCTCTCTACCGCTCGGATCGACAGGCCGAGGCGCTCGAGGTCTACCGCCGCACCCGCGAGACGCTCAGCGACGAGCTCGGGATCGAGCCGAGCTCGGGGCTCCAGGAGCTCGAGCGGGCAATCCTTCAGCACGATCCAAGCCTGGAGCCCGGTCGGCGGCCGCCGACCGTGGCGCTGGGCGAGGCCCCGCCGCCCCAGCCGCGCGGGCGGCTCCTGCCCGTGCTCGTGGCGGTCGTCGCGCTCGCAGTCGTCACCGCTGTGACCACGGCGCTCGTCCTCGCAAGCAACGGCTCCTCCGACAAGCGCGGGAGCGACCTGCGCCCGTTCGTCGGGAAGCTCGAAAACTTCCTCGACCAGTCGAGCGAAGGACGGCGCGAGATCGCGGCGGCCGTTCGAGGAGCGGTCAACTGCGACCTGTCGGCGAATGCCGCCGTCGAGCGCCTGAACAGCGTGCAGCGGAACCGCCAGAGCCTCCTCCAGCAGGTCGCCGCGCTCTCCGTTCCCGACAACGCGGCAGCGCTACAGGCCTCCGACCTGTTTCAGAAGGCGGCGCACGCATCGATCGCAGCCGATTGGCACTACCGCGACTGGCTGTTCGGCCGAACCGGCTGCGGGCCTCCGAAGCCCGACGCCGACCTGCGCGCCGCGTGGACCGCCGATGCGAAGGCGACCCAAGCGAAGAAGAGGTTCCTCGCGGTGTTCGACCCGCTGGCGCGCCGCTTCCACCAGCGCGTCTGGAGCGCCGGCGAGTTCTGATCCGCGACCGCGCAAACTGGCGATCCAAAAACTCGAGTTCCCAAATTGCGAGGTTTTTCTTTTCGCTGCCCTTGTGCAGCAACCGGTCCTCTCCTAGATTCCCATCCGCGCCGAGCACGGAGCGCAAGTAGGACGAAGCCGAGCTCGAAGGCACTAGGCGGAAGCCGAAGGTCAGCGAGAACGGTGGACGAAAGCGAAATCGGCTCGGCGAACGAAGGAGCGCCTCCGGGCGCTCCTTCGTTTTTCGGAACCTCTGTGTAACGGATCGTGCGCTTCGGCTTCGGCTGACGAATGACCCGAACTCACTGGTCATTCACGGGAGGCGCCCTCGGCTCATGGGAGGCTTGCCCGGTACGGTCGCCGGTCTGGCGGCGAGCTGAGATCGACTCACCGGTGAAATGGGCGCGCGTCGAGCCGCGCCCGTTGAACCAAGCCGCGCGCCGTGAGAGGGTCGCGGCATGGGCGTGGCCGCCGATCGGCTGTCCGAGCGGCAAGGGGTGCTCGAGCGCGTGCGGGCGGCGACCCTCGAGACGAAGCTCGCCCTCGCCGGCTTCCTGGCGATCGCCGTCCATCTGCTCGACGACAACTTCCTGCAGCCTGAGCCGGGCATTTCAGCGAGTGATCACCTCGTCAGCGGGCTCGTGCCGCTCGCGGTCCTCGGCGTCGCCGCCGTGGCCTATCCGCGGCTCCGAGCGGGATTCCGGGCTGTGCTCGCGCTGTTCTTCGGCATCCTCGGGATCGTCATCGGCGCGATCGAGCCCGCGTACTACGGCCCGAAGGACGGGTTGTCCGGCGACGATTACACGGGCCTCCTCGCGCTCGTGGGTGGAATCGTCCTTGTCGCGGTCGGCATCGCGACGCTCTGGCGGTCGAGACGACGCGATGACAGGCACATCTGGCGTTACACGCGACGACTCCTCCTGGGCGTCGCCAGCCTTCTCGTCGTGTTCTTCGTCCTGTTCCCGCTCTCGCTCTCGTACGGGTTCACACACGCCGCCCGGACGAAGACGGACACTGGGAACCTCGGCGCGCCGTACGAGAAGGTCGCATTCGACACGAGCGACGGCCTGAGGCTGAAAGGGTGGTTCGTCCCCTCGAAGAACCGGGCGACCGTGATCGTCTTCCCCGGCAAGAAGGGGACGCAGAAGCACGCGCGGATGCTCGTCCGCCACGGGTACGGCGTGCTCGTCTTCGACCGTAGGGGCGAAGGCGAGAGCGAGGGCGATCCGAACGCGTTGGGCTGGGACTTCGATCGCGACCTCAAGGGAGCGCTGCGCTTCCTCCGCGCGCGTGCCGACGTCGACGAGAACCGCATCGGCGGGGTCGGGCTGTCGGTCGGCGGTGAGGCGCTCTTGCAGGCCGCCGCCGAGACGAACGGGCTGAAAGCGATCGTCTCGGACGGTGCGGGCGCTCGCTCCGTGCGCGAGGACGTCGTGCACGTGCGCGCGTCGAAGCTGCCGGAGATCGCGGTCTCGGCGGTAACGACGGCGGGCATGGCGGTCTTCGCAAACCAGCTGCCACCGCCGAACCTGAAGAATCTCGCGCCCAAGATCGCGCCGACGGCCGTGTTCTTCATCTACGCGACGAAGGGCGCGGGCGGCGAGGACAACAACCCCGAGTACTACGAGGCCGCCGGTGAGCCGAAACAGATCTGGAAGGTCGACACCTCGCACACGCACGGTCTCACGGACCGGCCGCGCGAGTACGAGCGCCGGGTGGTCGGCTTCTTCAACGAGACGCTGCTCGGGTCGTAGGGCCGCGGACGGTCAGCGCAGCAGCTGGTACGGGACCGACGCCAGGATCACCCGCGGCTCGAACAGGAGCAGGCGCTTGACGTAGAGGGCGCGCTGGCTGTGGAGCGCGCGGCTCGGGCCGCGGACGACCAGCTCCGGCATAACCACGATCACCTCCGTCCTGCCACCGTCGGTCAGCTCGCGGAGATACGAGAGCAATGGGGTCCCGATATCGCGATACGGCGCCTCGTCGATCTCGAGCGGGATCTGCGGGCCGCGGGCATTCCACTCGCGCCGAATCGCCTCGCCGTCCTCGGCGCTGAAGGCGAAATTGACCGCGCGCGCGTCCTTGATCCCGAGGGCGCGGGCATAGTTGACCGCCCGCATCGAAGCCGCATTGACATCCGAGACAAGCACGCGCACGGCCGCACCCTCCGGAGACCCCTCGGTGGATCCCGCGAGGGCAGGCACGTCCGCGACTACAACACCCGGCTCGGAGAGCAGCCGCAGCTTCAGCAGCAGCTCGCGCGGCCGCCTGATCGCGTCGCCCAGCGCCGCGCGGCGGAAGAGCTCGGGAATCACCACCGTGACGAAACTCGACTCGCCGCGCGGCCGCCGCCAGACCTGCTCGAGCACGGCCTCCGTCACGCCGAGCGACCCGTCGAGCACCTCGAGGTGCGATTGCTCGTCGGAGAAGCGAAACCACCGCGGCTTGATGCCGGAATCGGTGTCCCGCGTGGGGACATGGATCGCGCGGAACCCCCCGTCGCTCGTCGTTCGCGCGAACCAGAGGGCGTCAGCCGTCGCCTCGTCGATCGACTCGACGAGGAGCAGCGTCGTGTTCGTCGGCGGCGGCGCCGCGACGACCGCGTCCGCCCCGGCCCGAAGCCGCCGTTCGATCCCCCGGTAATGGCGGCGGGTCGCGTAGCAGAGGAGCACGAGCGCCGGGATCGCGACAGTCACGATCCACGCGCCGGCCGCGAACTTCGTCACGATCACGATCGCCGTGACGAGCCCGGTCGCGCTCGCGCCGACGGCGTTGACGATCGCGCGGTAGTGCCAGCCCGGCTCCCGGACGCGCTTCCAGTACCGGACCATGCCGGCCTGCGAGAGGGTGAACGCGGTGAAGACGCCGATCACGTACAGGTGGATCAGCGAATTGACGTTCGCGCCGTAGATCCAGATCAGCAGGCCGGCCAGTGTCGCGAGGACGAGCATTCCGTTCGAGAAGACGAGCCGGTCGCCGAGGTTGGTGAACTGCCGCGGCGCGAACCCGTCTCGGGCCAGCAGCGCAGCGAGCCGTGGGAACCCCTGGAACGAGGTGTTCGCCGCGAGAACGAGGATCAAGAGCGTCGTCGCCTGCACCGCGTAGTACATGAAGCCCGCGGCCGAGCCGTCGGGAAAGGTCGCGCGGGCGATCTGGGACACCACCGACGCTGTCTCACTCGGGCGTGCGTGCTCCTGGACGGCCAGGTAGGAGACGCCGAGGAAGAGCGTGATCGCGATCGCGCCGAGGATCGCCAGCGTCGCCGCTGCGTTCTTCCCGTGCGGCTTACGGAAGGCGTTGACGCCGTTCGCGATCGCCTCGACGCCGGTCAGCGCCGTCGAGCCCGACGAGAAGGCGCGGAGCAGGACGAAGAGGGTGACGCCGCCGGCGCCGGCCGCGACGGGGTCGGGGACGACCACGTCAGGCGTCTCCCCGAAGATCGTCTTCGCGAGCCCGACGACGACCAGTGCCAGCATCGCCGTCACGAATGCGTACGTCGGAAGCGCGAACGCCAAGCCCGACTCGCGAACACCACGGAGGTTGACGAAGACGATCACGCCGAGGCAGGCCAGTGAAAGCACCACCTTGTGCGGACCGAGCGATGGAGCGAACGAAGTCACCGCGAAGATCCCCGCGGCGATCGAGACGGCTACCGTGAGCACGTAGTCGGTGAGCAGGGCGGCGGCCCCCACGAGGCTCGGCAGCGTGCCGAGGTTGTCCTTCGCGACGACATACGCGCCCCCGCTCGTCTCGTAGGCGCGGACGGTCTGCCGGTACGAGATGATGACGATCGCCAGCAGGGCGGCAATCGCCAGCGAGACCGGGAAGACCAGGTGAGCCGCGGAGGCAGAGGCGGCGACGAGCACGATGAGAGCGGACTCGGTCGCGTAGGCAACGGACGAGAGCGGGTCGGACGCGAAGATGGGCAGGGCGAGCGTCTTCGGAAGGAGCGTCTCCTCGAGCTCGCCGGTCGCCATCGGGCGGCCGACGATCGCCCGTTTCAGAGATCGCGCCGCAGGTGCCTCGACAGTGGAGTTCACGCCGCCGCTCGTGCGCGCACTCGGGGCCTTCCCGTGGCGATCATCACCGGACACGGCGCGTCGTGGAGCACCGACCAGACATCGCGCGAGAAGGGCCGTCGGAATCCACGTTGCGAATCGACAGGCGCTCCGATGACGATCAGCGACGCGCGTACATCCTCGGCAACCTCGGCGAGACCGCGCCCCAGCTGACCGTGCCGCGCGCGCACGATCTGCCCGTGCGCGCTGATCCCATAGCTTTCGACGAGCGCGCGCTCACGGTCGAGCTCCGCCCTGAGCGCCGCCTCCTCGTCGTCGAACTGCGCATCGAGCGGAAGCTCGGACTCGACGAACAGCGGCGCGATGAGGAGGATGCGCGCGCCTCGATCGGCCGCGAGCTTGCAGGCGAGGTCGAGCGCGTGACGGGTCTGCTTGGGGTCGAGTAGCGGGACGACGACCATCCTGAGCCGGCCGGTAACCGCGCGAGCGGTCCGGCGCAGGCGACGGCGGCCACGGTCCAGCAGGGGGATGAATCGAGCGAGAAGCGCCACGGGGTCAACGTACGCCGGGGGAGGTCAGCGCCGTCTCAAAATTGCGCCGTCACGTCTCAAGATGCGCTCAAGACGGCCGAACGAGGCGGTATCCCGCGCCCGGCTCGGTCAGGATGAACCGTGGGCGCGTCGGGTCGGGCTCGATCTTCCGGCGGAGCTGCGAGACGTAGACGTGGAGGTAGTGGGACTCGTCGCCGTACGCCGGGCCCCACACCTCACGCAGGATCATCGGATGGGTTAGGAGCCTGCCCTCGTTGCGCACGAAGACGCGCAAGAGGTCGAACTCCGTGGGCGTCAGCGACACGGGCTCGCCGCGCAGCGTCACGAACCGCCGCTCGAGGTCGACGACGAGCTCCCCAAGATCGGCCACCGCCTCAGTAGGCGCGTCGACGCGTCGTAGCGCCGCGCGCAACCGCGCGAGCAGCTCGTCGATTCCAAACGGTTTCGTCACGTAGTCGTCCGCACCGGCGTCGAGAGCCGCGACCTTCTCCTGCTCGTCGCCGACCGCCGACAGGACGAGGATCGGCACGTTGATCCACCGGCGAAGCTCGCGGCAGACATCGATGCCGCTCCCGTCCGGGAGGACCAGGTCGAGAATGATGCCGTTCGGCGGGCGCATCGCGGCGCTCGCCAGGGCCTGCTCCGCAGTCCCGGCGACGTCGACTTCGTAGCCCTTGCCCTGGAGGCTCGTCCGCAGGGCCCGCACGATCTGAGTCTCGTCGTCGACGACGAGGATGCGCTGGTCGCTCACCTCGGCAGTGCCGCGGGCTCGGCTACGGCAGGAAGCTCGAGCACGAAGACGGACCCGCCCCGACCGCCATCCGCCGGCTCGACCCCGACCCGGCCGCCGTTCGCCTCGGCAAACCCGCGCGCTATCGCGAGACCGAGGCCGCTCCCCCGGCCCACATCGCTTCCGCGCTCGAACGGCTCGAAGATCCGGTCCCTGTCCCCCTCGGCGATGCCGGGACCGCGGTCGCGTACGCGGACGACGACACGATCCGATTCACGAACGGCCTCGACCTCGACCGGATCCGTCGGCGAGGAGAACTTCAGCGCGTTCTCGATCAGGTTGACGAGCACCCGCTCGACGTGCGCGGCGTCGACCCGAACCGGCGCGAGGTCGGGAGGCAGCTCCACCCGCACGCGGTCGGCGTCGCCGCCGAGCTGCTCGAGGGCGCGCGCGAGCAGGGCGTCGGTCGTCCACAGCTCCGGGTGTCGCAGCGCGGGACCCGCCTCGAGCCGTGATAGGTCGAGCAGGTTGTCGACGAGGCGCTCGAGACGGCGCACCTCGATCCGAATCGTCTCGAAGAGCTCCTCGCGTTCCGATGGTCCGAGCTCGAGCGCGGGGTTTACGAGCCCTTCGGTCGCGGCCCGGATCGCCGTGAGCGGTGAGCGGAGGTCGTGGCTGACGGCGCGAAGAACGGAGGTCTTGACGGCGTCGCTCTGACGCAGGGTCTCGGCTTCGACGGCCTGCTGTGCCAGGCGTCGCGACCGCGTTGCGAGCTCTCCGACCACCACACCGGTCGCCAGGTAGACGGTCAGCGCCACCCAGTTCTCGGACTCCCGAAGCTCGAACGTATGCACCGGCGGCAGGAAGAGGAAGTTGAAGGTCAGCATCGAGGCGATCGAGACGGGGATTGCGTAGGCCAGTCCACAGACGACGGCGACCGC
>JBKPFU010000077.1:0-13026 GCA_046728975.1 Actinomycetota bacterium | reverse complement strand
CGCGGCGTCGCGCGCGCAGGCGCGCCAGCTCGTCCGGCATGGTCACTTCACCGTCAACGGACGGCGCGTGAACATCCCCAGCTATCAGGTGCGCCCGGATGAGTCGGTTGCGCTTCGCCAGGGAAGCTCTGCGGAGCAGGTCGTTCGCGATGCCACCGACCTGACCGCCGCCGTGCCGCCGTGGCTCCAGGCCGACCACGACGGCTTGAGCGGAAAAGTTCTGAAGCAGCCCGAGCGCGAGGAGATCGACGCCCCCGTCGCCGAGCAGCTCATCGTCGAGCTCTACTCCAAGTAACGAAAGAACGAAAGGACGCAATGGCAACACGCACCAGCACGATGGAATTCCAGGTTCCGAAGATCGTCCACGAGGAGATCGACGAGAACCGCGGGATCTTCCAGATCGAGCCGCTCGATCGCGGCTTCGGTTACACCTTCGGGAACTCGCTGCGCCGTGTGCTGCTCTCGTCGCTCGAGGGCGCAGCCGTCACCTCGGTGAAGATCGAGGGCGTCGCGCACGAGTTCACGACGCTTCCGGGCGTTCGCGAGGACGTGACCGACATCCTCCTGAACTTCAAGAGCCTGATCTGCCGGCTGCACGGCGAATCGCCGGAGATCGAGGTGCGCCTGAACAAGCGCGGCGCCGGCGCCGTCACCGCGGGCGACATCGAGGCGCCCGCCGAGCTCGAGATCCTCAACCCCGATCTCGAAATCGCGAACCTGTCGGAGAAGGGGAAGCTCGAGGTCACGCTGACGATCGGCCGCGGCCGGGGCTACGTGCCGGCCGAGCTCAACCGTGGGCCCGAGCATACGATCGGCGTCATCCCGGTCGACTCCATCTTCTCCCCTGTGCGGCGGGTGTCGTACGACGTCGAGGCGGCCCGCGTCGGCCAGCGCACCGACTACGACAAGCTGATCCTCGACGTCACGACCGACGGTTCGATCGATCCCCGCGATGCGATTGGCCAGGCGTCCGAGATCCTCATCCGCCAGCTCGCGATCTTCACCGATCTCGACCGGATCGAGGGCTTCGGCGAGGCGGCCGCGCAGGAGCAGGCGGAGCCTGCGCTCGCGCACGGGATGGAGAACTTCCCGATCGAGGAGCTCGAGCTCGGCGTCCGCTCCTACAACTGCCTGAAGCGGGTTGGCATCGAGACGATCGGCGATCTCGTCACGAAGACGGAGAACGAGCTCGCCGCGATCCCGAACTTCGGCAAGAAGTCGATCGAGGAGGTCAAGGAGACCCTCGGCGCCCACGGGCTGACGCTCCGCGGCGACGAGGCCGGGGCCGCGGTCTAAGGATGCGCCACCGCCGGTCAGGTCGGAAGCTCGGTCGAGACGCCTCGCACCGTAAGGCGCTCTATTCGAACCTGGCCGGCGCGCTCATCGAGCACGGGCGTATCAAGACAACGGTTGCGAAGGCAAAGGAGGTCCGGCCCGTCGCCGAGCAGATGATCACGCTGGCACGGCGCGGCGATGTGCACGCCCGACGGCAGGCGCTGAAGGTCCTGCGCTCCCAGGACGTCGTCCACAAGCTCTTCAGCGAGGTTGGGCCGCGCTTCGCCGATCGCGACGGAGGCTACTCGCGGATCGTCAAGATCGGGCCGCGCTTCGGCGACGCTGCCGAGATGGCGTATCTGGAGCTCGTGGACTACGTCCCTCCGGAGCGTCCCGTCCGGATCGCCCGCCCGGCAGAGGTCGAAGAGGAGCAGGAAACGGGCGCACCCGCCACGCCCGCCTAGACCTCAACACGGATGCTCCTCCTCGGAGGCATCCTGCTCGCTGTCTTCATCGTGCCGTGGCCGTGGGGCCTGGTGGCGGTGGTCGTCGGCGGTCTGCTCGACGTCACCGAGAGCCTCGTTCTGATGCACTGGTCGCGGCGGCGGCGAGCGGTCACGGGAGCCGAAGCGTTGATCGGAGAGACGGCAGTCGTTGTGAGCCCCTGCCATCCGGACGGGCACGTTCGGATCGCCGGCGAGCTCTGGGCGGCGCGGTCGAGCAACGGCGCGGATCCTGGCGACGAGGTCGTCGTCCGCGGCGTCGAGGGCCTCACGCTACGGGTGGACTAGCCGCTGATGCCGAGGCCGGCGCTCACGCCGACGATCACCAGCCCGGCGAGCGTGACGTAGCCGAGCGAGCCGACGAAGCTCGTCTCGAAGAACCTCCACCGTAGCCAGGCGAGCGTGACGAGCTCGAACGCGACGACAACGGCCGCCAAGATGATCGCCGCCTCGTAATGCGGGATCAGGAAGGGGAGGGTGTGCAAAATCCCGCCCAGGAACGTGCCGACGCCGGTGATCGCTCCGCGCGCGACCGGGTTCCCCCGCCCTGTGAACTCGCCTGTGTCTGAGAGCCCTTCCGAGTAGGCCATCGAGATGCCGGCCGCGATCGCCGTGGCCGTCCCCGCGATGAAGGCCACATGAGGTTCATGCGTGTACAAGGCGACCGAGAAGATCGGCGCGATCGTGGAGAGCGAGCCGTCGATCAATCCCGTGAGTGCCGGCTGAACGCGCTGAAGCAGGAACCGGTTGCGGTCGGTCACGAGTAGAGTATATCAATCAACTCGCAAGTTGATAGAGCGTAAAACACACCTTACAACAGGCGTCAGGATGCCCTGACGTGCGTCTGAAGCTAACGCTGGAGTACGACGGCACCGCTTTTCGCGGCTGGGCGGCCCAGCCCGGCCAGCGGACAGTGGAGGGCACCGTGCGAGCCGCGCTCGACACCGTTTGCCCACGCTGGGAGAGCCTGGCCGTGGCGGGGCGTACCGACACCGGAGTCCACGCGCTCGCGCAGGTTGCCTCGGTCGAAGTCCACGAGGGACCGCCGGTAGGGCGCGCGGCCGAGGCGCTGAACGCCGCGCTCCCCGACGACGTGGCGGTGATTGCCGTCGAAGCGGCAGAGCCCGATTTCCACGCCCGTCACTCCGCCCGCGCGCGCACCTATCGCTATCGCGTCTACCGCCGACGCGCGCCGTCGCCCTTCGAGGCTCGCCGCGCCTGGTGGTTTCCGCGGCCGATCGACGAGGAGGCGCTGGCCGAGTCGGCCGACCTGCTGCGCGGGCAGAACGACTTCCGCGCGTTCACGCCGGCCGAGACGGAGCACGAAGTATTCACCCGCACCGTCACATCGGCGGCGTGGCACCGCCGCGGTGAGGCGCTCGAGTTCGAGATCACCGCCGACAGCTTCCTCCGCCATATGGTGCGAACCCTCGTCGGGACGATGGTCGAGTTGCCGCCGGAGCGAATCGAGAGCCTCCTTGGTGGCCGGCCGCGATCGGAGGCGGGCACGACCGCGCCGCCCTGGGGCCTCTACCTCGTCGAGGTCCAGTATTAGCAGGGCTTGGCGATACGCGCTGAGCCGCCGGAACGCGCTGGAACGGCGCGAGGCGGCGTCCTCGGTCACAGCCTACGCTTGCTTGACGTAACGAACTCACCCAGCCGGTTCGTGCTTTTCTCGCACCGCCCATCGCGCCCCGGCGACGAGCCGAATTCCGCCAAACCCTGCTAGAACCGGTACGAGCGCTGGCGCGAGAGGAAGAAACCGCGGCCGCTCGCATTTCTGCACCGAAGGCCGATCCGTCGCGACAGGCACCTGAACGCGCCTCGACGCCAAGTCCGGCCGTAGCGGAGGACGTTCCTTGACCTGTTCAGCGCCGTGTCCCCGGCGCAAAGCACCTCCGCCCGGCCGCGCGCGGAGAGCGTGTAGCCGCCGGCCCAGTCGAGCATGCAATTCGGGTCGCGGGGAGGAAGAGGCTTGATCCCGCCGCGGACGTCGCAGCGCAGGTAGGCGCCGCCGTAGACACAGCCGATGTTCGAGGTCGGCGTACGGAAGAAGTAGAGGGCCGAGCGTTCGGAGGCTGCCGCGGCCGGAAGGGCGAGCGCGAGCGCCGCCCCGAGAACCAAGAAGCGCCCCACGGGTGGAAGCGTACGCCGTCGCTAGCATCAGCTCAATGGCAGCGACAACGGTGGAAGCCCGCGCCGCCGAGCTGCGCGAGCTCCTGAACCATCACAGCTACCGCTACCACGTGCTGGACGATCCGGAGGTCTCCGACGCCGAGTACGACCGCCTCTACGACGAGCTGCGGGCGCTCGAGGATGAGCACCCCGAGCTCGTCACGCCGGATTCGCCGACGCAGCGCGTCGGAGCGCCACCGTCGGAGAAGTTCACGAAGGTTCGGCATCTGCAGCCGATGGGATCGCTGGACAAGGTCACCGACGGCGAGTCGTTGCAGAAGTGGGCAGAGGACCTACGCAGGCGTCTGGATTCCGACGAGTCCATCGGTTACGTGCTCGAGCCGAAAATCGACGGATCGGCCGTCTCGCTCACGTACGAGAACGGCCGGTTCGTCCGCGGCGCGACGCGCGGGGACGGGTACCAGGGCGAGGAGGTCACGCCGAACCTCCGCACGATCAAGTCGATCCCGCTGACCATGCGGGCGAACGAGGACACGCCGCTGCCCGTGCTGGAGGTGCGTGGCGAGGTCTACCTGCCGATCTCGGCGTTCAATCGGCTGAACGAGCGGCTCGCGTCTGAGGGCAAGAAGACTGCGCCGAACCCGAGGAACGCGGCAGCGGGATCGCTTCGTCAGCTGAACCCGAACATTACGGCCGAGCGCGAGCTGTCGATCTGGGTCTACGGGCTCGGCGCCTGCGAGGGGCTCGATCTCGCCACGCACTGGGAGACGCTCGAGTGGCTGCGGGAGCACGGGTTCCGCGCGAATCCATTCGCGCAGCGGCTCGCGTCGATCGAGGAGGTCGCGGAAGCGTGCGCCGAGTGGGAGAGCCGTCGCACGGAGCTCGACTACGAGATCGACGGCGTCGTGATCAAGGTCGACTCGCTCGAGCAGCAGCGGATCCTCGGAACGCTGCACGAGCGTCCGCGCTGGGCGCGCGCCTTCAAGTGGGCGCCGATGACGGCGCAGACCAAGCTGCTCAAGATCGCGATCCGGGTGGGGCGGACCGGCGCGTTGAACCCCTGGGCGATGCTCGAGCCGGTCGAAGTCGGCGGCGTCACCGTCTCGCGCGCGACCCTTCACAACGAGGACGACATCAACCGCAAGGACATCCGTGAGGGCGACACGGTGATCGTCCAGCGCGCCGGAGATGTGATTCCGCAGGTCGTCGGCCCGGTGCTGCCGCACGCGCGTGGGACGAAGCCGTTCAAGATGCCGAAAAAGTGCCCGCTTTGCGGGACAAATATCGTCAAGCCCGAGGGCGAGGCGATGCACCGCTGCCCGAACAGGGCCTGCCCTTCGCGCGGCCTGGAGTCGCTGATCAACTGGGTGCAGGCGGCCGCGGACATCGAAGGCGTCGGCGAGCAGCTCGTGCGTCGCCTCTGGGAGCTCGGCATCGTGCGCTCGATCCCGGCCCTCTACCGGCTGACGAAGGAGCAGCTACTCGAGCTCGACGGTTTCCAGGAGAAGTCGGCGTCGAATGTCGTCGCCGCGATCGAAGCGTCGAAGCGAGTCCCTTTCAGCCGCGTCCTCTTCGGGCTCAACATTCCCGATGTCGGCTGGGTCACCGCGCAGAGCCTCGCTCGGCACTTCGGCACGATCGAAAAGATCGCGGCGGCGAGCCAGGAGGACATCGAGCAGGTCGACGGAATCGGCCCCGACCGCGCCGAGTCGATCGCGGAGTGGTTCTCGGACAGGGAGAACCTGAAGCTGATCGCCGAGCTGAAGGACCTTGGCCTGCGGCTGCAGGTCGGCGAGGAGGACAAGCCGGTCGAGGGCCCCCTCTCCGGCACGACCTACGTGATCACCGGCACCCTCGAAGCCCTCAGCCGCGACCAGGCGAAGGCCGCGCTGGAGGGGCTCGGCGCGAAGGTCTCGGACTCGGTCTCGAAGCGGACGACCGGCGTGATCGCCGGCGAGAGCCCCGGCTCGAAGCTCGAGAAGGCGCGCCGCGCAGGCGTGCCCGTGCTCGACGAGAGCGACCTCAGGAAGCTACTGAGCAGCTAGCACTGTCGCGAACCGGTCCTGGGCCCGCCGCGCCCACCAGGTCGACACGGGTCTGCCGTTCTGGATCACCGAGAAAACGAACCGCCGCTTGACGTAGCCCGACAGCGCCGAGGCAATCGAGGTCGTTCCCGTCTTGGCGAGGACGTTGCCGCGCGCCGGCGGACGGCGCATCCGATCCTCCAGCGTCCCGTTGACGCCCGCGATCGCGAGTGAGGAGAGGAAGGGCCCACGGATCTCGGGGTTCTCCCATGCGGCGCGGAGCACGCCGACGAGTGCCCGCGGGGTCACGCGGTCGAGCCGCGACAGGCCCGAGCCATCGACGACGCGGACGCCGCGAAGAGGGACGCCGGCCGAAGCGAGGGCGGTGCGTACGACCACAGCCCCGCCGGCGCTTGTCCCGATTCCGCCGCCGGCGGCGGAAAGCTGCTTGAGCAGCAGCTCGGCGGTGAAGTTGTCGCTGGTTCGATCCATGAAGCGGATGATCGCGGCAAGCGGCGGCGACGTGACATCGGCGAGCGGGAGCGCGTCAGGAGCGGCACGTCCGATCCCGGTGCCGCCCGAAACGGCGACGCCGGCGCGGCGCAGCGCGAGCCGGAAGGAAAGCGCGGCGCCAAGCGCGGGCCTCGCCGCGACGCGGCCGGCATACCGCCCGCGGTCAACCGACAGCGCGGACAGCGGCGGCGATTCGTTGACGTAAAACGATGACTTCCAGCCGGGCACGGTGCGCCGGGCGTCGAAGTACGACTCGTCGCCGAACACGGCGCCCGTGACGAGCCTTATCCCCGCCGCCCGGACGCGCCGTGCGAGCACAACAAGATCCGCGCTCGAAAGCGTCGGGTCGCCGTGCCCCTGAAGGATCAGATCGCCTCGCCAGGTCGTGCCGACCAGCTCGCCGCGGCCGAGGACGTCGGTTTCGATCAAGTACTCGGGACCGAGCGTGACGAGAGCGGTATACGACACGAGAAGCTTCTCGTTCGAGGCCGGCGCCAGCGACCGCGCCTCGTTGCGGGTGAAGACCGGGGTCCCGGTCGTTAGATCGAAGGCAAGAGCACCCGAGCTGGCGCGGACAACGTGGGGCACCGCGAGAGCGCGCGCAAGGCGCTTCGCGAGCGTGCCGTCGGCCGCCGAGGCGGGGTAGACGCACGTCGCGATTGCGACCGCTGCGACGAAGAGGACGGCCAGCCGGCGTCGCGGCATGCCCGCATTGTTCGCAACGGCTCGGGGGACGGTCAAGCGGGGTGGGCCGCCCACAGGGCGAAGATAGGCCGTCCGGCCCATGAACGGCGGTCGAAAGCCGCCCATAATCCCTTCACACCCTCCTGGGGGGATTTCCGGCGACCATGACGATCGACTCCCGAACTCTTCGCGACCGCATCCGCGTGCTGCTCTTGGAGCCCGTCGAATGCCAGTCTGCGCGTGATCGTCTCGAGCTCACGCTCACGGACGGCTACGCGAAGACGATGGCGCTCGAGGCGGAGCGTCTACGCATCGAGCGGAGCATTGCGGAGGCCGCGGCTGAGCTCACGGACGACAACCGGGATCAGAAGACGAAGGAGCTCGCCAGGCTGTCGAACCGCCTCTTGCGGACGATCGACGAGCTCGACACGCTGCGCATGATGCTCGCGGCGCTGCGCGACCACGCGGGCGCATCGCAGGCTGCGTAGCCGTAGATCAGACGATTCCGCTGCGGACGGCGTAAACCGCAGCCTGAATGCGGTTCTCGATCTCTACCGCGAAAAATGCAGGTCGCTTACGCGTTGCATTTTTCGCGGGCTCCGTGGCCGCTCAGACGATGCCGCTTCGAACTGCGTAGACCGCCGCTTGGATCCGGTTCTCGATTTGGAGCTTCATCAGGATGTTCGAGATGTGGTTCTTGACCGTCTTGGGGCTGATGTGCAGGTCGCCGGCGATCTGAGCGTTGTCCTTGCCGTTCGCGATCAGCTTCAGGACCTCGATCTCACGCTCGGAGAGCTCGGCCCGGATCGCCTTCGCGGCGTCGGGTGAGGCGCTGGTGGCGCGCACGCGCTCGAGGACCTTGCCGGCGATGGTCGGCGAGATGAGCGACTCGCCGATCGCGGCCGCCTCGATGCCGCGTATCACATCCTGGATCGATGCATCCTTGAGGAGATATCCGCACGCCCCCGCGAAGATCGCGTCCATCACGTCGCTGTCCTCGTCGGAGATGGTCAGGACGACGACCTTCGTAAGGGGCGCAAGGCCGGTGATCTTCTTCGTCGCCTCGACGCCGTTCATCCCCGGCATGTTCAGATCCATGACCACGACGTCGGGCGCGAGCTCGCGTACGTAGCGCACCGCCTCCGCGCCCGCAGACGCTTCGCCGACGACCTCGACGCCCTGTTCCTCGAGCAGGTTCCGGAGCCCCGTTCGGAAGAGGTCGTGATCGTCGACGAGCAGGACGCGCAGCGAATCGCCGCCAGCCCCCCTCGCCTCGAGCGCTTCGCTCATCTTCTCTCCTCGCCTCGGGGCCGCGAGGCGAAAAGTTTACTTAGTGCAGCGAGATCGTGACCGTTCTGCGACCCCAGGCGGAGGCCTGTGAGGCCGACGGGAACCAGAGGTCGATCGTCGCACCTTGGACGGCGCCGCCTGTGTCGGCTGCGACGCCCTCGCCGTAACCGGGGATCGTCATCCGCGTTCCGAGCGGGATCACCGCCGGATCGACGGCAACTACGCCCCAGCCGGTCGGCGCTCCGGTCGCCGTTTGTCCCTGTAGCGCATAACCCGTCGCGACCACCGTCATCGTGCCGCTCCCCGCCGCGATCGGGGCGGGCGCTGCGCCCACCGGCTGCGCGGCCGCCGCCCGTGCTAGGGCGAGGCGCCTCGCCGCGGCGTCGATCGCCTCGGCGCGGCTCTCGAGAGACCCGATTTCGGCGGAATTCAGCTGCCGCTGCGACGCCAGCTGGGCGAGGTACGCGGCACGTTCCGCACGAGCCGACGCAAGCGTGCCCAGCTCCGAGCGTTTTCGGGCAGCGAGCTTTTGCAACTCGGCTTCACGGCGGGCGAGGCTTGCGGTCAAGCGCGCGAGGCGTCGGCGGCTCAGCGCCGTGTCGGCGATCACCTTGCGGTCCTCCCTTGCCGCGAAGGTGATGCCGTCGAGCCCGGCGAGGGCGTCATCCAGCGACTTGGCGCCGAGGACGACCGCCAGGGAATCCGTGTCTCCCTGCTCGTACAGCAGTCGGAGTCGCGCGGCGAGGCGACGCTGTGAGACCGTGAGCACGTGGCGCGCAACATGCAGGTGGCGCCGTGCGGCAGCCCGCTCCGCCCGCACGGAGCGCACCTTGGCGTCGAGCGCAGCCAGCTCGCCTCGGACACTGGAGAGCTTGCTGTCGAGCGCGTAGAGCGTCAGGACGGCGGTATGCGAACGTGCCGAAATCGAGACGTTTTCATGCCGAAGCGCAGACGCCTGCTCGCGCATGTTCGACGAGTCGGCGCCGACCGCGGCCGGGACGATCGCGATGAGAAGCGCGGTGGCAGCAACGAGGGCCAGCCGCACAGGCAGTCTCCCCAGCTCCGCCAGCACGGGGCGGCACCGTACCAGAGTTCGCGCAAGCGGCACCGGCCCTCCGCCGCCGAATCGGCGTCGAACGTCGTTTGCGGACATCCGACGTGGTTGTTAGGGTTCCGCGCTTGTGACGAACCCGCCCCTCCCCCCGGGGCGCCCGGCGAGCCCAGCGACGGGAAGTTGTCACGGCTCGACTAGACGTGGGGCGCTGGCACTCCTGCTCGGCGCGGCTGCGGCCGTGTGCGTTGCCATGCCCGCGCTCGCCGATCCGTCTGTCTCCTCGAAGCAGGCGGAGGCGCAGAGCGTTCTCGGACAGATTCAGCAGCTCGACGCCAGCCTCGAGCACGCGATCGAGGCCTACAACGCCGCGACGATCAAGCTGAACAAGATCCGGGGGGACCTCAAGCAGAACGCGCGTCAGCTCGTGATCGCGCGGAAGAACCTCGTGCAGGCACAATCGACGCTCTCGCGCCGGCTCGTGGAGATGTACACCTCGGGCTCGGACGACTCGACGCTGGCGGTTCTCTTCGGCGCCACGAGCCTCGACAACATGCTCGACCGGCTCGACACCGTCGACCGCGTCTCCAGTCAGGACGCGGGCGTCCTGAAGCAGGTGATCGCCTCTCGCGAGGAGATCCGCGCGCGCCGCCTACGCCTCAAGCACGCGAAGGCGGAACAGGCGCAGGTCGTCGCCGAGCGCGCCGCGGCCAAGGCTTCCGTTCAGCGGCAGCTCGGCCAGCGCCGTGCGCTGCTCTCCTCGATCCGCGGCGAGATCGCGCAGCTCCAAGCCGCTGAGAGAGCACGCCAGGCGGCGCTCGAGCGCCGCGCCCAGGCGCAGATCTCGGCCGAGCATTCGACGGCCCAGGTGCTCGCCGAAACGGTCGCCGGCCCGGTCGCCGGCGGCAGCGGCTCGAGCGGGGGAAGCGGCTCGAGCGCTCCGGCTCCGCCACCCTCGCGTGCGGGAGGGGTGGTCGGGATCGCGATGCAGTACCTCGGCACGCCCTACGTCTGGGGTGGGGCTTCTCCGAGCGGGTTCGACTGCTCGGGCTTCACGATGTACGTCTTCGCCCAGGTAGGGATCTCGCTGCCGCACAACGCGGCGGCGCAATACGGGATGGGCTCGCCGGTCTCGCGCGATCAGCTTGCGCCGGGCGACCTCGTCTTCTTCAACGGCCTCGGGCACGTCGGCATCTATATAGGCGGCGGGAGCTTCATCCACTCACCGCACTCCGGTGACGTGGTCAAGATCTCGAGCATCTCCGGCTGGTACTCGTCGACCTGGGTCGGCGCGCGGCGGATGTAGGCGCCGCTCGCGCGGCTACGAGTCAGGCTCAGGACGCAGCCCGGCCAGAGTTACGGCAGGGATGGACGAGCCCGGCGGTTGATCGTGGCTCGGGCTTAGCGTTGTTGCCACTCCGGAAGCGGAGTATCGTCGTCTCGCTGTGAAAAAGCCCGGAGTCCTCGCCGGCCTCCTCATTGCGATCGTCGTACTGCTGATCGCGTTCGCGGCGATCCTTGGGTGGGCCGTCGGTGACGAGACGGCCACGAAGACGAAGACGGTGACCGCTTCCGCCCACACGGCGATGGCGGCTCCGGCGGGGCACATGGGCGGTGCGAACCTCGCGATCGCCCAAATCGGGGATCCCGCCCAGGGAGCGCGCCTGTGGGAGTCGAAGCGCTGCTCCGACCGCCACTCCTACGGCGGCCGAGGCGGCGAGGACGCGCCGCCGCTCGACTACATGCGCGGGCACATGTCCGCGCGGGAGATCGCGGACATGTCCGGGCAGATCTGGGATCACCTGCCGGCGATGCTCCCGCACTTCCGCGAGGAGAAGATCCCGGTGCCGACCTTCACGCAGGGGGAGATGGCCGATCTGATCGCCTTCCTGCACAGCGGCAAGGGCGCGAAGGGCGGCGCCGCGCCGGCTCAACCCGGGATGACCGGGATGCAGGGGATGGGTCGCGAGACGGGTGCGGCGGCCGGCAAGGGCGTCTTCCTCTCGGCCGGCTGTGGCACCTGTCACACGCTTGCCGCCCCGCGGACGAAGGCGACGGTCGGCCCGAACCTCGACAAGACGCTGAAGGGAAAGAGCAGCGCCTTCGTGCGGGAGTCGATCATCGATCCGAATGCGACCATCGCGGCTGGCTACCAGGCGGGTGTGATGCCCACCACCTACCGGAGCCAGCTCACGATGAGGCAGATCTCGGACCTGGTCGCGTTCCTACGGAACAGCCGGATGTAACGCGCGCGAGGCCGCTCGCGCCCGAGTTCGGCGTTGGGGGCCTCCTATGCCCGCCGCGTTAGTGGCGGTGCATCGCGCCCTTACCCATCCCGACCATCATCCAGATCATTGAGACCATCATCGCGGCGCAGAACGCTCCTCCGAGGATGATCCACGGCGTCACTCCAAAGCCGAAAAACGCCACGCCGAGGGCGGCGACAAGGACGATGAGAGCGCAGATGAGCAGGTGCGACCACCCCATATGCCGACCGAGCATATGCATGGCACACCTCCTTCCTGTCGTCGGAAAGATGTCAATCGGCCAGGCCAGGCGAAACCGTGTCAGCGCTGATGAGGCGTCCGTAGGAACTACTGGGTAACGGGCTGCGGAGATGTCGTGGCGCCCGCTCGCGCATGGGTTCTTGACCTTGATGGGTGCAGTGCGACGGCGAGATCGCCTCGGAAGCGTCGTACTACCGAGCTGAGACGCCTGCGACGCTTCGTGGCTCCAGCGCGCAATCCGTTCCGACATGGCCTCAACCGAGACGCGGATCACCAGAGAACAGCCGCGAGGGGCACCTGGAACCCCTCGCGGCTTGGGATGCTAAGAGCAGGCGTCCGGCGGATCAGCCGGAATGGTTTGACTAGGTGAGCCACTCGGAAGCACGAAGGTCGTGTACGCGTCGAAGCCATCTTCGCGCGAGACGGCGCGGTGGACGTGGCCGAAGCCTGGATCCATGAATCCCGTTCCAGCCGTGTACCACGTCGTCACGCACTCGCCGTTGACCTCCTGCTGGTAGCCAAGCGAGCCACGGACGACCGTCACGATCGCCGGCCCCGGGTGCGTGTGCCAGCCCAACGCGCTGTTCGGGCCGAGCCGCAGGTGCCAGACGAAGACGTCGGCGTGGTGATGCTTGACCGCCCGCGCGAGCGGGCTGATGTCGAAGTCGCTGACGTCACTGTGCGTCGCCAAGAAACCCACGGGAACGGTCGCCGGATCGACCTGGGGCACGTGCGAGGCACCTGCAATGCTGGCGCCCACGGCCAGCGCCATCAGGGCGCTAACCGCCATCCATTTGATCCGCATGTTGCTTCTCCCTTTCCCCTGCCTGCCCACGCCGCTGGGCGGCCGGCCTTGCAACCACAGTCTCAAGGTTCGGCCGGCGAGCGTCAACCTCAAAGCTCGATGGAGCCAGGGAGAGGGTGGTCCTGCGTGCAACGCCTCGAGCCGTCTCCGGTGCGTCTCGCACCAGCATCTCGACGAGCGCCTCCGCGTCTCCCATCTCGGGCCGGCGGAGGTAGATCAACGCGGCCAGAGGTCGCCG